>JAKURJ010000025.1 GCA_022452125.1 Candidatus Poseidoniaceae archaeon
TAGGTTGTACAGAAGGTCGTCACCGGCTTTCTTTACCAAGTGGTCGATTTCATCCAGAACCAAAACATATACTCCACCCCGGGCATTCATTCTCTTTACCACTTCAGAGAATACCCTATCAGTTGGCCAACCAGTGAAAGGAATTTCTTCTCTCTCATAATCCTCTAGAAGCGCATTGCCCAGGTGAGATAGTACACGGTACTGAGTGTCAATTTGTCTACAATTAACCATTACAGGATGAACCATCCTCCCGATGGATTTACCCTTGCTTTGAAGTTGGTCACATACATAGCGAGTTACGGCAGTTTTTCCTGCACCAGTTACTCCATACAGAATCATGTTCGAAGGTATGTGACCTTTCAGAGCTTCAACCAAGTTGAATGAGAGTTGATCTCTTTCGAGGTCGCGGTGAGGCAAGGTCTCAGGCTGGTATGTGTCGCGCAGTACTTCTTTTTGCACGAACAGAGTTTTCTGATTGAGAATACCATCGAAAATATTTCTCTTCAAAAAATAACACCTCTCCGTTTTTGTTTTGTTTGTTGTTAACCCGCGCCACACCAAGCGTGATGCCTTCGGGGAGTCCGAGTCCACCATATAAGGCTAATCCCAAACTAAGGTATCAAGACCTAGATTTACTTACTAAATCGATTTCAATTGGAGGTATAAAAAGGGAATCATAATTTTACGCTTCATGTTATAAAAAGAACCTACTGTAAAGCACAATTTGCACGAGCTCGCCGAAATAAAAAATATTTATCGCCGAGGAGAAAAAAACTCAAATTGTCAAAAAATATTTTTTCCAAAATAAATCAAAAAGGAAAAAATAGAATTTATTTTTAAATTATCCAAGATCTGCATTCTTATTTTTCTTCGAATATCGACAAACTGGAAAAATAAATATAAAAAAATGTTATTTTATTAGCATTTTATTCTAACAAATTGAGCCATTACTGTCAAGTGTAAAACGCATGCCATCTTCTCCATGAACCACATTTCGAGGAAATTCCGGGACTTCTTTAGTCAAAATTTTGTAATCAGAATCGATGTATGTGTGAGTCAGAATCAATTGTGTATTAGGACACTTTTCCGCTAACCTGACAATATCACTTGGTTTGTGATGCTCATCTGTTTCAACCCATTCTGGAACTCCCATTTCCACCACTGCAAAACTGCACTTTGCTATTCTGTTCCATAATTCTTCACACGGTCCTGAATCGCCAGAGTGTAGCATGGACAAACATTGGTCATTGGTCAGCATCCATCCATGGGGCTCAACCATTGGCTCATGATAGACTTCAAATCTCTCCATACTCCATCCCTCAACATTTGGGGTATCTACCCAATCAATTCTGTTTAGCATCTCATCTAGGGAGCCAGGATATGCCAATTTACACAGTTCTGTTAGTCTCTCTCTTACTATACTAGAACCAGCTACAGTGAGCGGCCTTTCTCCGCCCCTATCGGAGATGTATTTTCTTTCTAGAAGGAAGAATGGGAATCCGAAGACATGGTCGCCGTGTACATGAGTAATCAGAATTGTATCGATATCCGCTGGACTAATACCCGCATTTCTCAGACTAGCCAGAGCGGTTGGCGGGCAGTCTACGATGATGTGTTTGTCGATTAGAAGGAATGAATGCATCCTGCCTGAGGGCAAGAAGGCATTGCCACTTCCGAGCAACTGAACATCGACCATTGTCGACTGCAAGTGCTTCAAGTCTAAGACATCATCGCACCTAACATTCATCTATCCCTTGCCGGTGGCGGGAAACATCTGGTGGTTACTATGTCTAATTGGAGCGCAAAAAACCCATACTTGACCAAGATAACTGAATGCTATGTCCTAAACGGTGAAGGTTCCAGGAAAGAAACACGTCACGTTGTATTTGATTTGGGCGATTCTGGTCTTGACTACAAGGTAGGTGACGCTCTTGGAGTACTCGCAGAAAATCCTGCCAACACTGTAGATTTGTTAATTGAGACTGCAGGATGGGCACAAGATCACATGGTTACAACCCACAATGGCGAGAGAACACTTTGGGAAGCACTGAAGAAAGATTTTGAAATTCACAGAGTCAACAAGAAATTCGTAAAGTCGCTAACTGAAAAAGTCAGTTCTAACGGAATGAGAATCACCGTAAAGATGATTGAAAGATACCGAGAATCCGTCGCTGGCCAAGGCTCCGGTTGGATGAGTGGAGATTCGGCCATGGAAAGTGAACTTCTGCCTTCCATCCCTGGTGATGACCCCGCTGGTCGTGCGGAGAACCTTGCTACTGATGCAGATGCTATGGAAGATTACATCTGGTCTCGAGACTACATCGATGTATTGAATGACTTCGATGTAAGTTACACTCCGGAAGAGTTCATTGAATTGATTGACAAACTTAAGCCAAGACTGTATTCAATTGCAAGCAGTCACGATGCTCACCCTGGATTTGTCGAGTTAACTGTTGGAATTGTAAGGTATTCTCACCACGGTAGGGACAGAGGTGGATTGTGTACAATCTACATGGCTGACGAAGTTAAGGTAAACAAGACAGACGTTGGTGTATTCATGTCACCAACTAAGTCATTCGTTCTACCCGAAGACAAATCTACTGACATTATCATGGTAGGTCCAGGAACAGGAATCGCTCCTTTCCGTGCATTCATGGAACAGAGAGTTCACGATGGCGGTACAGGCAAAAACTGGCTATTCTTCGGCGACCAATCTTCCAAGACTGAATTCTATTACAAAGATGAAATCGAGAATTGGCTTGATGAAGGCCATATGTACAGATTCACCACTGCTTGGTCAAGAGACCAAGAAGAGAAAATCTACGTTCAGCACAGGCTCAAAGAGCATGGTGCAGAAGTGTGGGAATGGTTTGAGCGTGGAGCTTACTTCTACATCTGTGGTGACAAGCAATACATGGCAAAGGACGTACACCGTGCGCTAATCGAAATTGCGATCGAGCACGGTGGAATGTCTGAAGCAGATGCTACGCACTTCATCGAGAAAACGATGATGAAGGAGCAGAAGCGCTACTTGAGAGACGTTTACTGATCTGCATCTCCTTCAGATGGTGTCGGAATCGCTACTGCGGGTATTCCTTTCTCGCGTGCACGATTTATCATAATCGTAGTCCACTTTGATTTTGGTCCTGGGAACGCGACTAGATGTGTAGCATGCTCCAGCATTTTGTCACCTAGTGTAGGTGCGGCTTCAGGACGTCCGGAATCCTCCAGTCCGCTACGAGGTTCATTCCAAGCTTCGGTGAAAATTGCCATTGGTATCGCTTGATTGTTAGCCCATCTCTCTACCAAGTAATCAACTCCACTGGCTCCTCCGATGATTATCAAGTCAGGGTAATCATTCCATTTTATCCATTGTTCTAGCTGTTCTTCAATCCATTCGTAATTATAGAATCTAGAGTTCCCACAAATTACCAAATTGATTACTTTGCCATCCTGATTCAAGTCTCTACCTGCCAACCTCTCGACAGTGGATGCTCCCGTGTCAACATCGTCGGCCATATTGTTCATTTGTTTGGGTATCCTATAAGAACAACGGCAAATCGTTCCTAAGTTCGGCAGAAAAAGGTAGTTTGTTTCCGTTTTCAGGCGTAAAAAACCGCATTTTTCGAACCCTAACCAACCGCTTTCATCTTAGAATAGTTAGGTTTGGGGGTTAACATGGCATTCAAGCGCGTGCTGATTGCGAACCGTGGAGAAATCGCTTTGAGGATTCTAAGAACACTCAGGGACATGGGTATTGAGGCTGCGATTATTCATGGCAGAGAGGACCGATTATCTCTACCGGTTAGAATGGCAGACATTGCTTATCCAATAATGAGGGCGAATCCATTGGATTCGTACCTTGATATTGAGGCCGTTGTACAGGCTGCTAAAGACCTTGAATGCGATGCAGTCCATCCAGGATACGGGTTCCTTGCAGAGAATGCAAATTTCGTTAAGCGTTTGGAAGAAGAAGGAATTACTTTCATCGGTCCTGCTTCGCATGTTATTACTTTACTAGGTGACAAAATCGAAGCCCGTGCGGCGATGGAAGCCGCAGGCCTACCGACTGCAAAGGGTAGTAGCGAGCCGATTTCCTCAGCAGAAGTTGCCAGTGAATTAGCTGATGAAATCGGCTATCCAGTAATCATCAAGGCAGCCGCAGGTGGCGGTGGAATTGGAATGCAAATTGTTCACGCAGCGAACGAGTTTGAAGGCGCACTGAAACTGTGTCAAGGGCGTGCGAAATCGGCGTTTGGCGATGATAGAGTATTCGTTGAGAAATACATCGAAGGTGCACAGCACGTCGAGTTCCAAGTCCTAGCAGATGGAGAAAAGGCGATTCACTTTGGTGAAAGGTTCTGTTCAATTCAGCGCCGTCATCAGAAACTGATCGAAGAAGGTCCATGGCTAACCGACGAGAAGCGAGCAGAAGTTGGAGCATTGGTTTGTGCAGGTGCAGAATCTGTGGGATACAAGGGTCTAGCAACATTCGAGTTCTTACGAGATAAGAATGGAGATTTCTACTTCTTAGAAGTGAATCCTAGGGTGCAGGTAGAGCACACCGTTACAGAATTGATTACCGGATACAATCTCGTAGAATTAGGGATTAGAGTTGCTCAGGGAGAAAGCCTACCTCTAACTCAAGATGATATTACAATCAGAGGCCACGCAATCCAATGTAGGCTCAATGCAGAAGACACTACCAATTTCGTTCCATCGCCGGGCAGGTTGTGGGAATGCCACTTCCCATCAGGATTCGGAATCAGGTGCGATACACACGCTCACCCGGGCTATGAAATGCCAGGATGCTTCGACAGTCTACTAGCAAAGCTACTGGCATGGGGCCCGGATAGAGATTCAGCAATCCGCAGAATGAGAACAGCATTAGATGAAACCATAATCACTGGTGTGGACCATCTAATTCCGCTGCATCGCAGAATAATGGATGAAAAGGATTTCTTGACTGGAGACATTACTATCGCTTACATCGATGAGCACCAAGAACTGTTGGGATGATTTTATGGATGTACTAATCGTTGGCAGTCTACCCTACGATTCTCTTGAAACCCCTATGGTTTCACGAGATGATGAACTGGGTGGTTCAGCTTCTTACGGAGGATTCTCGGCAGCTTTTCACAATCGCAAAAATAGCGGTAACGGTGTCGCATTGGTCGGTGTTGTCGGTCAAGATTTCAAACCAAAGCATCTTGAGTGGTACCGAAATTCCGGATTAGAAATTAGCGGAATTGAAGAAAACGAAGGAGAAACATTCCGTTGGAAAGGCTCCTATCATGGCGATATGGCTGAAGCCGTAACACACGAGACTCATCTCAATGTGTTCGAGAGTTTCCAACCTAAAGTTCCCAAAGGCCAGACTTCGCCAAAAGTGCTGATGTGTGCCAATCTGCACCCAAGTCTACAATCTTCTGTAATCTCCCAAACTGATGTCGAAAGAGTTTCGATTTTGGATTCGATGAATTTATGGATAGAAATTGCAAACCAAGAATTGCGTGATGTGATGACGAAAGTCGACATCCTAATTCTGAATGATGCAGAGGTAAAGATGCTTGCTGGTGATGATAACTTGATTCGGGCAGCAGAGAGTGTTCTGGAAATGAAACAAGGAGGAATCTTGGTCGTCAAGCGTGGCGAACATGGAGTCTTAGCCATGCATCCAGAAGGAATTATCTCGATGCCATCTTATCCGACTAGACAACTAACAGACCCAACAGGTTGTGGCGATTCTTTCGCAGGTGCAATGGCTCAGTACCTTACGCAAAATTCAGGTGAAATAAGCCGAAATGAACTTGCCGAATCATTGGTTCATGCTACTGTAACAGCCTCATTTACAATAGAAAACTTCGGAACAGAAAGGATTCGTAATCTATCAAGTGAGGAATACGAAATGCGACTTTCCGAATACAGACGCATTACAAACACCTCTTGATTGCAGTATGCTCAAGAACACCCCCTAACTCGCAAGGCCATGACAGTGCTGAATATCGCAATGATTGGTAGCGATGACCTGGCTAAGGCTGTGGCTAAAGCCACTGACCAGCGTGATGTCCATACTTACGTTCACAAAGAATCGGGATCAGATGGCCCACGGATTCTTTCAATTATCAGACCAGCAAAAATGCCAGAAAGAATCCGCCCATTCTTCAACTCATTGTGTGCAGCTCGTGTTGGTTTGCTAGAAGTTACTGGAATCGATGCCACTTTTGGTGAGGTTTTGGTTGGTTTTGCAGCAGCTGGAATTAGTAAGGGGATCTACGTAATCAACCCACCACAAGGCGAGTGGATAGATGAAGACCAAGTGAAAGCATTTATCGCTCAGGCAGGTCTTTCATCATGGGAACAGTGTGGCAATGACGGAATCGAATTAAGGGGTGCATTGTATGGGCTGATGGACGAAATTTCTAGTGATCTGGAATCGGCAAAACAAGAGCCGCTGGTTGTTCCAATAGACCAGCATTTCAATGTAAAGGGAATCGGATTAGTCGCTATTGGATATGTACAATCAGGTTCAGTTTCTGTTCACGACGAATTACATCTACTTCCAGCAGAAGGCCCAGGGACAGTCAAGAGCTTACAGGTCATGGACGATGATGTTGAGCAAGCAGTTGCAGGAGATAGAGTTGGAATTGCTTTGCGCAATACCAAGGAAGACCACCTCACGGGTGGTTCTCTAGTCATTCATCCTGCTGTTGAAGATAAGAACAAAGGAATCTCAATTCCTCTATGCCTTGATAAGCATGAGAAAAGTAAGGTTGAACTAAGTATTTCCCCATTCCAGAAGAGAGTTCTTGCAGGTGGAGATGGTGTGCACGCCAGCGTTGATTTACAATTCATAGTAGGAAGGGTAGAATCGATTGATTCAGGACTTGAAGTTGCATGGGATTCGCCTCTATTTATCCGCAAAGAAAACCCACCAGTTGTCCTTCTTGCTCAACTCGATTCTAAGCCTAGAATCATGGGTAGTGCAAAGTTGACTCGGCTTTCCTAAACCACCTCGAAGAACGGCCCCTCCATAGGAGGGGAAAACGGTGGGTTCATAACCTCGGGATAAACTTCAGCGGTTCGGGATGCTTATGGACACGAGGCCAGAGGGGCTCGGTGTCAATGGAGCGGGTATAAAATTCCGCTCGTTGTCACTGGGAGGAGTTCGCGGTAAGGTCAGGACGACCTTAAACGAGAACCAGGTCTCATTCTAATCCCGAAATGGACATTCTCTTGACATCCGTTTGGATGCTATCAAAAGAGTCCAACACCATGACACTACTCTTGTACCGGGATGGCTCGCAGTCGTCGGTTTAATTTTCATCTGGGTGGCTTGGAGAGGTGTTACTGGGAAACTCCAAGCTCTTCTGGGAGCGGCTGGCTTGGTACTTTCAGCAGCCCATTACATCACGAAGCAACCGACTCTAATTATCGATACAAATGCAGAAGATTGCCACGTAGTATACGGAGCAGATCTGACAATTATGCGATTATGTGCATTGATTCAGCGTATCCAAAATGGCATGACTTTGGAGGAAGCTAAAGCAAGCGTGGATAACATGGTTAGCGATTCTGACTATCCTCGCTCAATCGATAGCGATGGATTAGAAGCGATTCCAGAACCGGTAGAAGTATTCCCTTCTGCGGTAATTTCTCACTTCATTGATTCAATGGATGAGGAAGAAGCATTCGATGCTGAAATCATTAGTCCAGCGATTGCTATTGATGACTTGGACATACCAATTTGGGAAGATGAGCCTGAGCTCGAATCACAAATGGAGCCACAGATTTCAGAAGGACTTCTAGCTCGTTCAAAGTCCAACTTATTCACTCAAAGAAACCAAGTCATGCAAAACGGCTGGCAACAACCGGTGAATCAGCCAGCCTACAATCAAGTTCACAGGACTTCCCCAACAGGCCTTCCATCTTACGAAATGATTCACCAGCATAATACGCAGCCTGCTTACTCAAACCCGTTACCCCAACAACCTACGCCGCCGCCAACCGAATTTTTGCCTTCATTTGTTGGAGCAAGTGGCGTCCACGTGCCAAACGCAGGGCCAGAATCATTCTCATCTCCAGATACCCCATTGCAGCCAGTTGTTGAAGAAGATCAACCCTCTCTTGTGGCGTCTGCTCGTAGAGAGGTTCCACTCGAAGCCGAAATCATTCCTGAGGAGATCAAATCTCCAAGAGACCTTTATCCTAACATGACTAAGCTGGTCGCTAAACCTAAAAATCGTCGAATAAAGGTTCGTAAAAATAGCACTAGAGCGCTACGCGGTAGGTCGGTAATTGCTGAATTAATCAGTCCAACAATTGGCAGGGCTAGTAAAATATCGAAGAGGTTTTTGCGAAAGCGACCAAAGGGCCGTACTGCTGATGCCATCCGTTTACAGGCTGAAAATAGCCGTCAATCTCAAGTCGCAGAATCCATTCAAAACCTAGCGAAGAGCAATGGGGGCGACGTCAGTGATGATGAAGTTGACAGAATGATGGAACACATCAGTCCGAAACCAGAGATTCCTTCTAGTTTCAAAGACCTAGTTAGTTCAGATACTAAGAGTCCAGAAGATGTAGCATCAATTCCGAGAATTGATGATTGATCACTTGTTTTTTCTGGAAAGCATGTGCTCTCTAATTCCCTTCGCAGTCTCCCAATCAGCCTTTTCTTCATCCGTTTCAGCGCTGAATTGAGGGATTGGAATGGGGCGCATCATTGAGTCGATTGCAATCATGAAGAAATAACCTTGACAAATTTCAGTCTTTGTCCAATCAGATTTGCTCATTGCCCAAGCTGTTACCTTCGCACAAGCGGTTCTGTTTGAAGTGAAAACAATTTTTCCAGTTACTTCGATTAAATCTCCTTGTCTTGCTGGTGCCTTGAATTCTAAAGTATCGATAGAAATCGTTACGAATTCTCTGTGTGCGAATTTCGCACATACGATGCCTGCAGCCTTATCCATCAGGGATAGTAGTCGACCACCAAACAATGTGTTGTATGAATTGGTATCCTGGGGAAAGACTTCCTCAATCAGGGTTACAGGTTCTGTACTATACGGTTCCATTGGTTACTGCTGTTGGCATCAACTCCTTGAATCCATGTACTAATTCCCCATATTATGCTAAGATTTGATGAGGTATAGGATTCGCCACCCAACTATGGCCGGCGTTTGTGTCGCTCTAGTAAGCGGGGGTATTGACTCCCCAATTGCTGTAGCGCGCATGCTAATGCAAGGTTGGAAAATATTCCCTGTTCATGCATCTCAGGAACCAATAACGGGTCCGGAAGCAGAACAGAAAACTATCGCATTACTCCGATATTTGTTAGAGAGCGAAGGTAAGCTTGGAAAACTTGCTAGAGAAAATTTAGACCGCGACTTGATTGTAGTTCCTGTTGCCGAAAAACTCGCTCTGTTTACCGAGAAGTGGAACCATACTGAATATTTCATTCACATGAAACGATTGTACAATTCTATCGCTACAATCAGGGGAGAGGAAATTGATGCAACCCATTTACTCACTGGCGAAAACTTAGGGCAAGTATCTAGTCAAACTTTAGGCAATTTAGGAGGGGTCGAAATAGCCAGTTCGCTTCTTCCATTACGTCCTCTTTTGGCATTTGATAAGGTTACGATTATGTCAATGGCTAGGAATATTGGTACATTGGAAATCAGTGAAGGGCCAGAAGTTTGTGACGCACTAGGTCCAAGTAAGCCGAGCACGGTTGCAAACAAGGAATGGTTAGAACGCTCTGAAGAGAGAGTTGGTGGCTTGCAGCACATCGCTTCTGACTGTTATTCTAAGTTGAGAGTCGTGAAACTTTGACATCAAACGGGTCCCCCCCTAAAGGGGGGAACCCGAATAGACACTTCCCCGTCGGTCTTTTATGCCCGATTTGATTGGGGCAGGAAAGAGGGTGGCCCCATGACAGACAAAAAGAGTGCAATTACCGCTTTGGTTTTCACAGGTATTATGCTGATTGCGCCTATCGCAGGCGCAGAAAATGTTACTACGTTTAGCGGCGGAGATAGCGAAGTAACCGTTGAAGTTAGAGACGGACCTGACTACACAAACATCGTAGATGGAACCGTGACAATACCTTCAGGTGACACGGTTACAAGCGCATCAGCGAAAGTTTCCACAGGTATGCCTACCCATGAAACATACACAACAATCAATTCTGAAACATCTCAATATGTTTGGGATCCGGTCTACAACAATCAGCAAACCGAGTTCTCAACCCTAGCGGACTTCACATACCATGAAGACACAATAAGTCTAGTCAGCGGTGGTTTCTCCACCGACTTCGAGAGAACAGGCTCTGGATTCGTGGATATTTCACAACCAGTCGCAGATGGCACTGGTTGGCAGCACGGCACCCTCGCTGATGGATTTGTTCTGAATGAAAACTGTAACACTGGAAATGATTGCTGGGGTACAAATATGTACGATTTCGACAATGATTACACCACTGATGACCAAGGCTCAGGGTTCTCCTACAGCATGATAACTCCAGAAATGGAAGTCGCCCCGGGGTCATTCATCGCTCGCTTCTCGAGTTGGCACGGAATGCACTGGTCTCAAACCAACCCTGGTGCTAATCCAACCAACACTTACTACGACTGTGGATATGTAATGGTAAGGAACTCATCCTCTCCTTCATTCCCTCCGCCCGAAGTAGGTTGGAGCCACATTCCATTCGATATGACCAACTCAACTGGAGTTAGCTACGCAAACGGACTGTATCCAATCGGTAGCGGAAACGGAAAGATTCAGAATTGTGACAGCCTTACTGGCACAGACTACGCACTTGGTGGAGAATCAACCCACCCTACTCAGAATCCTAACGGATGGTCAACGCTAGCAGTTAACTTGAATGAGCACATCCACAAGTACGTCCAACTAAAGTTCGTCATGAGTCACAACAACGGTGCAGGAGTGCCACAAAATACAACCATGCCTGGTTGGTTTATCGATGACTTCCGCCTTGGAGATCCATTGCCTCAGTCCGGCTCAATGACCGTCAAGGGATTCACGCCCAAGCAATCTCCTAACCCAGGATTCCCTGACGGCTACGGAGTTCTAACCCTGGAACAAGAAACAACTCCAACAAACTCACTAACCGTTTCAGTTCTGCGTGCGGGAACAACTGAAATCGCACTAGACAGAGACGGAAACCAAATGACTGGTTTGGTAGGTCCAATCATCGAATTATGGGGCGTTGATGCTTCAGAATATCCAGTTATCGACCTCCGTTTCGATTTCGATACAGGAAAGTATAGGTTATCCACAGCAGTATTGCACGGATTGAGCATAGGTACTAGAATCGGTACTGGAATGAACGATACTGATGTTGTTCAAAGCCCGATGATATCCAATGGTGTGTGGCAATCTCCTGGTGGAGATATTCCGCTATTCTACAATCCAACGATTGCGGATAACCGATTCACTCCGACCCTGTATACTTCAAAATTCTCTCAGTCTATTGTGGGTGTAACACCGGTAGTAGTGGATGATTGTATGGAATCTCCAAAGATTGAAGTTATTCTTAGAGACAACACCAACCACAACTTGACAGTAGGCCAGAAATGGATTCCTACAGATCCGATTTTCGGATTCTCATCCATTATTTCTTACAGCAACACATGTGGCTTGTCTGAACTATGGTTCGACCTAGAATTTGGCCACAGCGCAACTGGCGTATCTATCGATATCGCAAACGATGGAGACATTGAATGGGCAATGGATGAACCAGCATTCGGTGCATTCGGTCGCCAAACCGAATTCTGGGCTGGTTCATCACTAGGCGTCAATTACGCAATGGATGCAGCCACAATTACTCTGAATACAAACGGTGAGGCAACCGGTGGTGGCTTCATGCTACCTATCGGTGCAGACGTCAAAGTAGCTGACGTCATTATGTCAGACAATACTGCTGGTGACTTTGATTTGTCATTAACTGCAAGCGGTCAAGAAGTTTCATTGGGAACCGTACCTAATCAATCCGTGATTGCACATGAGACAATGTTCCCGATGTTTGCATTCAAGGATGCGATTGTATCATTGATGAACAATCCACTTCTGCAAGCTTCACACATTGATGAATATGGAAACGAATGGGCCACATTCCGCTTCTCGGTTTCAAATCAAAATGCAGCTAGTGGGACTCATGTCAAGGTAAGTGACCTGGACATCATCTATGATTGGGAAACATCTCTTGGTGGTTCCAGTAATTTCGATAGAGAATTGAATCAAGGTATCGCTCTCGGAACAGGTGCTCAAGTCGACGTACCATTGGCAGTTTCAGCACATTCCGGCGGAGGTGTGATGCTTTCTGACCTATCGATCACCACTGCAACAGGTTACGATTCAACTCTAAGTCTAACGGGTAGTCCTGAAGGACTGTATCCAAATGGTGACATCATTGAAGCTGTTTCAACCCACAGTGTTTCTCAATCAACAGGTGCGGCTTTCGCAGAATCCAGACTAAGAATGGAATCTTCAAGCGGAGTTGTCGAACTGGCATTCTCTGAATTATCACTGTTCACTGAAGCACACGACCCAGATAACTTGGTCACAATGGAGTCTTCGTCATACAACTGGGCTGGAGATGAAATTACGGTAACATGGAGATTCAGAATTAACACTGCATGGGAAGACACAGCAGAATTGCGTCTGTACGCAAGCCTTGTTGCAGATAACGGAGTCAATGGACTTCCTGGCGCTATCGTTCTGGCACCTGCTAATGGAAACGCAATTGAGAACGATGCAATGGTCTCAGCATTCGAGTTGAGAAACAATGCAGGAGACGTACAAAACCTAGCATCTGCAAGTTCTAACCAGAACATCAACTTAGTTGGCAGCATCAGACTCGAAGGACTGGATGTTGCTCCAGACCCGACCTCTTACAACATGTCTCTACAACGCTGGGATGTCCAGACTGTGAATGGAACAGTTGTCTCAGAGTGGGTCGAAGTAACCAACACCACTGGTGTCATTGGCGGTGACTTCGATTGGGCGATTAACTTGGGAGCGACAGCCGCTGGTCAAGCGACATACCGATTCATGATTGATGGATACGAAGGAGGAGACACACTATGTCCTCCAGCACCAATCGTTTCAGATTCTGATTGTGCTATTCCATTCAATTTGTCAATCGATACGTATTCTCCTACATTGGTCAATATCTCAGTTTTGAAGGCAGCTAACTTTGACCAGACAATTTGGACCAACTGGAGAAGCCTAGTTGACGATACATGGGTACTGCCAAGCGCTCAACAGAAGGTCAGAGTTCTAGCACAGGATATCCCTACTCCTCCAACCAGCCTAGACATGTACTACTGGGTCGAGTATGACCACGACACTGACATGGACGGAATTGCAGACCCTGATGAGTACGCAGTTCTAACATTGTACAGCGACGGTAATGCGCCTACTGCGAATTACACTGGAACATTCAGTGATGATGCAAACAAGGGTCAAGACCCGCCGGGTAAGGTCAGTATCTACATCGAAGGAACAGACCTTGGAGGTAACTCAATCGCTGCTGGTGTACCTGGATTTGAGAACGACTTGGTAACTTACGTATCAATGGATGCAAAGACTCCGAACATCAGGAACTTCTTCATCGAAGATTCCAACGGAGAGCGCTTGCACAACCCAAGCGAAGGCGCACCATTCTACCAAGGTCCTTGGAATATGACAATGTATGCTGGAAACCAGTACCACTTGATTGTTGAAGCAACTGATGAGAATGGTTGGAGAGATATCAACTACTTCGAAATCGACCTTGGTGCTCAAGACATGGTGGTATATTACTCACCAAGAAATGAGACAGCATGGACCTCTTCAACAGATATCGAAATCATTGAAGCAGGTAATGGCAGCGATGGTCCTCAAGTTCTACGCATGGATGGGGGCCGACTAATCGACCCATTCGAAGACGAGTTCTACCTTGACCTCCCGATTAGAATGAATTGGGACATTATCGGCATTGGTGGAGGAACAATGATTCCACAACTAAGAATCAAAGACATGGACAGAGATCCGTCCATTATGAGTGAATCCGGTGGACGCCACAAGCAGCGCTGGGTCTACAGCGATGGTATTCAGTTGGACTTCCGAAGCGGAATTACTCCTGCATTCACAGACTTGTCTTACCCATACTCACAGGATGTTCAAGTTGCGTTCGTATTCCCTGGTGACACCATCTCCATGGAAGGACAGTATGCATATATTGACGGAATTAACTTCGGAGTCTATGTTCTACCTGAAGGCGAATTCACTCTAGAAGTAACTCGCCAAGAAGCAATGATGGACGGTAGCAAGGGTTACTTTGCATACCCTGCTGGTGGTGCAGATGGTTCCAAGACAGATGGGCCGACTCTGCACTCAATAGATGGCGGTGCCTTCAACATCAACATCACAGCACCTCCTCTGAACAATGAGTACACCTACACATTCAGATTGGTCAACCTACCTGATGGTGCTACAGATTCTACCGCAAATATTTGTGATGGAAACAGCGCTTTCGGATGTGCATCATTCAAGATTAAGGTGGATGCAAGCAAGCCAGAAATTGATGACGACTCATGGTCTGCTAGCTCCGGAATCAATGGAGAAGTTCTTGGAAACACAATGCCATCATCGACAATGCACTGCATCGATGTTGAAGCGGTAATCGAAGAGAACGCTGCTCTACTTGCTGGTGAAGTCAACCTAATGTGGTCCTTCTACTCTGATGCTGATTCAAACCTAACATGGCCTGTATACGGTCAAAGATTTGGCGTTGAAGCACAATCACACCCACTTGACTTGAAGATTCAAGGTGGCGATTACCTAGTCAGCGCAGAATGTGTTGACCTATGGCCAGACCCACAAGACCCAACACAAGCACAGATTACCACTGTAGACCTTGTAATGTGGATTGAAGGAAGAGATTCTGCAGGTTGGGATATTGAAGGCGGTGGACCGAACATTGCAGGCGGAATAAGTTCCATCTATTCGAGCAACCCTGTACACAACTCACAGTACAGATTGGTCCACGAACAAGCTAAGTTCAACGTCATAGACGTTCGAATGACGCCAAAGAATCCAGAAGTCGGAGAGGTTCCTGAACTTGAAATCTCAATTCAGAACATCGGTACAAAAGATGGAAACATCACACTTGAAGTCCAGTCTGTGAAAGATGGTGGATTCCCAACAACTGAATTGACATGGACAACTGAAGAGATTGCTCAGGGTACAATGGCGAATATTTTCGTCACCGACCTGGAAGTGTTCGGAACACCAACCAGTGGGATGTACTTCTTAATCGTGGATTCAGAATCAAATGAAGTCCTATGGAATGGCTCAGAGAACTCCAAGTCATTCAATGTAGCAGAAGCTTCTGACGATGAAGGATTCTTATCTGGTTCAGGTATGTTGATTGTTATTGGATTAGGTACGCTTATTCTAATTCTGTTAGTTGTAGTCGTGGTACTTGCTAGAAGAGATTCCGGTGATGGAACATACGAGTACGAATACGAGTATGATGAAGAAGCCGAGAAATCCTACGCTGAAGTGCCTAGAGCAGGTCCTCCTTCGGCAGGGCCACCTCCAGCAGCGAATGTAGATCCAGCAATGGCTGCAGCAATGGCAGAGTTCCCACAGTGGGACCAAGCTACAATCCAAGGTTACTTCGACCAAGGTTGGGACATTGACAGTCTGCGTGATTGGGTCAACAATAATCAGTGATTCAAGATGAATCTTGACTGGGATGACATACATTGGGAAGACCCCGATGGTGGCACAATTGTGCTCAACGGAGTTCTTCATACAGTTGTTCTACCCAATGGAATGAGGCCGCGCATTAGTTGGAACGGCCTTGTGATAATGGGCTACAGTGAAGAAATCGAATTCTG
>JAKURJ010000026.1 GCA_022452125.1 Candidatus Poseidoniaceae archaeon
GTGTCCATTGGACCAAATCATAGGACAGCGCTCCAGCCCAGAGAGAACCTTTTGGAGTATGCGGGATAAGAGAGCGCAACATTCCCTCCAAAATTTTTGCATTGAGAATGTTGGTTACTTTCCAACCTTTATCGCTCTTGATTTGCAAACTTCCTTCCATAGGCTTCTTGTTAAATTGAAGAATAGTTTCACCGTTTAGTGGAGAATGATTCAATTGAGGTTTTATTGATGGCTGAGTGATAACCAACCGTTTTTTCATTCCTTTAGCGAACATACTACGCTGTGCTAGATGCGATTTTGGCCCTCCAGATAGTAGCAAGATTCGGTCCTCGCCTTGAGAATTAAGGAGGTTGTCAATCATCTCCAATCATCTCCAAGAGCCTCGATGCATACCTTCTGCAAATTGTTGCTTCCATCGCCGATATCAACATCATCCAATACGCACAGTTTAGCGGCACCCATGCCGCTTCCTAATAGCACAATCTCCTTTGCACGGGCGACTAATCTCTCATTCAATCGTCCTTCGCTGATAACAAATCCAGCCTCCTCGATTTTCGGTTTGCAAATGTCAAAAGTTACTGAATCAACACCGCCGAATTCTGGGCCACTAATCCATACAACTCCATCTTCATCCAATACAAGTGGCATCACTCTATCACCATCAACGATGCAAAAGTCGTGCACGAGTAGAGCTACATCTGCACCCTTGCTGAAAGCGTCTGTTGTAATGTTACGGTAAGCCTCCCAGTCGCCATGTTTTGTGCCAGTGACTTTGCGCGTCCATCTGGGTGCAGGTACAGTAATTCCTTCTGCATCCATGTGTATTTCTTGATAGAATGGTTTGGTATGAAATCCAACTCCGTTTTCATCAACTTGGATTTTAACTAGTCCATCAAGACCTTCTGGAATCTCAAACTCAGGAATGATTATTCCCAAAACCTCGGCATGTTTTGCTAGCCTAGCCAAGTGCATATCGAGATGGAACAGGTGTCCATCTCGTGCTCTGACGGTTGTGAACACCGCACTCTTTGGCCCTTCCATCATGCAATCACAACAAGTCATCCAAGAAGGAGGTGTCTATTCCTCCTTGTGGCGGTTGCTGTTGCTGTGTAGGTTGTGACCAACGTTGTTGTTGCGCAGGTTGGCTAGGTTCCTGTATCCTTTGAGCAGCAGCATAGATGTCATTCTGTTGAGCAGGCTGAATTGCTGGAGGTGGTGCAACCGGTGGCGCTACTTGGCCACCGAAGCTTCCAACATCATCCCAGCCACTTCTGGCTTCAATACCCCAAGTGGCTTCTTGCAATTCCCATTCCTTGTTTCTACCAGGCTTGCGACCGCCTCGTCCACGAAGAACTAGAACCAGCAGAAGTAGAGCAATCAGTACCATTCCTGCAATAATTAGGTTGTCAGATGTGAAGAGTTCTCCTAAGTCAGTAGCAGAACTATCTCCTTCTGAATCACCATCTCCAGAACCTCCTTCAGAGTCGATGGCATTGATTTTTTGAGACTCGATAATCTTACGATAATTCACATCATCCTTAGCAGAGATTCCGACCCACCAAGAACTATCATTGCTCAATGCCGAATAGAGTTCTGGCGTTATCAAGAATTCACTCGAAACATCGCTCATTCCTACATTGGTGGCATCAGCAACATTACTGAATTCACTATCTGAAATGAAAATCATGTACGAGCGGACACTAGAGTCCGTAGTGTGGTCCCATGAAACTAAGATTGAGTCATCGATCCACTTTAGAGAGACTCCCTCAATATCAGGTAGGTATGCTCCAACATCGTCAATTCCATCATCAATTGCAATTGCGGTTGAAGTGACCAAATTGTCAAGATGTGCATTGCCAGACCAGTCTACTGGTACTACTGCAACGGTGACAGGTATGTTAGGTACAACCAATGTATCGAGAGCCAGTACTTCGATTGTCAAAGGAAGTATTGGAGACCTGTCTAGAGTTGTAATCGGCTCTTTGACTGTGCCACTTTGTCCTACCGAAGTGAATGTAAATGCAGCAGCATATACCTCGTAGTAAGCCACGTCACTTGCTTGTGATAAGCCGAATTCCAACATTACAGCGGTACCATCATCTCCGGGCCTATCATAGAGATTCAAGTCCACCAGTCTGTCTGGAGGAGTGTTATCTGCAAGGTTGTCAATAGGAGTAACCACTGCAGTGTTTAGATTATCCAAGTAGACATTGCCTTTGATGTCATGAACTGTAACTGCAACGTATAGTTCAACATCCGGAACGATTTGTCCTGGCAGTGAGGTTTCCAGACCACTACCGCCATACAATGCTGTGTTAAGTTCTAGTTCGATCGGACTCTTTTCAGTATCAATCCATTGCTTATCCATTACAATGCAGCCACAAATTCCAGGCTCTATTCCAGCAACTGGCCAGAAATCAGTTAGATCATCAAGCGGGTGCTCAGAGACCCAAATCACATAGTAATCGAAATCATCAACTTCGGATGGAGCCCATGAGATATCAATCGCTGTGCCATCGTCTTCGGGATGGTCCCAGGCGTTTAGTTCGCTGATTCTTTCAGGTTCGCTTGAACCATCTATGTTGTTGACGAAAGGCGTGACTTCGAGAACTGTCACATCCCCAGTATCTCCGTTTAGCCACTTATCGAATGCTACGGCTCCAATCCAATATGTCTGTCCATCAACTAGTGAGTCATCTCCAATCGAATCTATGATTGTCATGTTTGTTTCACAGTCAGGTACGATTCCAGCTTCTTGGAAAGCATCGACATTGGTTGGAAGTGTGCTACTGTTCGGGTCTTCTGGCATCATGTATACAACAACAAATGCACAATCGGATGCTACAGAATTTTCCCAGCCAATTTGCACACGACCGCCGTCGTCATTCGGTACATCTTCAGCCCAAACTCCATTCAGTCTTGGGGGAGGTACACCATCGTCAATACCTCCAGTAGGAACTACTGGACCAATCACTGTTGCATTGACTAAGTCTTCTTGTCCAGCCTCATCAACGCAAGTGAAGGCCAACCAGTGTGGCTTTCCTGCTTCTAGTGCAATGATACTAGTGTTGCCTACTTGAGGTAGGAATTCAGAATTAACACTCATTCCTAGTGCATCACTAATCTCTGTTGTAGAAGCGTATACTCTCGTGCTCAATAAATCGAGTGCTTCACAGCGTGCCCACTCTGCTAATACTTCACCATCTACGGCAACCACAGTGTCTCCGGAGAGAGCAGTGGCCCAAGCAGGTGGACGCGGAACTTCGTCGGTAGGTGTGGCAGGTCCAAATTGAGCCGAAGGAGTTCCAAATCTTCCATCATTGTATTCAACGACAACAACAGCCCAATACTCAACCCCGTCTTGAAGTGGTTGCCCGTCGATGGTTGATATATCGGTCTGCAATCTAGAATGTAGACTTACGGACGCATCGGCAGCACGAGGTTGCAGGTCAGCAACAGTTGGCTGAGTAGTCCACGGTCCTTCGTTAAGATAGACCAAATATCTGGCAAAGTCTTCGTCATGGACAAGTGTCCAATTCGCCATCAGAGTTTGACCGCCATCGTCAGGCCTGTCCCAGAGAGCGAGGCCTTGCACTGGAGTTTCAGTTCTATACCAATCATAGGTCATCTTCGCCCATACACTTCCATTTGTTGGAGATGTCAAGGTTAGAGTAATGTGTCTTGTTCCGTTCAACAGAACACCATTATCGACAGCATATTGCATGCTTGTGATGAATGTTGGATCGTTTGATAGATTCACAGTTGCATTCCACTTCAGGTCCACCAGTTTCGCCCAAGTTGCAGCTCCGCTTACAGGAGAAGATAGGGTCAATGGTGCGGTTTGCATTAGCACTCCGTGTGCCCCAGAAACTCCATCTTGTGAGAGAGTTACAGAATTAGAAGCATCGATAATCGAAACCTGCATTCCAGGATGTGTGTAATTGGTGATGTCTTGGAACTGCATTTGGAATCCTACGGACAGTGGGTCAGCTTTTCGCATTGTAACCGATGAGGATTCATCTCCCGAATTGAGGTCCCATACTCTCAATCCATTAGATGTTGAAACAGTGACGTAAGAATTGCTAATCACGCTTCCTCCAGTTGATTCACTGGCAGAATATCTTCCAATAATCGAACCACCGTTCAGTCCGGCTTGGATTACAGTAGCACCATTTTCTCCAACTGCAATCAGATATGAGCCATCAGAACGCATTCTGTAAACAGGCCAATCCTCCATAGAGAATACATTGACACCTACATTGAAATCTCCAGTACTTCGTATCCAGTGGATAAGGGGCCCGATGTCGGTTGCAATGTGTACTCCCCAAATATCCGCTGTGACAGCACTAACGGAATTTGATGGTAGCTGGTCAAATTGATGCAAATTAGTGACCGTTTTACTACCGGCATCGAATTGTGTAATACCTGGCCTATCTGTGCCTCTGCCATCATGTGAAATGAACAGGCTGTTCTGCGTGGTTGTGACTCCAGAAGAATCGGTTGAAGTCGTGGTTGCTCCTACTAGTCCCCATGTAGAGGTGCCCATTAGGCCATCAGACTTGCCATAATTTGTAATCGACATTGCAATTGTGTCATAGTGTGAAATACCGTTGGGAGTCGCCATCCAAATGTCGCCATCAAACTCGATAATATCCTCGACGAAAGAAATCGGTAATCCATCAAGTGCAGTCCAAGCGGTTTCCCACTTGTCCCCAGTTGCGTTCCATCTTGCTACACCATTATTCGTGGCAACATAGACCATTTCAGAGGAAATCTGTCCAAGGTTATTGGTTTCAGTTACGGTGAGGAACGAGTTTACGTTGTTAGATGGAAGTCCTGCTAGCAAACGTCCAGCAGTGTAGGTATTGGTTGTAGTGTTGAAGATTTGAATTCCAGCAGAAGAAGTGCCAGAGCCTTGCAAGCCAATGAATAGGTCATCTCCAACGACTTTCAAACCATCTTGGAAATTATGAATACCGGTAGGCAATTGTTGTAAAGTCCCAGTTGTTGTATCCAGCAATCTTAGTCCGCGGTTGTTGCTAGCTAGGTACAAATCAGTTCCAACTAATTCGATGTCTGTTACTGCAGCATTTGCTGGAATAGTCCATCCTTTCTGCCATTCAACTGAACCATTGGCTAGCTTTACTCCTTGAAGAACTCCGGAACCTGTGCTTTGCCAAGACGAAGATGCTACCCACAAGTGAGTTTGATTTCCAGCCATGGAAGTAACCTGTCCGCTTACCAAATTTGGAAGCGCATGAATTGTGTTTTGTCCTGCTTGCCCGATAGTATCGACGTGAGAATATCCAGAGGTTCCTCCGGCTTGACCAATCAACCACTGTGTGCCTAACCAATCAACGGATGACACAGGAGAACCAGTCGAAACGATACCTGCAGTTCCTACAGTAGCGCCGTTAGCAGATAGTATTGCTAGGCCTCCACCGATTACATTGTCGCCTTGAGTGCCAATGTCGTATCCAATCACCAACTTCCCAGCAGCGAATGTCATAGCTCCCCACCAAACAGGGTCGCTTGGAATGTTGTGGGATGAAGAAGTGAGGCTGGTTAACCACTGACTGTTAGTATAGTCATATCTTGAGATTGGCTCTCCATCTTCGTGATATGCTACGTAAAGAATCTCATTTGCATCATCACATGCAACCGCCGCTGCATTACCATCATCAAGTCTAGTAGAGGTAGTAAAGGCGGATTCAATGGTACCATTAGCAAGGTCGAATCTTGCTACACCGCCATTATTTGCAGTCATCGAAACATGGAATAATCCACCACACATTTCCATTCCAATTGGATAGCCGTTTGGTATTCCATTAGAGCCACCATCCCAAGAAGTCCAAGTTCCTGAGGCATCTAAGTGCATGATTTCTCCATCAATTCCTTGCCATCCTTGGTTTCTTGCAGTGCCAACTACGAGCTCTGTACCGTCTGTCCATAACTCGTAAACGACATCGTCTGCGGAGTTTGGCAATCCATTCCCAGCAGTCCATTCGGATAGCCATTGTTCAGAGGATTCATCGAATCTTGCGACACCATCCTCTGTTGCGAACAGCGTTTCACCGTCGAACTCAACGATTTCACGGATAGGGAATTCCAAATCATCCCATTCGCCCATTTTAGTTCCATTAGCATAGAATGCTTCCAGTTTTTCTTCTCCCCAGGAGATCCACTCGATACCATTCGAAGAAATGTGAGATGTTACTCTGTTTACCGCTCCACTTGGCAGTAATTCTGCCTGCCAGGAATCGGTTGTGAGGTTGTAGAGAGCGATTCCACCACTACCTTGTGTTTGCCACCATTGGCCGCTTGCGACAGACACATGCAGGACATCGCCAATGATTTCCATACCATATACGTCGCCCCCGTTCTCGCTTAGTTGAGCACCAGCGTCAAGAGTTGGCTTTGTTGTAAAGTTAACAATGTCAATTCTGAACACACTGTCAGAAGTGTATCTTTGGTTGTAGTACATTGTATCGCCGTAAATTGCCAAATCGTAAGGGTCTCCGCTGCCGCTGTACAAACTTCCAGTCTTCTCGATATCGTAAACCTCAGAACCGGTTGTGACATTGATTAGTTGGAAACCGTCAGCACCTCCAATCCAAATTAGATTAGGTCTGATATCAGCAACTAGGCTGGTAACATCGCCATTCCCGCCGTCTAGAACATTACTCTCTGTCCATGTTGGCAACCAGTCATTGTTTGCTATGTCGTATCTAGCGATACCGATTCCATTCAAGCCAATGTATGCGATGTTTCCGATAACTTCTACCAGTGCATTATCTGTGTCTTCTCCAGCTTCCCATGTATCATAGACATTGAGAGAAGATTTGTCAATCAGGCCTACGCCATTGGTAGTTCCTCCGAAAATTGTAGAGCCGTTAAATCCAACAGCGTTAACACCCCAGTTTGGCATTCCATCCTGCGCATTCACGCAGTCGTTGAGGCCAAGGGTTGCAACAGAATATTGGCAAACCCCTATGTTTGTTCCAGCATAAATGGAACCTCCTGCATTTCCAGAATCTATTGCAAAGTCAAAGAATTGGGCTGGTTGTAGATTCCAACTACCACCTCTAGGAAACGTAGTTGCAGTATTTCCATCCCACCTGATGGCTCCGTTTGAAGTTCCGATGTAAATTACTGAATTGCCAGGGGAGGATTCTAGGGCGTATACTTGGTTAGAAGGCAATACCTCAGTCGAGCCTGCATTTGGAGAGTTAGGTTCTTGAGTCAGAGGAATCAATATTTCACCAGTTGATAGGTCCTTTCGTGCAACTCCATAACCCGGTAATCCCATGTGAAGAACTTGAGGGTTGGTTCCAAGAATGGCCACAGGCGCGAAATCAACATCATTTATTCCAGTTGAAACCCATGAGCCGAGGAATGTGTCGTTAGCGATAATGTAGCGATTTAATCCATCATCAGGAGTTCCAATGTATGCAACGCCGTTATGAATTGCAATCCCGGTCGGGTTGTCAGTATCTATGTCGCTGTTTGCCTCATTCAGAGCAACGGCTGAACCAGGAGATGATTTGTTGAATGCCGTAGCGCCATCTTCTGGGTGAATCACTACGACCCAATCGCCTTCAACATCTAGTCCGGAAACATCGTTTGACTGCAAGCCGTCACTTGTATCCCAAGTGTCGATAACATTCCCTGTGGTGTCAATGACATGGATTCCACTTCCTTCTGTGGCAACCAATACATTTGTTCCATCGTTGACAATTTGTGTGATTATATCCCCCGTATCTATGGCTGAAAGCCACCTTGATTGCCCGATGGAGTAACGATCTAGGTAATTTTCACTACCGACATAGATTACTCCATTGAATTGCATTGCATCTCCCATGTCGCCTGCGCTTGGTCCGCTTCCAATCACGAAATCCCCAGTGTACATTGGCGTATTCCCTGGCTCTAGCATTGCCAAAACAGCACTACCATCAGTCACCATCACAGTGTCATTAGTAGGGCTTCTAACACCCGAATTTGGCCAGTGAATTATGTTTCTAGCATCATTGATTAGACCCAAATCAGTAAGAGGGATGGATGATGAGAATGTTCCAGAATTGGTATTGTAAACGTGGACAGTATCTATGGTGAGAATTTGAACTTCGTTATTTACGACGGTAATTCCAGTTACTTCGTTTGAAGACAACCAATTACCATCATTCCACGTAGCTAGCCAGAAGTTGTTCGTAAGGTCACGGCGTGCAATTCCAGCATCATATGATGAGATGAGTAACTGGTTTCCAGCAACTGCAAAATCGCTGATGAAATCTGAATGTAAATTGTTTGCAGTTGACCATGGAGAAAGTGCTGACATGCTTGAGACATCCCATCTTGCAACTCCTCCGTCCAGTATTGAAACATACATGATGCCATTGTCCTCGAATACTTTCCAAGGCAGTCCTGCAGGCCAATTACTGGTTGCACTGGCTTGTTCAAGTGTCCATCCAGTGCCTGCAGTATTGAGTGTGAATATTCCAGACTCGCTGAGCGCGAATAAATCTCCGTTATTAGCAACGTGAACTTTACTCCAAGCGCCTCCTGAAGGTTCAACTGGCAAATCAGAGTTCCAACTCGTGTCATCCAAATTGACTGAATGAAGGATACCTGTTGCGGTTGTGACTAGCATTCGATTGTTGGCAACATCCATTTCTAAATCGGTGACATAGTTGTCATCATCAGTATTCTGAATTTCAAACAAATCAATTGCGCTAGGATTAGATTGTGCATCTAAAATGATGATGTACGTTCCAATGGCAACATACATTCTTCCATCCATTGGATGGATTTCGTAATCTTGAATAAACAAATCAACAGGTTCCAAAGAGGTGAAAGGATCAGCAGGCGCCAAAACTTCCAGAATGAAATCGGTTATTTCGCTACCAGAAGGCAGAGTCACAGTTGCGCCCACATCAGCGTTTGGTCCTAGCCTGCCTTGGTGTGGATTTGATGCATCGAATCCGAAGCTTTGTCCTAGCCACCCGTTACCTCTCCAGTCAAACATTACTTGTCCGGTATCCTGTGCCATCAGTAATGGCTGTTGAATCATTACTCCGTCAGAACCATCTGCTCTCAACTCCATTGTAACATTTTCCAGAATCGCGCCAGGTGCGAAGTTCATCATCCATTCAGCACTTGCTTGGGCCCCGTTAATCGCATTCGCTCCTGTTGCATTGAGAAGCACCCAACCGGTGTCTTCGGAACCTTCCATTGGCCATATTGTGCCGTTAGTTCCCTCATGCGCACTAGCCACTGGAGCCGTCAATATTGGGCCCAAAGATGCCAACAACATCACAGTGACAAGCATAACCGCTCTAGCACTAGATTTAGCAGGCCCTACGGGCCTGAGAGAACCGTTCATGTTTTCCTATCCTAATCCAATGGTATATGAAGCGAATGCTCAATTGTTTGAGGTAAAAGTCACCTGTAATCTCGGTATTCGCTATTTGTTCACTAATTGAGCAATGTTGGGTCCTGCCTCACACAAAGGTCAAACCCGAGGTCTGTCCGAATAGGCTTTGGAGAGATAATTATGGATGAAGATTGGCGTGAAAGCACCATCAAAAAAGAAGCTCTCGATTACCATGAAGCGGAGCCAAAAGGGAAGATCAAAGTCGTTCCAACAAAACCACATTCTACCGCCCACGAACTGTCTCTCGCTTACTCACCGGGAGTGGCATATCCCTGTCTGGAGATTGCAGAAAAACCAGATGATGCATACCGTTACACATCAAAAGGAAATCTTGTAGCGGTTATCTCAAATGGTACCGCAGTACTCGGTTTGGGCAATATTGGAGCACTTGCTTCTAAACCGGTTATGGAAGGGAAGGGCTTGCTGTTGAAGACCTTTGCAGACATTGATGTTTTTGACATCCAAGTCGATACCGAAGACCCGGAAGAATTCATAAAAACAGTATGCAATATTGCACCTACTTTTGGTGGAATAAATCTTGAAGATATCAAAGCACCAGAATGCTTTGAAATCGAGCGAAGAATAGCAGAGGCTACCGACATTCCTGTCATGCACGACGACCAGCATGGAACAGCGATTATTTCTGGTGCAGCCTTACTAAATGCTGCTGAGTTACAAGGCAAAGAACTGTCGAACATTAAGGTGGTAGTTGCGGGAGCCGGTGCATCAGCCATCGCTTGTGCAAATCACTACGTTTCCCTGGGCGTAAAGATGAGTAACATTGTGATGTGCGATTCCAAGGGAATAATGACAAAAAATCGATTGGATGATGGAGATTTGAATGAGTTCAAGGCCCCATTTGCTGTCGATTCTGAAGATGGAAGCCTTGTGGACGCTTTAGTCGGTGCAGATGTTTTCCTAGGTTTGTCCAGAGGAGGCTTAGTCACTGGAGAAATGGTTGCAAAAATGGCAGATAAGCCGATTATTTTCGCTCTAGCAAACCCTACTCCTGAAATTATGCCACATGAAGTAACTGCGGTTCGCAGTGATGCAATAATCGCTACAGGTCGCTCAGATTATCCAAACCAAGTGAACAACGTTCTCGGATTCCCTTACATCTTCCGAGGTGCGCTTGACGTTCGTGCTAGAGACATCACTCAAGGAATGAAAATGGCTGCAACTAAAGCTCTGGCAGCATTAGCAAAGGAACCGGTTCCGGATTACATCGCTCACGCTTATTCTGGCGAAGAAATGCAGTACGGGCCAGAATATATTATTCCTAAGCCATTCGACAGACGTGTATTGATTTGGGAAGCCGCAGATGTTGCAGAAGCGGCGGTAATGGAAGGAATTGCAGCGATTAGCGCTGAAGAATTTGACAAGCAAGCATACAGAGAATCTCTAGAAGCAAGATTGGGAATGTCGTATTCAGTAATGAGGGGAGTATTCAATCAGGTCAAGGGACGAAAGAAGAAAATTGTCTTCCCTGAAGGTGACCATGAAAAGGTCATTAGGGCCGCAGCACAATGCATTGAACAAGACATTTGTCAGCCAATTTTGTTAGGCAATGTGAAAAGTATTCGCGAGAAAATGGCTGAATTGAATATAGAATTTGATTGTGAGATTACTAATCCAAGATATGATGATAGAAGAATTGGAGATTACGATCTGAAGTTACTGGAAAATCGTAGCCGTAAGGGAATGACAATTGTCGACGCTCAAAGACTTCTGAAGAGCCGGCCATACTTTGCCGCACAAATGGTAGAACAGGGAGATGCAGATGGTTTCTTGGGAGGAATCAGTAGAAATTACGCCGATGTACTGCGACCATGTTTGGAAGTGATTGGAAGCGACGAGGACAGCCATTGTGCAATAGGCTGTTACATGATGGTTGTCAAGGGCAGATTGATTTTCTTAGGAGATGCAACAGTAAATGTATATCCAGATAGCAAAACGCTTGCAGATATTGCAGTCCAGACTGCTAAGGTGGCTCGAAGATTCGGATTAGAGCCAAAGGTTGCAATGCTTTCATTCTCTAATTTTGGAAGCAGTAGAGCACAACGTTCTGAGCGAATTGAGGAAGCGATTGAAATGGCATTAGAGATGGACCCGACACTCAGCATTGATGGTCCGATGCAAGCGGATACTGCTTTGGATATTGACGTTCAATCAGAATACCCGTTCATGTCGTTCGATGGGCCTGCAAACGTACTGATTTGTCCGAATTTGGCTTCTGCAAATATTGCTTACAAGTTGCTAGAACAATTAGGCGATGCTGAAATGACAGGCCCGATTTTGGATGGTCTAGACAAGCCGGTTCAGTTGCTAGCTAGGGCAGACGGAGTTCGTCACATAGTCAACATGGCAGCGATTTGTGCATTGGATGCGATTAGACAAGAATCGTACTGGTCTAGTCTTTGATTTGGATAACTTTACCTTCGGAATCTAAGCCCCAAGTGGCTCTTTTAGGTCGCCAGAATGCTCCGGTTACAAAGCCTGCGCACAGACCGCCGAATAGCAGATTAGCCCAACCATCGATTGCGTATGATGAGAAACCTCTGAGTATTGGAATTGTGAAACTAGGAATGATTCCTAAAATTGTGGTCCAGAATAACTCACTGCGAATATTTGTTGCCAAATTTGCATTATCTGGAACTCTTGGAGCCTCGCCGAATCTTTTTGGTGAAACCACCAGTCTGAAACCAACTTTTGGAAGCGGCCTATCCCCTGGAGTGGTTACTTGCGCGTACACGCCCTCGCGAGAGGGGTGCGCTGATTGTGAAACCCTGTGCCCTGACATTGGCCCAATCATTTCTCCGACTCTTGGTCTACCGTCTAATGTGGCACCACGATGGTTGCCAGTGGCTTCATCTGCCAATAGTTCGGTCCATCCACAAGGCAGGTTAATCAAGGATTCAGCAGCTTTCCATTCAGCCTGACTTGGGCGTCTGACATCGTCATCAAAATGTTCGGCTAGTTTCCTACATACCATCTCAACATCATCATGAGTGATCATGTCTTTGAGCTCATTAGAATCATCCTTTTCGCCAATAATTTGTGCAAATTGAGTTCTGGAAATTGGTGATTCCAAAATCATGAATGCGGGTAGGTCAACCCGATGCCTCGGTCTTTCACTTGCGTAGACCCATGCCCCTTTGTCAATTCCAAGATAGATCTGACTTGAATCTATTTTGATGAATCTCAGACCAAATGGCCCTTCAACGATATCCATGTTCACACCTTCAGGGTTGCTTCAACGGCACGATACCAGTTCATTCCAGCCTCATGGTCTTCGATTTGTGAGAACTGTGGATAAGGAGATATTGAGCGAACATAACCAAACGCGGCTAAGTCAACCAAATCGGGAGTTTTTCCGCCGAAGAACATACTTCCATCGAATTGGTTAGTGAATTCACTTAGCAAATCATGCCACAATTTTTTGGGAGTTCGCCCATCTTTTTTGACTCGCTTTTTGGCAATGATTCCCCACATTACTGGGAATCCAGCCCATGCATACAAGCGCTTTGAAAAGAATCCGAATTTTTCGAGTTTAGAAACTCGAGTGGTTGTTTTCAGCGCCGAGCCGAGACTTCCATACAGAATTGGAATGGTTGCTTTTGACATGTGTAAATCGACCCAATCCATCCATTTGTCACGGCGCTCTTCATCATCACTTGACCATAATTTCCCGCCATTATGGATAGAATCAATATGCTTCATAATCGGTGTTGAATCAACATGAACTTCGTTGTTAGAATCAACCCACACAGGGACTTTATTCCATTCAGGGGCGCTAGGCAAAGTCTTCTTTGTGCGCATGGGATTTACTTGTATTCTCTCGTGAGGAATATCTAGGTGTTCAAGCAGACCTCGTACCTTCCAGCAGAAGGGGCACGTGTACAACATGTGCAATTGCCCAGCATTCGCCATGGACCGTGGGGGCAGCCACTCCTTCATGATTCATCCGTATCTCTGGTTCCTTCTGGCCTCCAGCCAGGTTTCCAAAAGTTGAGGTCATCTAACCACTTAGAGAAATCATCATCTGAGCAATTAAGCAGCCTAAATGCACGCATGTTTAGCCCTTCAAGAAGAGAATCTTCCATCACTCCTTCACGGTTAGCATCAATCCATTCTCCAGCCATTTGTCGAATCTGTCGACGTGCTTCTTCAGGTGCGTCAAAGTTTCTTTCACAGACTTCCTGTAAATCTGAAAGCCATGAACGAGTATCCCTGCGAATAACATCAGGAATTGGCCGAGACGCTGACTTTTTCTTGAACGGCCACCAACCCATGTCCTCGGCTTGGGTTTTACATCAATAGTCTTGGGGGTGAACTGTTTGGGATTAGCATGGGCCGAATCATTGTTCATTTGCATGGGCGTGCATCAGATTCCAAAATGAACTCCTTGATTGAGGATTATTCTGCAAGATTGAAATCCAAAGTAAGGATTGAGATTCATAATTCAAAACTGTCTGGTCAAGAGTACCTCACAAAATTGCCTAGTAATGCAATACTATTGGATGAAGGTGGAGAGATGATGACTTCAGTCGATTTCTCCAAGAGGTTTGATGAGTGGACGATTTCTAGTGATGATGTTCACTTAGCAATCGGGCCAGCAGATGGTTTCCCCAAGGGACATGGTTACTCTTGCATTTCATTGTCTAAGATGACCTTCCCACACGAATTAGCTGCGGTAGTTCTGATAGAACAATTGTACAGGGCAAACGAAATTTCTCGTGGAAGTTCCTACCACAAAATATGACAAAAGACCAAGAATAAGTCGCCTCACCCATGCCACATGGAGAACTGGTGGTTCTTACTGTTAGAGTTCGCAATCGCGCTTACTCTTATTTTGATGAGCAGCCGCCAACCCTTCCCTGGGCCATCGAAAAGATATGGCAGCGTTTTGTTAATCATCGCTCTTCTGCTTCTAATTGGTGAGACTGGACCAAGGCCAACAAGTGTAGAGGTACACTTGTATGTTTTACTAGCATATGGCTCGCTTGGATTAGTTCGTGGAGTTCACAACATGTTGGTCACTCGAGAAGAGGTAATTGTTGCACCATTTGCAGGGATTCTGTTTTCGGTATCTGCTACAGCAATAATGGCTGACCAATGGGAGTCATTGACTTCGTTTGAAGAGTATGCTGCTTTTGCAACTATCGTAGTAATTGGCGGTTGCCAGACTTGGTTAGTATTCCGTGGATTATTGATTGGTAGACTTCCTTTGGCATGGTCCAAAGCGGGACTTGTTGCTCTAGAAAGAGGTCAAGTTTCCGGACCGCATGGAGCTTTAGAGTGTTTTGAGAAGTCTTGGGATCTTGAAGAAGAGCACCTTAATCCAATGGCTTGGCTAGCACTTGAAAGGATTCATACATTCATTGGAAATGATGCTGAAGCATCGCATTGGGGTAGAAGACTAGCCGAATCTGGTGGCGAAGAAGCAGTTGCTAAAGAGTGGATAGAAGCCATTGAATCGGCTCTTGGTAGACTCCGTCCATCCAGTGAAGAAGAATGAGTTGCTGCTCTGTATGTATCGATTCTGATACAAAACGGGGTTTCATTTAATAGGAAAGATGCAGATTTAGTATCATGGACAAAGTTGGAACTAAGAAAGAATGGGCCCTGTCAACTATTTGTTGGTACGCAGTTTTTGTTTGGTTTGGGGCATCTCTGTTCTCCCAGTCATTGTACATGGCATTCAATGGTACACCATATGATGCAAACCTCCTGTTGGAGTCTGCTGGTCCATTTGCTTGGATAATGATAGGAATTGAAATTGTTGTTTGGGGATTCTTAGCATTGGTAATTGGTGGTAAAGTTGCCAACCGCATCCAAGTTCCTACTCAAGAAATCGCTTCCTCGGAACAGATTACACCGCAGGCTTGAATAGGCCTCAGTTAGAGTGCACTGTTCGTGCAGAACGAATGGAATCCACCACCACTTGCAGGACAACCTATGGACATCAGTGAATTGTTGGATGAAATGGCTCTACTAGCACTGCCTGATGGCTCAAGGGTTGTAACAATCGAAGAAGCGAGAGAAGAGTTGCCTCGAGCAAGAAAGTTACTCGTAACCTTGCAATCGCTTCAAGATCAAGCACATGACTTAACCGAAGAATTAGAAATTCTAGTGGAAGAACTACCCCCTCATCATGAGCATGTGGTCGAGGTGGCAGAGCAACTTGGCAATTTAGTGAAAGAATGGCAGGATATTGGCGATGAACTCGAAGATTTGGGTGCCAGAATTGCCGGTTTTGACCCAGGATATCTAGAGTGGCACGGCGTTGTCGATGGATAACTTGTTCTATATTCTTGGTCTCAGGGGGAGGAAGATATCGAGTGGTGGCATACATTGGATACATGTATCAACGGCCGCAGCCCTCTTGTTGATG
>JAKURJ010000027.1 GCA_022452125.1 Candidatus Poseidoniaceae archaeon
CACATCTATGCCGATTTTACCTAGAAACACAGGGTTCAAACACTATTGCTTTGTCGCGCGTAGCGCGGTGAAGAAGCTGAGTGCTTTGAGACGAAGTTTCTGCGTTTTCGGATTGTTGATTTTAGTTGCACCATTAGTAGTTGCAACCGTACCAGTTTCAGTGGAGGCCAATGAGGAAAATGAACCTCAAGGATGGTGGACTGAAACCACGGTTGACCGCAACCAAAACAAAATTGGTGACATGGTTGAGCTTCACATGGACAACCCAGTTTTCCTGGACGAGGACAATACTTTGCCTTTGATTATTGATTTCCATTTCACTCCCGGCCAAAAGGAAATTGATATGCTTGAGCGAAATGTCGACTACCAGCATCAATTCATTCTACATGGAATCGATGCATTGGCAGGAAGAGTTCCTGTTGATGAATTACTTACTCTAAGAGAACTACCTGGAGTAGTAATGATCGAGCTAGATGGAATTCTAACTATTGCAAATAATGATGCAAGAATTGGACACGGTGTTGATGTTACTTTCGCAGAAACAGGATATGATGGCTCTGGAACCACTGTTGCGATTATTGATACAGGACTTGATGGAAATCACACAAGTCTAGACGACCAAGATGATGACCCTACTACATACGACCCGAAAATTCTCGGATTCTATGATGCGGTTAACAGCCCAGACGATACAAGCGGCAATATCTTCCCATTCGATGACCAAGGACACGGTTCCCATTGTGGTGGAACAACTGCGGGCACTGGAGCACCGACCTATGACCATCCAGGAATGGCTCCTCAAGCCCACCTAGTTGGAGTAAAGGTGCTTGGAGCGGATGGCTCTGGTTCTTTCGCAGGAGTGATGGCTGGAATGCAGTGGACTATTGACACAATGCACCAATACAACACAAGAATTGCATCTATGAGCCTAGGAGGCCCTGGTGCCATTGAATGGACTTCTTCTGAGGAAGACAGCGTTAACCGTCAAGCAAATGAAATGGTTAGAGCAGGTATTGCTCTGTATATTGCTGCGGGTAACAATGGAGTAAGTGCGCAGATTGGGACCCCTGGTTCTGCTGAAGATGTAATCACTGTAGGAGCACTTGACAAAGACACCTCAATTGCAGTTTACTCGAGCCAAGGACCTACAGAAGAGGGAAGGGTCAAACCAAATGTCGCTTACATGGGAAGCAGTATTATGTCAGTTGAATACAACTCTGGTGACCAATATTCCGCAAAGAGCGGAACAAGTATGGCTACCCCTGGAGCAGCCGGAGTTGGAGCACTTATGCTTCAAGCAAATCCTGATTTGTCACCTTTCGACATTCGAAATATCATGCAAGAAACTGCTACTTACAGACAGTGTCATTACATGGGTGCTAATGAGCCATGTCTCGAAGACCTTGTTCCTAAGAACCGACAAAACAACGTTTACGGACACGGACACGTCAACTCATTAGAAGCCGTGCTTGAGGCAGCTCAGTATAACCAACAATACACTTTCAATTCTAACATTACACTGATTGTTTCTGAAAATGCCTTTACTGACGGCTCAATCATGTTGGGACCTGGTTCTGAAATACAAATCGATCTGAATCAAGGAATTGATACAGTGCAATGGATGAGTAACGACCTTAGAGACTCTTGGTCTACTATACATTCTTATGATTACAGCAAGAGTGTTATTTTGAACTATGATGACATTGTTGAGGAGTTAGAGCACCTACCAGGTACTGTTCTTCATGCAAATCATACCCTATCTATACGCGGCCTAGAAGGAACCACTTCTAGCCCATTGATTTCAATTGATATTACTTTGACAGAGGAAGTTCTAGTTGCCACAAGCAATTCTGATACATCTTCTTTGAATTATGTAATCTATGGATCAGTATTCGCAGCAATAATTCTAACAATAGTTCTAGTGATTGCTTTCATGAACAATGATTCCAAAAATGAAGCAACCGATAAGAGAGATACCGACATTGAAGAAGTGGTTGAAGCCGTAATCATAGAATAAAGCCTCTATGAGGGCTATTGCCGGCTCAACATTCAAAAGGCAACATGTAAAAGATTGGCCGAGAAACATGGCTGACGCACCATCAAGACCTCAAAGACCGACAAATGCTAAAACTCTGTCACAGCGTGCAGGAAATCTATCTGCAAATGCTGTAGCAACACCTTCTGTTGAGATGGGTGTCATAGGTACACCGGCCAACATGGTAGACAACAGTTTGATGAAATTCGCTCAACTAATTCTCTTTGGAATTGCGATGGTAGGAATTTGGGCAGGATTGCTCAGGATTGCATTCCCTGGTGATGGACAAGAAACCGGACAAGCCGAGTTCTTGGTACTGGGTTTCGGAGGTTTGTTTTCGGGATTCCTTGCGATTGCATTAGTTGAATTCCAAAGAAGAAAAGGTGGAAGTGAGTTACAAAATGTTCACGACTACATGTTAGGTGTAGGATTCTTCTTCCTTGCAGTTGGAACCCTTTGGGGTTCAAGGTGGCTAGTTGGAGAATTGGCCCTGCAGGGTGTTGATTGGTTCATCCCAGAAGGTACAGACCCTAGTGCTGAGGGCTGGATTCCTTCAGCTAACGCAATATACGTACAAGTGGCTGCTACGCTATCTCTTGCACTAGCTCAAACTGTTTACTTGATGCGTCTAAAGGGTGTTACGACATTCGGATGGTCGGTTACAACATTTACGCCACTAGTGGTTGCATTGATTGGTTCTAGCATTTGGATGGAATGGTCAAACAACATCGTGTCTTGGGAATTAGGTATCTCAATGATCGCTCTAGCGTCTCTCTCGATGTGGTTATCTCTGCGGGCAAATAGTGGAATTATTTTCTCAGTAGTTGCTGTTACTTCGGGATTACTGCCTCTGCTTTACGAATATAACAACGAAGACGTAGGCAACGGTGGGGCAATTTCCCTGCTTGTGTTCATAATTGCTGTACAAGGTACTCTTGCTGCAGACCGACGTTTGCGCCAAGACTTGATGCAGTGGACCTCTGCGTTACTAGTTGGAGAAGTAATTCTTGCAATGTTAATCGCAAGAGAACAAGAGTTTGAGTTAATCTTAGGTCCAATTCGACAATACGACCTGGGCACACTTTCACCATACTTAACCCTGCAAGTTGGATTATGGCTAGCGGTTCTAATCGCTTATTTCCCTGCTACATTGATGCGTAGAATACCATACATGCCAATTGGTTTGGCTGCTAGATTGTTCATCATCACCCCAACTGCGGGACTCATACCTTGGGTTACGACGCTAATCATGCTACCATACCTACTAGTAATTTCTAAGGTCACTAGAAATTGGGTTGCTAACTTGACAATGCTAGCTGTCGGATTCTCATTCTTCGCTCAGTCACATTACACAGGAGGTTTCGAGCCTGGATGGCTAGAATTTACCATACTAGTCGTAGTATTATTCAGTGGAGAAATAGGTAGAAAGAAAGGACACTTATCCGACTGGGCTCACTTCGTTACTCTCGGATTACTGGTATTGTCCGAGTCTGTATTGTTCGGAGACGACCCATACACGCCTTGGGCACTGTTCCTCTATGCAATCATCTCTTCATTCATGATGATGATGGAAGCAGAGAAGTCTGGCGACAAGACCGTCGCATTCAACGCGTCTGCCGCAACAGCAGGCTCAATGATAATTGCAATCATTCTATCAGTATTCGATAGATTAGAAGTCCCATTGCCAGATAATATTTCTTCGAGCCTTGACGGATTCAATATCACCTTAGCTCTCGTTGGACTGATAGTTTATGCTTCCATGAGGAAATTCAAGAGAATTGAATTGGACATAGGGGTATTAATCAACTGGGCTGAAGGTCAGAGAAAGAAGGTAATGCCAGTGTTTGATTCAAGTACGAATGCTTGGGTTGTACCACAGGATAACGAGTTAAGAGACCCGATGGATTACTCTTGGGGCCCTCTAGGACGGATGAGTCTAATTGGACCGATGGTTCTATTCACTGTTGCACTAACCTCAGTAGGACTCAATGACCTGGCACAAAATATCACATGGACATTGTTGATGGTTGTACCAATAGGAATCATCATTGCAGAAGTAATTAGAGAAGAACAAGCTTCTTCCTCTGGCAGAATGATTGCAACATTGACAATGATCGCAGTCGCTGCACCAATGGCTTGGAGCCTAAATGATGCTCGAAGTGATTTTGGTGTACTAGAAAATTCAATGATTTTGTTTGATTTGATGTTATTGGCTGGACCTCTTGGAATTTCGATAATGCTTGATAGGAAGGGCTTGAATGAAGATTCCTTGAATCGAAGTGCCGATATTACAACATTAATGGGGTTACTAATTCTAGGGTTATTCGATACAACTGGCGGATTACTATTCATTCCGATGTACATCCTTGTATTCGTTAGAGCGCTAAAGCACAGGCTAGCAGTCGTACTTTGCATCGCACCAGTTGCATTCTTGTTGTTTGGAGATGGAATTTCGGCTGACAGATTTGTTACCGATGGAGCGATTGTTGCTGAAATACTTGGTGTGATCAATCTAACTGCTTACGACCCGACTGAGGTTACTTTCCTCAACCTAAGCAGATTCGCCTTCCTAATGATGACAATTACCAATCTTGTGGTCCTAGTCAAGGCTATTATAGACAAGCAGTATGAGGATGAGATCGAATTTGAAACCCCGGTAGCAATTCCTGCAATTTGGATGACCATAGGTGTCTTTGGAGTATTACCTGAAGCAAGTTGGATATTATTGTCTTTGACAATACTACTGACAATTTACTCCTGGTTAATCGGAAAGCTAGACCTAATCCCATGGACTCCGGTCTTGACTTTCTTCTCGTTCTGGATTGGATTTACTAATGACTCGAATTTCAACCATTTCGATGACATCGATTACATTACAAACAGTTTGCTTGGAACTGGTTTATTCACGCTAGTTCTCAACCAATGCAGTGCAAAGGGTTGGCTTTACAAGTATGCAGACGAAACTGTAGCTGGCGTAGAGTATTCAATCGACGGCCAGCCAATAGTGAGCGTATTCGACTTGAGAACTGAACTTGCGCGTGACAGATTGACTACAATTACACGTACTTGGACTATCGTCTGTCTAACATTCTCATGGACTGCGCTCAAAGGAATCGGTACAATCATTGGTGCCATTTGGGCAACATACGACGCATTCGCTAATGGACAGAAGTATTCACTATTCATTCTTCCATTGCTGCACGCATTCGCAGTTTGGAACGTCCTAGAAAGGATGGATCAAACCGACGCTCTGCAAGACACCTTTGTGGGGTCAGTGCTAATGGTATGCGGTATATTGTTGACAATCATTGCATCTAAAGCAGACCTTGCATGGAATTGGAAGATATTTGATTGGGATGATGAGATCGAATATTACGGATGGATTGACAGAGCAGGGCAGCTAGGTATTGTTTACTTCTTGAGCGGTATATCCTGGGCTTTAGGAGAAACGAATCTCGAGCAATTCATGTGGGTTGTTTGGGCAGCATTCCTGTCGGGAATTGCGGTTCAAGGATTTAGAGATGAGACAGAAACTCCATGGAGAAGAGGATTCGGTGCAATGGGTACAGTATTCTCTCTATTCATGCTCTCTCTAACTTTCGATACAGAACTTTACACGAATGTAACTTGGATGTTCATGGGAGTAGTTGCTCTTGGATTCGGATTTGCTTACTTCTCTAGAATGGGAGAAGTATCCACACTTTTCACTGAAGATTTCACTCAGGCAAAGGATGCAATCATGGGCCAGTTTGGCGGCGGTGATGATGAAGAGGAAGAAATTGAAGCGATCCCAGAACCTGTTAATTCAGAAGAAGACACGGAAGATGACTCTGAAGAAATTGATGAAGCAGAAGACTTGGACGAAGTTATCGATATCGATGAGGATGAAGATGTTGTTGAAGAGGTACAGCCTTTGTTAAAGCAGGAAATTGAAGACACAATTATCGATAAGGCTGCTGAAATCGTTGAAGAAGCTGTTGAACAGAAGATGTTCGAATACGATTTGCTACTGGACCCATCAGTTATGTCAGCAATTCAAGAATCACTTGCTAGTACGCCTCACGAAGGATTCAAGCCAGTGGTATCAGTATCACCAAGTGGTAATTTGAAAATTGACTTCGTTCCATTGTGATTCATCCGCCATGATGAAACACTTCGCCAGCATGGGAGTGCTATGGCGAAAGAAATGGTGTGGATCGATTTGGAGATGACCGGCCTAGATATAGAAGTAGAATCGATTATCGAAATTGCCACAATTATCACAGATGCTGAATTGAACATTATTGCACAAGGCCCCAACTTGGCAATAAATGTCAGTGAAGAACTGCTAGAAGGGATGGATGAGTGGAATACAACCCACCATACCGCATCGGGACTAGTCGATAGAGTTCGCAATGAAGGAGTAAGCCTAGGAGAGGCTATCCGCCAAACATGTGAGTTCTTGAATGAAAATATAGAGCCTGGAACAGCACCTCTATGTGGCAACTCAGTTCACAATGACAGAGTATTCCTAGCGAAAGAAATGCCAGAGGTACTGGATATGCTTCACTACAGAATTGTAGATGTGTCCACAATCAAAGAATTAGTTAATCGATGGTACCCTGATTTGCCAAGATACCAGAAAAAAGAGGCTCATAGAGCACTGGATGACATTATTGAATCAATAGAAGAATTGCGCCACTATCGCGAGCATGTTTTCACAAATTGATTCCTTTGTGAGATGCCAAAATCTCAGCTAGAACTGCAATGGCTATCTCTTCAGGGCTTTCTGCACCAATATCAAGACCTATGGGGCAATTTACTCTGTCAAGAGTTTCTTGCTCAATGCCTGATTCAAGTGCGACCTTGGTGAAGGCATTCCACTTTGATTTGGAGCCGATAACACCCAATCGCCCATCATATCCGGCGAATAATAGTCCCAATAGGCGCTCTTCATCTTCCTTCCAATCGTGACCTAGAAGTAGGATATCACTAAATCGAGACAGTGAATCTTTGTTCTCTGCCATCAAGAAATCTTTGGGACATGAGTGGTGGGTTTCAGTAGCGCCTTCTAGTTCAGCATATTCTGCTCTGGAATCTTGAACTGAATAGCTCCAATCTAGCGGCTTACAAGCCTCAGCAATCGCTTTTGCACAATGTCCACCTCCCATCAGTAGAATGTGTGGCATAGGAATCAGAACCTCCAAAGCGACCGTCACACGGCCGCCACATAGACTGTCCAGAGGTTGTACCTCATAGCCCTTGGCCCCTTTGTTAAGACCGTAAGTTATCACCTCGCCACATGGTTTAGTCGCTTCTTGAAGCAATTCTTTCAGACGAGAAATAACCTTCATTTCCAATCCTGCTCCGCCCACTGTGCCTTCAACCTCAGATGCTGTCAGCGCAAGTCTTGCACCCATTTTCCCAGGCACAGAGCCAGCAGTCGATACGACTGTAGCAATGGCGACTTTCCTGTTCAAGGAAAGTTGACCAAGGGACCATTGCAAAGTACGTGCAGTCATCGCAATGCCTCCAAATCGCCGGGTGTGTCAATGTTCATATGTTCGCCGGGTGCATTTACTCTTTCAATATCTAGACTATCTCTCAGAGATGCACTCTTCGCTAATGTCAATACTTTCTCTACATCGCAAAGCAATAATGGATGGCCGCTAGGCACTGGAGATGTGTTTTTCTTACACTGTAGCAATTCAGATACTGTATCACTATTCCATCCACATCTATCAACAGGGCAAACTAAGACTCGGCGAGGAGTCCTACCTAATTCACTGATTAAGGAAAGCAAACCAACTTGTAAGGAGCCTGTTCTGCCCTCTTCTGGATTAGGATTTACTACAACCGTGGCTCAATTACATTCCAACATGACGTCTACTTGCAATTCTGCTCGAGTTACCACGATGATTGTCGAACTGCCGCTTTGTTGTAGCATTCGTACTGAACGAGCGACCAAGGTTTCGCCGCCCCACTTTACCAAAGCCTTAGGCTCGCCCAATCGAGATGATGCTCCCGCTGCCAAAACGATGGCGGGTACGCCTTTGGTCATATGCTCACAAATCCTTTGTGATTTCACGACCGATGATCATTCTTTGTACCTGGCTGCTTCCTTCATAGATTTGCATCACCTTAGCACCACGCATCAGCCTAGCTACTGGGTATTCTTCTGAATAACCATACCCACCATAAACTTGTACTGCATCAGTGGTTACTTCCATTGCCATGTCTGATGAGAATCTCTTAGCATGTGCAGCAGATTCTGTGTTTCGGATGCCTGCATCTCCTTCTGCAGCAGATTTCCAAGTCAGCATTCTGGATGCCTCGATTTTAGTTTTCATATCTGCAAGCATGAATTGAATTGCTTGATGGCGATGAAGTGGCTTGCCGAATGTTTGTCTTTCACTAGAGTATTGTAATGCGTGCTCGTAAGCAGCCCTAGCAAGGCCTGTAGCGTGTGCAGCAATGTTTGGACGAGACATGTCGAATGCCTTCATCGCATTCATCCATCCGCCTGATTCCGATTCACCGACCAGATTTGCCGCAGGAACTCTCATGTCGTCAAATGAAATTGACCTAGTATCAGAACACCTTTGCCCCATGTTGTTCTCTTTCTTTCCAAGAGATAAGCCAGGAGTGTCTGCATCTACGATAAATCCAGACATTCCCTTGTAGCCTGCATCTGGGTCTGTCTTTGCCAAAACGAAGAACCAATCTGCCTTGCCAGCTCCTGTAATCCACATTTTGGAACCGTTAATGACGTAGTCATCTCCGTCTTTGATTGCCAATGTTTGACATGCTGCTACGTCTGAACCTGCTCCAGGCTCTGTGACTGCATAGGACGCTAAAGCTCCTTCTTCGGCAACCATGCGTAGATACTTGTCCTTCTGTTCATGAGTCGCTCCGGTAATAACTGGAGCACAGGCTAGACTTGTTGCATATGCTGCTGTTGCAAATCCAGGGTCTCCCCACGCCAACTCTTCATTCACCAGCACTTCTTCCATTATGCCTAAACCGGGTCCACCGTATTCTTCTGAAATGTGCAAATTTAGAATTCCCATTTCGTGTGCAGCATTTATTGCATCCTTTGGGTACTCTGAATTAAGGTCCCAATGTTCTGCATTTGGGCGGATTTCATCAACTGCAAATTCATGAGCGAGTTCACGCAACATCTCTTGCATTTCATCGAGTTGGAAGTCGACCATGCTATGCCCACAAGGCCATTCAGCATAAGCAGTACTGTTATCAAATCACAAGATACCCTTGCCTTTGCATTTCAAGAGCCAAGATGAATAGAAGATAGAATGTGATGAGTATTCCTCCTTCTAAGCGACTGAATTTGAATCCAGTCCACATCATCCCCAGACAAATAGAGACACCGATTATTGTTGCTGGAATAATCAGATACATGGTTAGGTCGTATGAAGCAGATGTTAGGGAGATCGGAGAAACCAATGCTGCAATCCCTATGGACAGCAGAGGGTCGGTAATATTGGAGCCGATCAGAGTTCCAATAGCGACGCCTTGGCTCTTTCTTACAGCAACCATTGCGACAGTTAACTCAGGTAGGGAGGTACCTAATCCTGACATTGTAGAACCGACAATAGCGTGTGGAACATTGAGTTGGTATGCAATCTCGCAAGCATATTTTACCAGTTGATTTGCAGAATATACGGCCAGAGTCAAACCAACCACCACCATAACGGTGTAGGCGGTTCCAGTCCAAGTAAAATCAGCTCGTTTGATATTTTCAACCACTTGCTGTTCATCCTCACGAATCTTTGCAGTGTCACTAAGCAGCCAAGTGATGTAAAGACCGTAAATAAGTACGAGAATCCCTCCCTCGATTCTCGAAAGACCGCCGCCTTCCCATAGTAAGGCCGTTAGCAAAACTACGGACATCAGCATCAGCAAACCATCTCTCCTCAACCACGCTGGCCTAATTTCCAACGGCTTGAATGCGACTACAATTCCCAAAACCAGAGTAATCTGAACTAAGACTGAACCGTAGATATTCCCTACTGCTAAGTCCATTAGTGCCGGGTCGTTTCCAGAAGTTGCCGAAGCGGTTGCGGTAACCAAAATTTCTGGGAGAGATGTACCAATACTGACGATGGTTAAACCTATGACTACTTCTGCCATTCCTGCCCTTCTAGCAAGGCCTTTTGCTCCTTCAACAAAGAAATCTGCTGAAGTTATTAGAAGTGCCAGAGCGATAATAATCAAGACGATTAGGATACCAATGTTGGTCCAATCATTCTTGGCGGTTATTGTACCCAAAATTGCTAGTGTGACAAAAAGAGCGAACGAGATTAGGAGGGCGTTCCATTGAAGCAAAGCGGCAATACCTTGCTTCTCAACCTCCTCCGCCATGATTGTGTGACGAAAAACTCCTCTTTCATGGTTGCGAAATATATAGAGAAAACTCATCAATCTCTTCAATCGTAGAGGCGCTATGTGGAACCGATATGTCGCTGAATTTAGCGGCACTTTTCTGATGGTTCTTTTGGGCTGTGGCTCAATTGCTCTTGGATGGAGCGCACTGGCGGTCAGTATTACCTTTGGATTTGCTGTTTTTACTGCAATTATGATCTTCCAACCTATCTCTGGAGCGCACATCAACCCTGCCGTTTCGATAGCTTTCGCAGCAAATGGAAACCTGGAGAGAGAAGCCCTTCCGGGCTACATTATCGCTCAATGCCTTGGCGGTTGGGTTGCTGCATTAATCGTGCTGGCAGGCCAAACAACACCTAGCGTTTCAACAAGCCAAGCATGGGGGATAGAAATCGCAATTACATTACTTCTGATGTATTCCATTCATGTCCTAGTTAGAAGAAAAGTCAATCTTTTCTTCCTTGCTTTAGGTGTAGGTTCGATGGTCGGAGTTTTGGCGTTCTTGTGTGGAGGTTTCACCGGGGCAAGTATGAATCCGGCTAGAACTTTAGGTCCAAATATTGTGAATGGAGAAGGGAATCTAATTCTATATATCGTGGCACCAGTAATAGGAGCGGTGTTGGCTAACTTCATCCCTGAGCCACTTGACGAAGAGCTTTGACAACATGCTCTAATCCAGGAACAGTATGGTTTTCTAATGGCGGTGCGAAAGGAACCGGGGTGTCTAAAGCACCGATTACAAGAGGCGCAGATTCCAAGGCATAGAATGCTTCTTCCATAATTCTAGATTGCATTGAATGTCCGATTCCACCAAACCATTGGCCTTCCTGCAGAACGACCAACCTTCCCGTTCGTGTAACACTTGATACACATGTTTCAGCATCAAACGGAATCAAGGTTCTAACGTCAATAATCTCGACTTCAATATCTTCCTCTGAGAGAATATCTGCTGCCTGTTTAGCGATGTGGAGCATTGCCCCCCATGTTACAAGGGTAACATCTCTGCCTCCTCTGACTACTCCTGCTTTGCCAATCTTCAGTCGGTTCCCAGATTCAATTGCGTCTTTGACTGGTTGAGTATCCACATTTTGATTGATATTCTGCCCCCAGCCAGTTAGCCCTCCTCGAAGACCATACAATCCGATATGTTCCAAGAATAATACAGGGTCGTCCAATTCTGCAGCCTCTCTAAGTAAATCATAAGCATCTTGAGGAGTACCTGGAGCAACAACAACCAAACCCGGGTCATTTGCATACCATGATTCGATCATATTTGCATGGAATGGCCCGCTGCGAGTCCTTGCTCCTAGAGGAACTCTAACTGTGAGTGGGACATTCGCACCCCATCTCCATCGCAGCATTGCGGCGTTATTGAGTAGTGCATTGTGCGCTAAAGCAGCGAAACCGCCAAACTGAATCTCAGCCATTGGCCTCATTCCGGATAGCGCTGCGCCTGTAGCGGAGTGAATGATTACCGCCTCACACAGAGGCATATCGAGCAACTTATCTTGGTGGCCGTTCGCTTTGAGTGGGATGTTCATTCCAAATGCTCCAGCTACCTCCATATCTTCACCCATGAAAATAGTAGAGTCACCATATTGCTCAGCAATATCACACATCGCTTGCTGAATCGCTCTAGAGTAGGTCCATCCTCCACTTTCAGCATAATTAAGTAAGTATTCGCCTACTTCAAGTACAGGTTCATGTTTTTTATGGATTGAAGAACCTGATAAACGATTTAGATGATCTTCGTGGGTATCAGCATCATGCAAGGAAGTGACACCCTTAGTTACGGTCTTTGGATCTGCCCAATCCATAGATTCTACATGCTCTCTGGCGGCATCGAGTAAATCGCTTTCTTCCGTTTCCATTTCTGCTAATTCATCTTCGGAAATACCCAAGGAAATTAGTAAATCTCTGTGAGTTGGAATTGGGTCTTTGGCTTCCCAGTAAGACAGTAAGTCACGGTCAACATAACCAGGAGGTGTTCCTGAGGGCGCTCCAAGATACAGGTCATCATGGTGATGTGCATGGCCGCAACCACGCATAGTCTCCACATGAATGAGGGTGGGGCCTCCTCCTGACATTGAGAACTCTCTAGCACAAGCCACTGATGAGTGCCAAGCTGCGGGGTCTGACCCATCAATTGTCCATGATGGCATACCCATTGCAACCGCTTTATCAGCCCACAATTCAACGTTGGATTGATTCACCGGAGGAGTATCAAGAGCAATCTGATTATTTTGTAGAATGTAGGATATTGGCAAGCCTCTGGTTGCAGCAAGATTCAGCGCCTCCCACCATTCTCCCGAGGAAGAGGAGCCTTCCCCAATACATGCCACGTGGAAACGTTGCTCGTTCCTTTTCCATGATGACAATGCCATTCCAGTCATTGTTACACTAGCGATGGGTAGTGGCGCCGTAGGTGGAAGTACACCACGATGGAAACATCCTACGTGCAAATCTCTTCCACCAGCTCCTTCGATCCCGCCGTTCATTACAGAGTCGACCTTACCCATCTGTGCAGTCATTAGGTCGGCAGGAGTATCTCCCATAGCCATACAGAGACCAATATCACGAATCATTGGTGCGACATAATCTCCGTGGTAAGGTGAACCGGGAGGGTTCTCTGTGTCCCTCTCCAATGCGGTAGCGACTGCAACACAGGCTTCTTGCCAGGTTGAACGGAAACCTTTGCCACCAAATTTACCTCCATCAGGTGTATCCATTCCAACAGTGAAAATCTCCTTTAGATGAGTGTCAAGGTTTCGAGTTCTAGTCATCATCCTTTGCCATTCCATACGCAGTTCATTGCCCACCGACATGTAGTGGGCTAACCTGCGTAAACAGAGAGTAATGTCAATCAGAAATCGGTCCCCTCTGCGTTCTAAATGTTCTTCAGAGATTCTGCGTGGAATTATTTCGCCGTCTGTTAATCCCTTAACTTTAGTTCGACCGGAAAGCCCCTGTCCTAATGCGTCAATGAATCGATTGGAGAATTCATGCCACTGTTCACCATCGAATGATTGCTCGTCTCTGTGGACGAAATCCCAGACTGCTGCGATCAATTGTAGATGGCCATCATGCCTTTCTGCAGCAAATCGCAGCAACTCGCTCTTTGCAGCATCTGCGGGTAATGAATTGACAAAATGGAGTGGCGAATCAGGCCTCCAATTTTTACCACGAATCGGCGGCATCTGTCCCTGAGTCATGGTTCATCCCATCGCTCCGAGCAGGATGCTTCTTATCAGCCATGCCATTGACTATTGTTCTAATTCATGACGTTTAGACATTTCAGAATCGTAACATTCTGCTAACAATTCACGGTTACTGAGAGTTATCAACAGTCCACAGAGCATAGGAATAGCCAAGATTCCGAGGGTGATTCCCCATGAACCTGTATAATCGTAGACTGGGCCAATAACCATCGGACCAATAATCGTTCCAGCAGCCCATGCTGTTCCAAATGCGCCAAATGCTAATCCTGCTCCACCTTTACCGTATACCTGAGAAGTGGCAGTATCAATCATCGGCAACATAGGAACCTGAGCTGCAGAAATTGCAAACTGGAAAATTCCAAGAATCACAATGATGCAATATGCTGCAAGAACAGCGTCACTGATTGAATAAGCCACATATCCAGCAGCAAGCATTGCAATAGTCACAATGTACCAACCGAATACCATGTAGCGAACTGGTCCGTTACGGTCAACTAGTGCGCCCCAAATCCATCCGCCCATTCCCTGTGCGACAACCATTACCAACAATACTGCGCCAATCCATGCTGCATTCAAACCGAGATTTTCTTCCAAGAATAACGGGACTCCTGCTTCTAGTGCACCTGTTGCTAAGGTCGTCATCGTTACGAGTAATCCGATTCGGAATAAGACAGGATTTTGAATAAACACTTTCAGAGGAACGGAACCTTGAGCAGGCTCGCCACCCATGCCGAGTTCCTTCGTTGTAACATATACCAGAGGGATTATCGTCGCAGTAATAGCTGCTAATCCAATGAATGCATATTCTGGACCAAGAGTGTATGCTACTCCTCCGATAACCGGACCAAGAAGACCTCCTATAGTTGCCATAGCGATTAATTTACCAGAGATTTCTCCAAATTTCATTGGCCATATATCGCTAGCCGCTGCGAATCCTGCTGTTAGGATTGCAGCACCGGATGCACCGTGAATCAACCTTGCAATTGCTAGAATGATGAAGCCATCCACAAAGGTAATCTCCATCGCTACAAGATACAATAGAGATGCTATTGTAAGACTGAATAGCGAAAATAAAATCGTCCTACCTGCTCCCAGTCTATCGGTAATCCTACCAGTCTTTGGACCTAAAATGAACAAAGGAACTGCCCACAAAGAGACCAGAGCGGTGGCTTCTGTATTGGAGAGAGCAAATTCCTGTTTCCATGAAGGAAGAATCGGGACGATGAAGGCATATCCTAGGAAATCTACCAGGAATGCTGCTGATAGAGCCCAAAACGCCCAACGTTTCTGTGAATCATTCATTCCTCTTCATCCCCTTTTGGAAGTGACGAGATTACATCACCAAGCATTTCAGTTACATCTTCAATTCTTGTCATCAGAGTTAGGTCACTGACGTTTCCAGGACGGCCTATGTCCCACATTAGTTCGTGAGCGGTTTCAGCAACCAGTTTTGTGAATTTCAGAACTGCTGGGTCAATCACAACCTGTTCTCTATCAGGTATGAGAGCTACCATATCCGGCTTTTCATCTAAAATATCGTCCATAATACCTTCAATGTCACTAGCGATTCCATCTGCTTGGTTTTGTAGTATTTCCTCCATTGATGAGCCGCCAACTTTTTTGCCTCCGGATTTAGAACCCAACTTCGCACTCTTCTTCGCTGTTGGTAATGATGAGCCCGCAGGCGTTTGATTGGATTCATTCGGGTCCATGTCGCTAACGATGCTGTTGAGAGCAATTCTGAGCATGTTAGACATCAATGATGGGTCTAATCCTTCTTCGACCTCAATTCCTTCTTCGCCTAATTGTGCAAGGATTTCATTGATGAAATCTACATTTATTTTCTCAGGAGTGACTATTCCTTTCAGCATAGGAAGGGCCCACTTCCCGTCACTCATTACCATCGAAACGTCGAAGCTTCCTCCACCGCCAGTGCCTGCAGCATTGGCTACTTCTGCCGGTGGAGGCACGAACTGTTTCTTGGAGTGCTTTTCCAATTGAGCTAACAACTTGTTCATGTCAACCGGTTTTGAGATGACTTCGGCGACTCCTGCCCTTGCTGCGGCAGTCAGATAATCGCTAGATG
>JAKURJ010000028.1 GCA_022452125.1 Candidatus Poseidoniaceae archaeon
TCCATCGATGATTAGGTTTCCACTAGCAGTCCCAATAACATCAGTCGAATAGACTCAAGTCCATGCAACAGTATCCACTAGATGTCCATCCATAGCAACCGTTTCTGGTTGTCCAGCGGTAACAGTTAGTGACATCCCGCTTTGTTGGTCCAAAGTGAAAACGTCACCAGTCATTGCATCAATCGGAGCAAACCCGGATTCACGGCTAACGGTAACATCTCCGATTCCCTCTTCTACTGAAGGGGCCTCTGGAGAGGTTTGTATTGGTGAATTAGAGTGAATAATGTCGCCACTGCTGGGGTCAGGTCCGGTTTGACTCCAGACTGTGCGTATTGTTCGGTTTTCCCATTCTGCTTGTTTAGCATCATAGGACCAAGACTCGTTGTGGTGTGCCCCTGCTCCTAAATCCGAATTTGGTAGTGCTGAAATTCCTGTGATGTTGAACCAATCTTCTTGATGCACTATGATTACATCATACATTACGCCTGTTTCATTTGCTTGAGATACAGCGCCTTCAATTGTGCGAACAACTCCAAATGTACCTTGAGCATCTCCTGTAATTATTCCATCAACGTGAAGGTCGTCAACGGTGACGATTCCATCCTCTTGTTCTTGATGGAAATCATGTATTGTGCCGTTTATCTGCACGCTTGCGTTCTCATCTTCTCCAGAGAATCCGAAAGTTCCTTGACCAGTCATTTTGTTTAGATGGTCAACACGTATGCCATCTTCCCAGCGTTCAAGTGATTCGAAACTATCCAGAGAAATATCCATTCTAGTATCATTGTTTTCTACAATCAAGCCTGCAGTTGCTTCAAATTGTGTGTGAGAAAGTCTTCTGGTGCCGTTAGAATCCCAAGTCTCAATCAACAATACAGCTAATTCTCCACTCAGGTCCATCATTTCTCCATCATTATCAGCATCGACTGAAATTGAGCCGTTTGCTTCGATTCTGAATCTTTCATCTACGATACCGTTCAAGGTCGTTCTGTTAATCCAAGCGTCGCTGATTGTTCCTTCAATTTGAACAGCACCTTCATCACCATCATTACCGACCTCGATAGTTCCACTGCCTCGAGCATCGAAGATTTGGCCGGTCATAACCCCATCAACAGTGGTTTCATTCTTCCATACTGATTCTAAGTTGATCATCATTGAAATGGTGCTATCAGCAGTATTTGAGACAATCAACAGGGAACCGTTGCCCATTTCCCAGGATTCCAGGCTGTTACCGATTCTTTGCTGCCATCCTTGGCCATCGAATAGTAGAATGTATTTCTGTGTACCATTCTCATTTTCCCATTGCTGGTCCATTGTCCATTCAGAATTCAACGTAACTTCGTGGTCTGCGATAGGCTGACCCCATAATCCAACATTGATGATTCTAGTAACGTCACCGGCTTGTATTGTTATGACGTCGCCATTAGAAACAGAAGTGTTCAGTATAATTCTGAGGTCTTCGCCAGTTGTATCATAGATGATTCCAACATCGAGCATTTGCCCATCGTGTTCGTGTGTGACGTTTATTTCTGAAAGCTCCACATCACCAGCGATTGTGTAAGCGTGGTCATCGGTCCAATCAACATTGATTGTGACAGTATCGACTTCATCAGCATTGGCAATCGGCAAAACCGAGGCCAAAAAGAGCACAACTAGCAGACCTGCTCTTACCTTCATGGTACAATGGTGTACCCGCTACTCTTCAAGACTTTGGGGGAGATGATTAGCCCCAATGGTCGGAAGTGAATGCGTTTGGATTGACTGGTTTGTCTCCTTCACGCATCCAGATATTTCCTGCATCGCCATAAACATCGCCGAATGGGTCGACTTCTACGACCTCAACTTCACGGTTCATGTAAGCTTCAACACGTTCACGTAGTTCTGGCTTAAAGCGCCAGTAGTGGATTCTCCATTCACGGCCATCCCAAAGAGTGGTTTCTTCCGATTCGGTTGTCAGAAGGTCATAGTCTTGGAACATGTAGAACAAGTTACGGTCTGTGGGCTCTAGGGCATTGTCAATGATTCTGTCATAAAATCCAAAGAAACCAAGAGCGTGCTCAGCCATACCACAAGCGACCTCAGGGTCCATTTCCATGTCTATGTGCTGTCTAATTGCCTCAGTAAGTTCCATCATTGTCATTCCCATGTAATCACCTCGCGCTGGAGTATAAGCCGCCTCACTTTCCTCCGCTGCGCAGTAATATGTATAGGTCGAAGTCCCTAATTAACCCAGCGATGATTTTGGCCCAATCGAGCAGTTCAAAGGGGAAATCGAACCCGCAAGTGCATGGATGAGCAGTTCGCGGAAGGTAATTTCCTCGGCTTGCCGGACCAAGACGGTCCTGCCGATGTTGTAATTGCGTCCATCCCATATGAACTAACCACTTCCTATGGACAAGGGACTGCACAAGGCCCTGCTGCATGTATTGAGGCTTCAGGGCAAGTCGAATTGTTTGATGATTTACTCGATGAAGAGTTGCCTGCAGGGAAGATTATTCGCACAGTCGAGCCGTGGAATGGAGAGGGCACATCTCTCCAAGAGCAGCTCGACGGAATAGGTGCATACGCCGCTGAACAGTATTCTAGCGGAGCATTTCCGATATTCTTAGGGGGTGAACACGGAATCCTTCCTGGGATCCTCAGAGGATGCCCACAGAAGGTGACGTTGATCCAGATAGATGCTCATGCTGACCTTCGAGACGAATTAGATGGAGAGCCATATTCGCATGCTTGTGCAATCGCTCGCTCGCTTGACGAAGGCGCTTTGGCAGTACATCAGGTTGGCATTAGAGCATACTGTAGACAGGAATTGGATTTGATCAATTCAGATGAGAGAATCCACACTTGGTTTGCCAAAGACGTGATGAGTCCTTGCACAGGAGGTAAAGCGTGGGCGGAGTGGCTAGAATCACTTACTCATATCGAAGGGCCAGTGCACTTAACAATCGATATTGATGGATTGGACGGTGCTTTAGTTCCTGCCACCGGGACTCCGGTTCCGGGCGGTCTATCCTTCTGGCATGTTGTACAAACGATTGAAACGGTATTTGCAAATTGTGAGGTAGTTAGCGCTGATGTTAACGAAATAGTCTCACAGAATGACACTCCGCTGACAGAATTCACAGCAGCCATGATTGCAACAAAGGTAGCCGCGGCCCAAATTGCTAGTTTGAGGTGATACTTTGGCACATGGTTCACACATTATGCTCGATTGCACTGGTGCGGTTGGAGTAGAAGGCTCGTGGATGCTTTCATTGATGGAAAAGGCAGTGGATGCTTCCGGAGCACGCCGCGTTCATTCACACAACGAAGATTTCGATGGTAGCGTTTCACCACCAGGTTTCGCATCGGTCGTATTACTCGATGAAAGTCATGTCAGTGCGCATTGTTATTCTGAAACTGGACTACTTGCAGTTGATGCTTTCTCTTGTGGAGGGACCGACCCTGCAAGAATTATGGAAGTAATTGAGAGAGAGTTGAAATCACGATACCCTGAGATGAAAATCAATCGACGTAAGCGGGTTGAGAGGTTCCTCTCAGAGCCAGTAAATGGAGGAGTAAGGGGATTTGTTGACCGTCATTTCCATCATTTCAACGCAGGAGCATTGCGTGATTGCGCACAATCGCTTGACCAGTTTCTAAACGACGGTGGGCGATTGATGGTCACATTATCTGGGGCAATGAGCACGGCCGAAATCGGGCGCTCATTAGCACCAATGATCAGAGCAGGCAAAATCCATGCAATTACTTGCACAGGAGCCAATTTAGAAGAGGATGTTTTCAATTTAGTAGCCCATTCAAAGTATCAAAGAATTCCAAACTGGCGTAATTTGAGTGAGGAGGATGAAGCGCAGTTGCACAGTCAAGGATTCAATAGAGTCACAGATACTTGCATTCCAGAGGAAGAGGCAATTCGTCACATAGAAGGTAAGATTCTCGCTCAATGGAAATCTAATCCTGCATTCCCTCATGAGCATTTGATGGCAATTTTAGATGAATTAGATGCTGAAATCCCTCGAACCGATTCTTGGTTGATTGCAGCTAGAGATGCGGCGATTCCAGTTTATGTCCCTGGCTGGGAAGATTCGACTTTAGGCAACATCTTTGCAGCACACTGCATCAAGGGCGACGTAGAACGCACTGCAGTAAAGACAGGTATAGATTACATGATGCATTTAGCCGATTGGTACAGGAATGCTGAACACCCAATCGGCTTCTTACAAATCGGGGGCGGTATTGCAGGAGATTTCCCGATATGTGTAGTTCCTATGCTTCGCCAAGATATGCAGGAGAATGCACCGCTGTGGGGCTGGTTTGCTCAGATCTCAGAATCTACAACTTCGTATGGCGGTTATTCAGGAGCACCACCTAGTGAGAAAATCACATGGGGCAAATTAGCTCCAGGCACTCCTATGCACATAATTGAATCAGATGCAACAATCGTGGCTCCTATCTTGTTCTCATATATTTTGAACTAATATTTACCAATTGGAAAATTGATTTTTCAATTGACATTTTACCTACGATAAGATCGTTTATTTCTGTGAAAAAAAGCATCGAATAATAGTCATATTCATGACAGGTAGGCGTGTGGAAGTAACATGCGCGGGCTTGCAATTTTCCTTGCAGTTCTCATTGTGGCCCCAACGCTAGTTACAGCTGAGCCAAATTGGCCCGGTGAACCTGTAGACAATCACATCTACATGTCTTGGGCTGCACTAACTCAAGAAGTCAATGATTGGTCAATAGATAATCCAGACATTGTACAGTTGTCCAGCATTGGTCAGTCTTACCTAGGAAAAGAACTGTGGATGGTTGTACTTTCTGATTGGTCTATGGAGACCAAGAGTGATGGTACTGTTAAAGAGATAATTTACATCGACGGTGGTCACCACGGTAACGAATACCTTGGTACTGCACTGGCGTGGTTAACAGCCAAGTGGTACATCAATGGATGGAATGCTCTAGATGAAGAGGCAGTCAATGTGTTACAGTCTACTGAATTGCACATTATGATCATGCTAAATCCAGACGGAAATGATGCTGATACGAGACATAATCTAAATCTGACCACAGCAGCAAATCCGTTTGTAAGCGAACCTGTACCTACAGGGATTGATCTAAACAGGAATTACGACCATTTCTGGGATGATTGTTCGCCAAGCGACCCTTTTGCACCCGGAGGGAGTGCGTTTAGTGAACCTGAAACCCGCGCCAATGCGAACTACATGAACAGCGTAGTACAGGACGCAGATCTGTACGTTACCATGCACACTGGCGTTTGGATTATGTTGTATCCATGGGGCAAGTGGCCTCAACAACCTCCTGACTGGGAGTTATTCCATGGAATAAGAGAAGACGTGCACGCTGGCATTTCTGACATACCAATCCAAAACGCAAACCAAGGTCTCTATCCAAATTGTGGAACCAGTAGAGATTACGGATACGGAGTAATGGGATTCCCAACCTTCACTTTCGAAACAGATGACGACCAATTCCTTCCAGGAACATTCGAAGATGTCAACGAAAGGCTTGATGAAGAGCTTGATGTAATGAGATATCTAATCAATAACATCTGGTATTGGAGAGCACGTCTTGTTGTCGAATCATTTAGTATCGATGATGAAGTTGTAACTTTCACAGTCAACAACATGGGCCGTGCAAGCACCCAAAACGCAACACTGCAGTATATCGATGGGGACAAGATTCTATGGGAATCCGATAATTTCACAGCAAATGCGACTAGCAAAACTTCTGTGAAAACTGGTGGTTTTGATTACGAAGGTGGAGAGTGGCGTCTATCCTACCAAAAGCGAGTAGTTCATTCATCACAATGGGTGAACGAGAGCGTAAGCATGAGTCCAGCAACCACCAGTTTCCTCTCTCAGTCTGTTGAAACGTTGGTTTGGGTACTTCAGGCTGGGGCCGTTCCCTTGTTCGTAGTAGCATTCGCATTTTGGTGGTCTCGGGAAGAAAAACCGTTTGATTTGGAAGATGACGCACCTTTGGAAGCAGAACTACTTGAATGAGCCGAATCATGCGCATCTTCAAGTGCCATGTACTGCTGGAATGATTAGGTGAGCCAATGCAGGTATCAGTAAACACCAATGACAACATCAACGGAACACTCGTTCTTCCTTTGTGGCAAGATAGCGATTCAATGGCAGAAGGCAGTGAAGCAGGAGTCCCTAGAAGCCTGAAAAATCAGATTGAAACAATCCTAGCTGCTGGAGATTTCAAAGCAAAGTCCGGAACAGCAATGACACTAGCTGGAACCGATGGTGGAAAGGCAATGCTAATCGGTTTAGGAAAGGCAGATGGCGCAACTCTACAGTCGATGAGAGAGGCTGGTGCAAAGGTTACTGCAAGCCTTTCAAAGATCCATGGCAAAACTATCACAATCAAGTTCTCCGGTATGGAGGGAGATCACATGGGAGCCTTCGTAGAAGGAATGATTCTCAGAGATTACTCGTATGACAAGTACAAATCAAAGGATGACGATGACGACTCTGACGATAGTGAAATTCACGCACACGTTACTTGTGAAGCAGACAAGATTGAGGATTTGCACAAGTCCGCAAACCTGTCTCTGGCAGTAGCATCCGGTGTTTATTTGGCTAGAGATTTAGGAAATGCCCCACCAAATGACCTGTATCCAATGGCATTCGCTGAGCAGGCAATCGAATTCGGCAAAGAACATGACAACGTAAAGGTCACAATCATCAACTACGAACAGGCACTTTCCATGGGAATGGGAGGCCTTGTTGGAGTAGGTATGGGTTCAGCAAGAAAGCCATGTATGGTAATCTTCGAGATAAACCCAGACATGCCTGGTCCAAGCCCATGCATCGTTGGAAAGGGAATCACATTCGATACTGGTGGTATCTCACTAAAGCCACCGCCCTCGATGGACGAAATGAAGTACGACATGCACGGCTCTGCAACAACCTTCGGTGTAATGCAAGCACTAGTCGCTAGCGGCCACAAAGAGAGAGTAATCGGTGTCACATGCATGGCAGAAAATATGCCATCTTCCAACGCTCAACGCCCAGGTGACGTAATCAAGACATACTCTGGCAAGACAGTTGAAGTTCTGAACACAGATGCTGAAGGAAGACTCGTCCTATCTGATGGACTGTGGTACACAGGAACTCATCTGAATCCTTCTTACATTATTGACTTGGCAACCCTAACTGGAGCATGTGTCGTTGCACTAGGCCACGAAGCAAGCGGCCTATGGTCTAATGACGACGATTTGCGGAACAAGATCAAGGAAGCAGGAGAGCACTGCGGAGAAATCGCATGGCCTATGCCATTGTTCAAAGCGTTCGAGAAGGAAATGACCGATTCAAAGATTGCAGACGTTCGCAACCTTGGTGCTGGTCGCTGGGGTGGCTCAAACACCGCTGCAGCTTTCCTAAAGCAATTCATTCCTAACAAGGACGGAACCGATGAACAGATTCCTTGGGCTCACCTAGACATTGCTGGAACAGCATGGGGTGCAAAGACAAACAAGTTGGTCAAGACAGGTGCAACTGGAATCCATGTAAGGACTCTACACCACTTGATTACTGGTCAGTAATTATTGGCTAAAGTGCTTGATTGCATCACGAGTGATGTCGATTACAAGATCGACTTCTTCGCTTGTAATGTTGAAGTGAGGTGTGTACCTTAGAGCGTTAATTCCTCCGTGGATTACTCCAAGACCTTTCTTTCTGCACCAGACTTCGACATCATCAAATCCAACGACTTTCATCTTTTCAGGGTCTAGTTCTGCAGACAAAAGCAACCCAGTGCCTTGAACTTGGGTGATTGTACCCGGCAATTCTTCTGCCAAAGCCTTCAGCTTGTCAACGAACTCACGACCGCGGTCACGAATGTTCTGCCTTAACTCGGGAGTGATTCTCTCAAGAACCGCAACAGCGGTCTCCAACGCTCTTGGATTGGTTGTCATGGTGTTACCATATATTCCTACAACATACAACTCAGCAGCCCTATCGTTTAGTCCCAAGACCGATAGTGGATACTGCCCTGCGTTCAATGCCTTTGACCAAGTTTCTAGATCCGGTCCTTCCGCATCCTGGAATCCTTCATAGTCCACAACTGATAGAGTACCCTGTCCTCTGATTCCTGCCTGAATTGAATCTACAATTAGCATAGAACCATGTTCATTTGTTAATCTCCTTGCTTCATCGTAGAAATCTCTGTCAATGCATTGTCCAGGGTTTCCTTCACCTTGTACCGGTTCTATTGACATTGACTCGATGAAGTAGCCTTCTTCGTCGGCCTTTGCAAAGGCTGCCTGAAGCGCTTCAACGTTATTTGAAGGAACTAAGATTAGGTTATCTCTTTCTGCGAATGTCTTCAGAACCTTGTCGTATTTTCCTTTGCAGGAATGAGAAATTTGTGCAGGTCTGTCAGTTCTTCCGTGGAATGCTCTTTCAATTGCTAATAATTTGACAGGCTTACCTTCATGCTTGCCACCAGGTCCAGTCATTATCTTCGAGTTAACATCACATATTCTCATGGCAACAGTCATCGACTCTGAACCTGAGTTCATACAGATAAATTTGGAGAATGGGCAGTTTCCTCTTGAATGCCCTAATTCTTTTTTCAGGGCAGCAGCAAGTCTAGCTTGTGAAATGGAGGGAGTCATTACATTGGCCATTACGTGATTTTTGCTCATCGCATCGATGATTTCCTCGGGCCCATGTCCGCCACCCAGCATACCATATCCGCCGTTATCGTGAACTACGGCACCGTGCGAAGTTACAATCCAAGGCCCTCTTGCTGCGACCGCAACATAGGGATTGATAGTAGCAGGAGCGTAAAAGTTGACAAAATCTTCCTGTAAATGAGACACTAGGTCATGTTCTGCCATCATTAGCAATTCACTGGTGAACTCACCTTGTCGAATACCAGCTTCCTCAATAGCTTGGACTAGAGTGTTGTCTCTTGAAGCGAAATCTAGGATTACATCGTTAGATAATCCGATAGTTTCAGCATGACCACTCGATGCGCGCATCTGCTCTAGAATAGCGATTACATCTGCCATGAACAAAAGGCGTTACAGGCGTATATTCAACATTGTCCTTTATTGGTGTAATTTTACGCTCCTGCAGGCGATTTTATCTTAATCCGAAGAAGTTTGGTCGCATCATGGCAGAGGGCAAGCAGCCTATTGACCACACCTCTCTGCAGCACGGGTTTTTCCAATTTACTTTCCCACATACTTGGAAGGGAATAGTCCCGTGGGTTATTGCAGCAATATTGTTCCTTGGAGCAGGAGCATTTCTTCTAGTAAGCTTTGATATCCCAGATGTACCTCCTGTAGAAGATAGTCAGTACGTCGATTCTTTGGATGATATCGATGGTGAAGATACAGTGACTCTAGGCGCTGGTTGGCAGAATTCTGGCGATGAGGCTACATTTGCCGTAATCGATGTGGTAATCCAAGAAGGAACATTAGTTCATGGATATTGGACACTTGATTCAGACGGTGAGAATTGTACAGACCATGTTGATGTTTATGATGACGTCATTTTGACAGTAGTACCAGTTTCTGGAGGCGAATCTTTTGAGATTGCTTGGTCAGATGAAGTTAGCACTGAAGTATCGACAGACAGCCGATATTGCCCTGGTTATGCTGATTGGTATGTTGAAGCGGGTGACAAGATTGAGATGTTCATTATCGGTATCGAGGGTGAATACTCCATTCTCTCGGTTGGCGCTGAAGGCAATGTTCCAGGTGAGAGGACAGTGAGGGAGGTTGGTCTGAGTTTCGCCTTGTGGATTGTTGTCCTTGCTGCTGCTCTGATGATGGTTACTACTCCTACATCACTTTCAGATGATATCAAGAATCTGAAAACAAGATGGGGTAACAAGCCGTTCGTGCATGGTTCTCCGGGTAATTTGAATGATGCCAAAGGACCGATTAGAGAAGTAGACGAGCACGATTGGGTCTTACCTCCGCCCGGGTATGAAACGTGGCCCGAAAACCCGTATGCGCCTAATGATGAAAGTTCACTAATCGAAGAACATCCAGATGTTATTGGCACTCCAACTCCAGCTACTTTCACTTTGTACTCAATAAATGGTATAATTTTCATAACTGCAGCATTATGGCTAGCTGCCGATTTGACAGCAAGACACAGCGATGTAACGCGACAAATAATTGGTTTCTGGTTACGCATTGGTATCGTTTTGTTCTCTATACTTTGGTCGATTTTTGCATTCCGAAAATGGAAATTGATGCACAATATAATCGATACTCCTTCAAGCAGAGTCAGAAGTGTTGCAGCAGGGCCTGCTGAATTGGTTGGCCAAGTTAGGCCTGGGCCTCAAGGAACTATGTCAGTGAAAGTTGGCGGTAGCGCATCTAGGAAAGTCGAGGGCGTGGTCAACTACAGATGGAAAGAAGAGGAACATGTTTGTACAAAGGATTCTGATGGGAATGAATCGTGCAGTTGGCAAACCAGAAGAACCGATTCAGGGGGGACAGAATTCATACTTCACGATGGAACTGGTGGAATACTTGTTGACCCTAATTCTTGGGACAAAGTCGAGATGGGAGGCCGACTATATCGTTGGGAGAGTAGTAGTTGGAGATGGACTGTTTGGGTATTAGCCGCTGGTGACCCGGTGTACTGTCTCGGCAGAGTGGAAACTAGAGCACACGATGAGCGAGAAGAAGGAATTGACACTACAATTCCTAACTCATTGCTTGTTGTCCGGGGTAACAAAGACATTGGAATGCAAGTGCACCTTCACAGAGGAACCGAGTTGTCATTAATCTCTGGCTTGCGCTCCACTACTGAAGCAATCGTTGTGCCGATAGTCATGCTGATATTCAGCGCTTTACCGTTCATCTGGTGATCAGTCTTCGTCTTCTTCGACTACTTCGAAGTCAGCATCTACCACACCGTCATCCGATGTATCAGCACCAGCCTCTTCCTGCTCAGCCATTTCAGCCGCAGCAGCCTCATACAGTTTAGCGGAGATTGCGTGCATACCTTCCTCGATTTCTTTGACCTTAGCTTGTACAGCAGCCTCATCGATTTCATCAAGTTCCTTAGCAGCACCTTCTTCATTCTGTAGAAGAGCCTCGAGTTCGTCAACCTTGGAAAGAACTGGTTCCTTGTCCTCATCACTGAGTTTCTCGCCAGCCTCGTCGATTGTTCTGCGAGTTTGGTAAACGATTTGGTCAGCCATGTTTCTCATTTCGACTTGAGCCTTCAAGCGCTTGTCAGCCTCAGCGAATTCTTCAGCCTCAGCAATCTTTGCTTGAATTTCATCTTCTGATAGAGAAGTGTCTGATTCAATCTTGATAGATTGCTCTTTTCCAGTACCCTTGTCCTTAGCAGACACGTTGACGATACCGTTTGCATCGATGTCGAACGTGACTTCAATCTGAGGCACGCCCCGAGGCGCAGGTGGTATACCCATCAAGTGGAATTGTCCTAGACTTACATTATCCTTAGCGAATTCTCTCTCACCTTGCAGTACGTGGATTTCTACCGCAGGCTGGTTGTCGCTTGCGGTTGAGAACACTTCTGAGCGGCGACTTGGGATAGTCGTGTTTCGCTCAATCATTGTTGTAGTAACTCCGCCAAGTGTTTCGATACCCAAGGTTAGAGGCGTAACGTCCAGCAATAGAATGTCAGAGACTCCTTCGTCTCCAGCGATAATACCCGCCTGTAGTGCAGCACCCATTGCAACAGCTTCATCAGGGTTAATTCCCTTGAACGGAGACTTTCCGGTTTCCTTCTCTATGGCGGTTTGAACTGCAGGAACACGAGTAGAACCGCCGACTAGAATCACTTTGTCGACTTCACCCTTTGATAGTCCAGCATCCTTCATTGCTTGCCTGGTAGGCTTCATTGTCTTCTCAACAAGTGGAGCAATCAATTCCTCGAACTTAGCACGAGATACGGTGAGGTCTAGGTGTTCTGGTTGACCATCCTTCATTGTGATGAACGGAAGGTTGACTTGAGATTGTCCGGTTCCAGACAACTCGATCTTCGCTTTTTCTGCGCCTTCCTTTAGTCTGCTCATCGCTTGAACATCTTTTGCTAGGTCAATGCCTGAGGATTTCTTGTACTCAGCAACCAAGTAGTCGATTAGCACCTCATCGAAATCATCGCCACCTAGTTTGTTGTTTCCTGCAGTGGCCTTTACTTCGATTTGAGGCTGGCCATCAACATCGTAAATCTCGAGAACTGATACATCGAAAGTACCTCCTCCGAGGTCGTAAACAAGGATGGTTTGGTCTTCTTCTTTGTCTACACCATATGCCAGAGCAGCGGCAGTTGGCTCGTTGATGATTCTCAAAGCCTCAAGCCCAGCAATGCGTCCAGCATCCTTAGTTGCCTTTCTTTGAGCATCTGTGAAGTATGCAGGACAGGTGATTACAGCCTGCTTTACTGTTGTACCAAGATACGCCTCAGCATCGGCTTTTAGTTTCTGCAAAATGAATGCAGATACCTCTTGTGGAGTGTATTCTGAATCGTCGACCTCTGTCTTCCAATCAGTACCCATGTGTCTCTTTACAGAAATCATGGTTCTCTCGTGGTTGGTTACAGCTTGGCGCTTTGCGGTGACACCCACCATGCGCTCTCCGCCATCTTTGGCGAATGCTACAACTGATGGAGTCGTTCTTGCTCCTTCTGCGTTCGCAATAACTACTGCTTCGCCATTTTCAATCGTTGCAACACAAGAGTTTGTTGTTCCTAAGTCTATTCCAATTACGCTGTTTTTAGCCATATTTTCACTTCCGTAAAATATCCGATTTCAGAAAATCGGAATTCCTCCATCATCTTCGTCATCATCGTCGTCTGCAAGGTCTACGCTTACATCGGATGAGACTGGAGCAAGATCATCTTCGATATCATCATCAATATCTTCAGATTCGGTTTCCAAAGCAGAACCTTGAGGTGTCAGCTTCAAAGTTATGTCAAGGATTCCATTGTTAATCGACCAATCGACTACATCGTCGCATTGATGCGGTAATTCGATTTGAGCCAGAGGGGGCTCAGTTGGGTCAGAGAGAATTTCGAGCATTTCTCCACCGCTGGATAGTGCCACTTCAATTTCTTCAAAGTCTGTGCGCATTGAGAAATCGACAGTTATCGACATATTCCAACCAGAGAGATAGATATCTTCCGAAGGTAGTCTTAGAACATCATTACTTAGTTCAGATTCTTCGATATCAACTTCAACAGGAGCTGCATCTACCTTGACATCGACACCCAGGTTCGAGAGCATGTCATTAATTGGCATGCCAGATTGGAATAATTTGGATATGTCAGACATGTCGAAGTTGAAGTTGACATCTCCCTTTGCAAGCCTTTCCGGGTCAATCCCCATAGCCTCAAACTTGGATTGGAACTGCTTCATCATGGCTTTTAGTTGATTGATATCGACGGTCATACCCATCTTTTGAAACATTTCAGCCATCTGCTCTAGCATCTTTTCTTCCCAGTCTTCAGCCATCAATCTCACCTCACTAGGTAACCATCGGTTGTATAGTCGGAGCAGTAGCCCATATATGAACTCGCCGATTCCAATCTCGCAACATGTTCAAGGCAGGTTGTTGAGTCGCAAGGTCGATGGCGGAGGAAACTATTCTCGAATCTACAGAGAGAACAAGTGGCCGCGAGGCGTTACGCAAAAACGTCCAAGCCGCAATCGCATTGGCAGGTGCAGTTCGCTCCACTCTAGGGCCAAAGGGTCTCGACAAGTTACTGGTGGACGACCAAGGCGAGACCTTGGTTACAAATGATGGAGTAACAGTCCTTGAGACCGCTAGAGTTGAGCACCCTGTTGCTAAAATGATAATCAGTGCATCATCTACTCAAGATAGAGTTGCAAGAGATGGCACGACCACTACAGTGGTAATTTGTGCTGAGATGTTGAGAAATGCATGGCAATTGGTCAGGCAAGGCGTACATCCTACAATTATCGCTAGAGGATATGCACTAGCAGAGAAGTTCGCTCTGTCCTCTTTAGATGAGCTGGCAATCGAAGCAAGTGCTGAACAAATTGAATCCGCTATCGAGACTTCACTAGCTGGTAAGCTAGACAAGGGAATGGAAAAACACCTTGCTGCCCTTTCTCTACAAGCAGGGCAAACGATATTGTCTGAAGGAAGAGCAGACCCTACCAGAGTCAAAATCATCAAACAGACAGGTGGGAACATGCAAGATTCTACTTTGATTACAGGGCTGGCTCTTGCAAAAAGCCGCATCCACCCTGAGATGAAAGAAAGAGGAGGGCCTGGTTCAATTCTAATCCTAGACGGAGGTATCGAGCGCAAAAAACCTCAGTTTGAAACAAAATTGAACATCACATCTGCTGGAATGGTAGATGCCTTCCGTAGTGCAGAATCGAAATCACTTCTCAAGCAAGTAGAGAACCTAGTCGATATCGGCTGTGATTTATTGGTCTGCAAAGAAGGAGTCGATGACGAAGCACGCCAAGCACTTTCTAAGCATGGTATTCTGACTTATCGCAGAGTGGAGAAGAGGGATTTGGACCTACTATCACGTGCATGTGGAGCAAATCTAGTCCCAGATGCTGGTAGAGCAACAAAGCAAGACCTTGGAGCATTCATCAAGACTAGAGAAGAATTACGAGGCGGAGTGAATCACTGGATCTTAGATGCGGAAGATAGTGGTGCAACCCTGATTGCAAGAGGTAGTACTCAAAGTGTCTTAGATGAAGTAGAGCGTTGCTTCGCTGATGGTTTAGGAGTTGCTTGTCAACTATTGGAAGAACCGGTACTTCTGCCCGGAGCAGGTGCAACTCAAGTAGCACTTGGGCGACGTCTACGAAGATATGCAGAAACGGTTCCTGGCCGTGAACAACTCGCAATCGAAGCATGGGCAGATGCACTTGAATCAATACCTAGAGCATTGGCTGCAAACGCAGGATATGACGGAATTGACTCTCTCCTAAAACTAACAGCAGCCCATAACGAATCGGGAGATTTCATGGGATTAGACCTGGCTGACGGTGAAGCAAAAGACACAATTTCCCGAGGCGTGCTAGAGCCAAAGAGCATTACCAGACAGGCGATTTCAGGAGCTACAGAAGCAGCAATTAGCATTCTTAGAATCGATGATGTGCTATGGGCACAGATGGATGCTCAGATCCCAGATGAAGTTCAAGAACGCATCCAAGGATTCGGCGCAGAATGAGTAACCGGCTCTGTTTCACAGGTTAATGCAACTGGTTTAGCACCTTTAGGTTCAAGTAGCGACTCTTGTGTAGGTCGTTTATGGGCGAGTCCGTAAACAGACGAATTCTGATTACCGGAGCCCTCGGTCAAATCGGGATGGAGTTACTGGACGCCTTGCAAACCAAGTTTGGCTCTGAAAATGTGATTGCATCTGATATCAGAGATTCTGAAGATGTAGATGATTCGGGTTTTAGATACGAAAAACTCGATGTCTTAGATTCAGAGCAAATGGAGAACATAATTCGTGATAATAATATCAACGAAGTATACCATCTAGCAGCCTTATTATCCGCAACCGGAGAAAAAAACCCCCAGCTATGCTGGAAAATTAACATGGACGGGCTGATGAACGTTCTTGAGTTGGCAAGAAAATACAAATTCAGAATATTCGCTCCTTCATCAATCGCAGTTTTTGGCGCTGACGTAGGCAAGTTTGCTAAACAAGATTCACCCCTAAAC
>JAKURJ010000029.1 GCA_022452125.1 Candidatus Poseidoniaceae archaeon
ATCTTCCTCACAATTTGATTGGCTGCAACAGATAATGGGCGCTCTCTCCATTCAACCGCTTCAATCTCTCCTGCAACAGCTTTGCGAGCAATAACTGCGGACTCGAAGATATCATCACTTTCCCAAGACAATAGATGGCCTCGACCGATGCCACCCAGGCGGTGGTCCGCTCTACCTACTCTTTGCAACATTCTGTCCACTGAGCGGGGAGCGCGAATTTGCACTATGTGATTGACACTACCTACATCGATTCCTAGCTCTAGACTGGAGGTGCAAACCAGACCTTGCAAGTTTCCTGCACGAAGGTCGTTTTCCATTTGTGTTCTGGTTTCTTTTGCTAATGAACCGTGATGTACGCCTATTGACAAATCTGGTGCTATTGAACTCAGACGTTGAGATACGGTCTCAGCACTATTCCTTGAGTTTACGAATATCAAACAGGGATGCTCTTTGGAAATGATATCAGCTAGGCCTCTTAGCGTGGCGTGAGCTCTAGGAGAAATCGCCAACTCGAGAGAACCGATTTCATCTTCAGGGAGTTGAATGATGGCATCAACTGCTAATTCAGTTGAACGTGGCGCTACTGCGTTAATCGCTTCAGCATCATTTGACAACCATTTCGCAACCTGTTCAGGATTGCCCACCGTTGCTGAAAGACCTATCTTCTGAACTCTTCTTCCGATGAAGAGTTCTAATCGTGAAATCCCGATTGAGAGTTGCCAACCTCTCTCTCCGTCTGCCATTTCGTGAACTTCATCGATTACTACAGCCTGTACGCTTTTGAGTAACTCTCTGAGTTTGGAACCTGTGAACATTAACTGGAAGGTTTCTGGGGTTGTAATCATTACATTTGGCGGATTTCTAACTTGCTTAGTTCTCTCTGATTGGGTGGTATCTCCATGCCTTAAGCCAAGTCGCAAGCCCACTGCAGAAGTGATTTCATCCAAACGTCGGTCTACATCGCGATTTAATGCCCGCAAAGGAGTGATGTAGAGAATTGACATACCTTGCCACTTTTGCTTCAAGCATCTATCCAATAGGGGTAGCATTGCTGCCATTGTTTTTCCGGAACCGGTTGGAGCAATGACTAGTCTATCTCCGCCCGATGCGATTTCGTCTTGAGTTACCTCTTGGACGGGGGTTGGGGACCATTTCCTCTCTTCAAGAGCCTCCTGAAGGCTCTCGTCGAGTTTGGAGAATACACCCTCGGCCATGTTTGCTGGGCGATGTCACTGGTTCAAGAGGGCAACGATTTGAAAATCAATAATCTTCATCGTAATCGTCGTCGTCATCCTCTTCGTCATCATCATCTTCCCAGTCTTCTTCCTCTTCCCATTCATCTTCGTAAATGGAATCTTCACCGTGGTTAATCGCAGTTCTGTTAGCGGTTATACCAATGGCAACTAGAACGATAATCGATAGAATTGAGAACAGCCAAACCAATGGCTGCTCACGAATCGAGTCAAACCATCCCATGTAAGAGACATAGACAATCTCAACCTTGTGCTCTGCAGAGTTGTCTTCATCGTTGACTTCAACGATTAGATTGTCAGGGTCTACGGTCACTTTAATCCGGTCCACTCCTTCTTTTGCTTCCCACTTAACGGATACTGGAATCTCCTGATTTGCATCGATCCTGTTCAATGATACCGTATCGAAAGGAACGAGGGATTCTCCTGCATAGAATGCGACTCTGAATCCTGCATTCTCTTCTCCGCCAACGTTCAACACATATGCTGTAATCTCAATCTCTTGACCTGGAGCGACGTGATCATCGGATAGTTCTATTGAGCCTATCTTCAATTGAGCACCAACTGCACCTAAGCGTACCCATTGTCGCTCAAAGTCTGTGTCATCGGCTGCGACTTCAGCAATCGGGCTAGCTTCAGAATTAGATACTACAGGGAACTCATTGCCTGCAGAATCGTACCCTGTTAGGTAGAATCCTACCCAGTCACCTTCTCTTAGAGAGATTCGGCCGCCATCGGTGAGGTCAACAGTGCCTGTCCAAATCACATTCTGTCCGTCTTGTTGCATTCCCAACTTGGACTGACCTGCTCCAAGTGTTAGAGTACGGCTGGAATCACGCATTACCCAATGAACTACTTGCTCTGAACCTGTCAGGTCAGCGTCTTCAGTTCCATGGAACTCAACTGGGACCTTGGTCAAATCAGTATCTGCTGAAATATCGATGATGTTCAATGGCGCAGTTCTACTCACGACTCTTGGAGCAGTATCATCCACTACTACTCTTAGTGTGGTTGAAACGGTTTGTCCTGTCATATCTTCTCCAGCGCCAGGAATACCGCCAATCGAGATTAAGCAAGTTCTAGTTGGTGAGGACTTCAATGACTCTGCATGAGATAGTGGGACTTCGACAGAATATGATCCATCGTCTGCGATTGAACCATCAGACCAGATACTCTCTCCGTCAAACACTTCGATTACGATGGATGCATCGTTTGGAGCAGGAACATTGCTACCTTCATAGACTACTCTGCCTGTAAATTCTAGGCGGTCATCATTTCTTACTCTGCTTCCATCCGCTACGACTCCTGTTCGCGGTTCGCTGATATCTTCTACCAAGAAAGATGCTGCATCGAGTACCAAATCGTTCTCTACAGTGAATGTGTGCTCAGAGATGATGTGGCGAGTCGGGAACTCGGAACCTCGCTCTTTGTATTCAAGAGCCAAGTCAGAAATATCCTCGTCTGGCCAATCCCATCCGAAGGTGAAATCAAAGTCGATTAAAATCAAAGGCAGTCCTGATTCATTTGTTGTTTGAACCATATTAGATGATGTTGCCAAAGTAATGTATTCTGAGCTACTTGCGAACATATCGCTAACACCGTAGTATGAAATTCTCTGTTGGTCAACTTCGCTATCTGGTCCCTCAAAGTCGAATACTAAATCGATGTATTCGAAATCAATAGCCGTATTAGCATCGATTAAACCAAGAGAAATCGTTTGTTCTTTACCTGCGAAAATTGGTGCACCGTCATTGTGCCCTGCCCAATCAAGTCCTGTGAATATGGCAGAGGAATCCTTTCTTGTTCTGAAGGTTGCATCATCTACATCAAATCCAGGACCGCTCTCCCAAGTGTATGCTTGGTCATCGATAATTGTCGAGTAGTGTAGAGGATTACCGGCTCTATCCCCGCCATCCCAGTAATAGGAGACTCGGCCCATGTTAGGATTCCTTGAGTGGTCGATGGTCGTAGAGAACATCTTGTAGTCTGCTTCGGTTTGGTTTCTTACAATCTTGTGAGCATACTCACTAGGGTCAGCTTCACCGTTCCTGTTCAGGTCGTGGTCAGCCTCTACCCAATAATAGAGAGTCAATTCAGTAGGGTCGCCAACCGCATCTGATACGGCAATGGTGACCTTTTGTCCTTCGTCTGCTGCCTCGTACGCATCCTCTTCGGGATAAGTCATCAATGCCTCTGGATGTGTAGCATCTACCTTGTATGTTCTAAACCAATCAGTATTCGAACTAAGAACCATTGTTGCATCTCTTTCATTGTAGGTCTGAACCTCGTATGTCAGTCCACTTTCCACATCGATATCCGGCATTTGTATTGAGATGAAGAATGAGCCGTTAACGTTTGAAGTATCTCTCCAGTCAGCATGCACGAAACCATTCTGAGCAATTCTGACATCGAAAGCACTGTCCTTAGGAGCATCGGTAGAATCTGCAAACCACATTGCACCTTGGAAGTGCAAGGTTTCACCAGCTGCAACCCAACTTCCATCTTCAACATCGGTAGAGGTTACCTCCCCATCATTGTCCCTAACATTCATCCAGCCAAGTCCGAAGGAATTGTTCACCCTCAGTCCTGTATCGCTTGATAGAGGCGTTGGAGAGAATCCTGCACTACCGGTTGTATCAATACAACTGGTGACAAATCGGACATTCTCTTGGTCAGGGAAATTAGATGTTACATAGAATAACCAGTGTATTTCCAAAATTCCATTGTTCAGATAAGACCATGATGATTGGTCGATTTCAACCCAGTCATCAGGATCATTAGGAGACGGGAAGATGTCCCCGTCTTGCCATTCTAGTGTGGGTGCACTAGAAGCAGGAGAAGCAAGGAAGGATAGCGATGCAGACTGGATGTAATTATTTGCTCCATCACCGACAATGTGTCGAGTAACGACCTCGTATGGTTCATTTCTCTCGTGCAAAATCTCTCCGTCTGGAATCGTGATATCCAAGTTAACTGTGTTAATCGAATAGGTCACACTGAACCTTTCTAGCACTACTGTTCCAGCAGACTGAGAACTAACGTAAACAGGAATGACTACGTTACCTGCTCCCGTGTCAGGAATTAGGTCATTGAATGCCTTGACGAAAGTTGTGCCTCCACGTGTGGTTGTACCTAACAGCACACCCTGACTTGTCCATTCTTTGCTACCATCGCCACCTATATCGATTCCCACTTGTTCTGGAGCATTGGTGTGTAGCGCTATCTGTAAGTCATCCAGAGTAGGAGTATTTGTTCCTGTAGATGTGAATCTGACATAGATGTAGATGTATCCACTGGTCATTGAAACTGTCTTTGAATCACCGCTGAATCCGAAAACCTTGGTCGATGTGTCTTGGAATTCTACTTGCAATCCAGTACCAGAGGGAGTTGTAGCGATCCACCATGCTGGAATTGCTACCGGAGCGTTTCCGGAATAGTAGTTTGAGCGAATCTGGAAGTATCCGCTAGTTTGGTAGCTAGTCGAATAAGTCAAAGATACAAAATCCAATACGGGTGTCTCGCTAGAAGTTCCGTTGAGGTATGCCTTCCAAACGATACTCGAACCTGGATTTGTGAAAGTGAGTTTCTGATTGTATATTCCACTGATCCAAGTTGTACCACCGTCATTTGATACTTGCAACCTTATGCTTGTGTTAGTAGGTATGTAACCGACTAATGCTGAAACTGTGATTTCAGTTATCTGCCTAGACAAGGAAGTTGTTGTGCTGGTAACAACCGATGAAGAGGAGGAAACCGTTCGATGATCGTAGACCGCACCGGTTCCTTGGCGCTGAATTTTGTTAGTTGTTGATGAACAGTATGAACTGTAATGGCATTGGTATCCGAATGTATTGTCACCCAATTGGTCCATTCCATAGTGACCACCTCCTGAAATCTTAATTTTGCCCATTCCTTCTACGAAAATTCCATTCATAGAGAAGTGATTGTGATATCCTTCAGTCCGGTAATATTCGTTTGTAACAATTTTTGGTAGGTCTACAATAAGTCCACTCGGTTGTGTGCTCGTAGAACCCATTTGTTCTCTAGAACCAAGTAGCCAACTTCCGTTGACTGAGGTTGGAGAACTCGGGTTAACCTCGTACAGATACCTGTTGTAATTTGGATATACTGCTTCATACATCAAAACGAACATTCGTCCTGTGTCCTCATCCACATCTACACCCATTGGGTAATAATTTCCTGAATAAGAATAGGTTCCTTGGCAAGTCCATGAACCAGTGGACGAAACAGACCACTTGACTAAGATACGATAGCTGTATGAGACTGTCCAAACATTTCCATTAGCATCGCTAGTTGCATCATAGGTAGAGTACAACGGGGTGGAATATGAACACGTACCCGCGCTAACACTGGAAGTTCCTATGTAGGAACCAGTTGTAGAGTTGTATCGCTTGACTATTGGTGTAGTGTAGACCGATGTTGATGAATAAGTTGCAGAATGATATTCATCTTCATGAGCGATAACAAAGCCACGGTAATTGGATGTTGAAGAGGTCAGCGAGAATGAGGTTTGAGGTTTGGTTGAAACAATGAATCCTTGGTCTCCATTTGCTGCGAATCCTCCAGTGTTGTTGATTGTACCAGTTGATGTAGCCTCTGCAGAACGGTCCATTCCATTGACATTATTTGTGGGATTGCCAACCAACTGAACTTGCCCGTTACCAACTTCAAGGTTAGAACGGGAACCATAAGCAAAGCCAGGTGGAGTGCCACTCCATTGGCCTGTACCCGCACCACCAAAATCGGAATTCGTAGTCATGTTACCCCACATGGTCGAGGAAGGCTCTCCTGCAATGTCGAACGTCGCAGAGGAAACCTCAGCTCCATACGGGAATGTTAGGTTTCCAGCGAAACCATCTCCTGTGCCCGTGAAGGTGTGAGTGTAAGATGTAGAACCATCTTGGAATTGGGTTTCGGTAACATCTGCTAGTGCCATTGGAGACAATACAGAAATTACGAATAATGCAGTTAAAAACAGTGATTTTCTCATAGTTAACCCGCCTTTTCGCCCTGTGGGCCTTCGGCCCACGCGATTGCATACCATTTCAACTATACTCCGTCAAGTCACTTTCGCAAATAGCAAAAACCGAATAAGAAGTCTGACTTTCGCCAAACAGGCGAGACACATGGGATGGTGGGAAAATCAACACGGGAATCAACTCAGAATATCAGGTACTGCAACATTTGCATTCGGCTTACTGACAACCATGTCAGCCGCACAATTGATGTTTTTACAAGACAATGCTGACTTTGCAGAGTATACCGGTGTCGCAATTGTTCTAATCGTTATTGGAGCCATAGGGCTAGCAGTATCGGCTCCTGCATTCATTAATTTGAGTGCCAGGGCTAAGACACTAGAGACAATCAAGACAATCAAGTCAACTTCTGAACTGCGAAAGATGAAACCAGATGGTGATGAAGCCGCACGCATCCTAGGCGGCGGCCATCAAGAAGCATGGGATGCATTCCTTCAAGAGAAGGGATTGAAGAAGCGCTGACTACTGGGTAGTTGTAATGGGCGAGTACAATCCGACGCGCACTCTTGTCCGTGAACTTGTTTTAGCGGTGGGAATGATAACACTCCTAGTCCTAGCTATGTGGGCTCATACCGGTTCAATGCCTCCATTAGTTGTGGTTGAATCTAACTCGATGCAACACGATTCAAACGGTGAAGTCGGGACAATAGATGCAGGAGATTTGATTCTTGTACATTCACCAGAAGATAATCGAGTCATCACTTTCGCAGAAGCAACTGACCCAAAATCAGACTACTACGGCTATGAATCTCTCGGAATGGAAGGAGACGTAATCATCTACGAACGCAATGGAGAGAGTGATAGTACCCCCATTATTCACCGTGCACTATTCGAAATTTCTATCGGTGAATCTGTGCCTGCAGAAAATCAAGATGGTTGTGAAGGCGGTGTGTTTTGGAATGGCCTATGTGTCTTATCGTGGTCTGTACCAGGCTCTGATCAGGTGAATGTCAAAGAAATCAACCTAGTTTTCGATGGAGTAAGCACTGGGAAGTATTCCTGTGGTGGCGTTGCTGCACAACATGGCTCCGAGTGGTTTAGCGTTGAGAATTATTCTCCTATGAATCCAGGCTATATCACCTTAGGAGACAATAACGATTGCAATGATGACCAAGGCGTGTTTGAATTTGCCCAAGGCCTATCTTCAATTCACAGCGGCATGATTAGGCCTGTTCAAGAAGATTGGGTAATCGGAATTTCGGGTGCTGAAATCCCTTGGTTGGGAACTGTCAAATTGATGGTTAGTGGAGGAGATTCACCCGGTGTAAGTCAAGTGCCTGGGCTATCATTTGTATTCCTGATTGCATTTGTAGGGGCGGTTTTAGCAGCACCAGCTGTTATTGAACCGCTAATCAATAGAATCCTGCGCAACTCACCTGAGGCGATTGAGGCCGAGAGAGAGAACGCAATTGCAATGATTTATTCCTCTGAAGAAGAATAACTGAATTTTTCACCTGCGAGTTTGTAATCTGCACTGTCCAATCTAAACTCAACATATCTGACTTCATCATTAATGTCGGATAGATTGGCTTGATCTAACAATTTCTCAACTCGGTCTTTAGTGCGCTTTAGACTTGACAATCTTTGTTGCCTAGTCTTTGGAATACTTGATTCCCCACGAATTTCCTTTAGCCAAGTCTCGAGCAAATTAGAGGCCCAATCAGGAGATTGAGCGACTCTGGGTGCCAAAAGAATATCATTGGAGCGATGTCTTATCCTAACGAAACCATCAGACATCCTTCGAGTCTGAATTGAGTTCGGCTGCCATTGGCTTTGGCGAATAATTAGCGAATCTTCTTCTATAATTTCTCCAATTTCAGTGGACAAATCCATGATTGCTACTCTGTCGGAAAGGCGGAGCAGTAACTGGACAAAATCATCATCTTGCGCCCATACGGAAATCTCTACTGGCTCTTCTCCAAGAGTCTCGGCAATCCATGATTTCACTTCATGCCCCACTGCGTCCATGGTGGTGCCAGCGCGATGTCCTTCAAGAACTAAACGACACGGGGTTGAAGTGTGGGTCCTAAGTGGACGGTACATGGCAAGCGGTTTCCTGTCGGTTCAATTCGGCTGGACTGAAGTGTTTCTGCTTGTTCTAGCGTGGTATCTATTGCTTAGATACTGGGAAAATAGCGGCAAGCTGGATGAGTGGAATGCTTCGAGGATTTTTTTCGGTATGGTCTTGATGGTTCGCACATCCAAGGGCAAAAAATCCCTCGAAAAAGTCTCCAAACCTCGTAAATTTTGGCGAGCATATGGAGAGTTATCTCTTTGGGTCTGCTGGGGTGCAATGTTTTTTGTTGCGCTCGGGATTATTCTCGCAATCGTTTCTCTAATCATGATGGGGAATCAACAAGAGGCAAGGCCGGTTTCAGAATTAGTCGCAATACCTGGCTTGAGCCCGATTATTCCTCTAGGTTGGGGAGTTATTGCCTTCGTAGTGTGTCTTGTAATCCATGAATTCGGACACGGCATTCAAGCAAGGGCACACGGCATGCGCGTACGCAATTTCGGATTATTGATGGCTGGCCCACTACCTCTAGGAGCATTTGCTGAACCAGAATACACTGAGATTGTCAATTCACCAAGACGGGAAAGACAGAGGATGTTCGCTGCTGGCCCAGCAACAAATATCTTCGCAGCATTCATTCTAATCGTATTACTAGGGCAAGTTGCAGGTCAATTCTCAGCAGCAGACCCTGGTGTACACTCTAGTCAAATCATCGTAGATTCAGGAGCGGATGAAGCTGGATTGGAAGCGTGGGATGTCATCACTTCGATTAACGGAAGTGATATTCAAGACTCAGACGATTTCGCTGATGTGATGGATGGATTATCTGCGGGACAAATCGTACCCATGGAAGTGGTACGGTACGGAAATGGAACCACGGAAACTTTGATGGTTAATCTGACAGATAAGTACGATTATTACCTCGAACTTGGAGTTGACGAAGAATCACTTGAAGCCATGGATATTGAGCAGGGCGATGCTTTCTTGGGGGTACAAAATCTTGCAGGCGGTACTGCAGGAGTAGACCGCCTTGCTGGGTGGGCACACCCTGATTTCGAGACCAGCGCCTTGGGTTACCTGATCAGTGTTCCAATAAACGTGGGACAACTTCTGATTACACCATTTGAATACCAAGGAGTAGCTATCCATCCTGCTCAAGAAGAAATGCTTGATTCGGGTGATGGTTGGCTTGCGTCAACTATCGGATTGAGTGGTTTATTGTTCTTGGTCAATCTACTGTTCTGGTTGATTTGGGTAAACATTCTACTTGGCTTGACCAATCTGTTCCCAATGATTCCTTTCGATGGTGGACATTTGTTCAAAGACATCGTTCATGGAATAATGACTGGAATTAGGAATCTCGGTAAGAAAACCGGACTGTACAAGGTACACCCACTCTGGGTTGAACATGTAACAAGGAAAGCATCCTCACTATCTTCGATGCTATTGTTAATTGTCCTAGTTCTGCTCATCGGCGCACCATATCTGTGATTCGCAATTGAGATGGTTCTGAATCTTCAACTGTGCTAAGATCCACTGCCTTTACTCTCTTGTCAAGAGATTCTAATGAGGAACCGGCTTCTCTTCTGCAAACCAATGACAGGAATTTGTGCAATGGCATTCCTTTCTCCCAGTCTAAGAATGGTTTACCGTTGCGCGTCAATGGTAGTGCTGGGATTCTTCTAGTCAACATCCCTAACCTGCCACTCAAACGTCCAACTTCAACCCTGAATATGCGCCATGAATCTCCTCGAACGCCTTTCAATCTGTAAGCGTACAACGGCATTAACTCACACCTTTTCCCTTCGTAAATCATAGCTTGATATTGGTCCCATGTTCTTCCGGACAAGTATAGTTTAGACTTCTTGGAAGTCTTTACTTCAATAGGAAAGCAAAGGTCGCCTCTCAAAGCGAGTAAATCACCACTACCTTCCATGCCAGAACCCGCTGCTCTAACTACTAGGAACGGTCTTTCGATTACTTGCCTAGCCCTTGCCTTAGCGACAGGGTCACATGATCTAGTAACTGCATCTACTCCTTTTGGTATACCTGCGAGAACTGCTCGAAGTTCTCTCTCATACTGACCTGCCACGATAGTGAATCGATGTCAAGTGCTTTTGATGATATCGCTGTTTACGCGTCATATTGAAGCGTGATAGGCACTAGGACAGTATGTGCGCCGAATAGCGGTCAGAACGGACGATTTCCGGCTTTCATTCCACTTAATGCGGGAATTGAAGAGGAGGGAATGTAACTTCGTAATGCTATCATCTGGTGAAAAATGGGACGGAGTTCTGCTGACGTCACCCGAAGAAGTTCAGGATGGTGAGATTCCAGCAACAGAGGAAACATTGGAAATCTCTGTTGAAAGAGCAATTCAAGCATCCAGAGGCTTGGATTCTGCTGTACAGCTAGTCTTCGGCGTAGACCCTGGCCCTAGACCTGGAATTGCATGGCTGGCGGACGGAGTCGTTGTTGGTAGTGCGCAACTCGAGCAAATCGAAAGTGTGGCAGACCACATTGTTGGCCTGTCTTTAGCGGTTGAGCATAAGAGAATGTGTGTCAAAGTCGGAGACGGCGCTCCTCTTATCCGTGATAGAATCATCAATCAATTAATTCTCAGAGGCATTGAAACATTGGAAGTAAATGAATATCGAACCAGTCAAGGTTCGCGAATCAAGACCCACTTGCATGCAGCGACTAGAATCGCACTCATGGGTGGTTCTCGAGTACATCACATCAGGGAATTGAATCCTACTGAAGGTGACTTGAAAGAAATTCAAAGACAATCTCGCATAATGAGTTTAGGGAATTTGACAATCTCCACTGAACTTGCTAGGCTGGTTGCCTGTGGCGAATTGTCTATGGAAGATGCAATCAAGAGAGCCTGACCCGATATCTCTCTCTACCCTTAGAATAGAGAGTTATTACTCCGCTTGATGAGACACAAATCGCGATTGAATCTGCCAGCTGACTGATTGCTCTAGCAGCAAGATGTCTTCCGCCTTCACCCGGTTTCGGATTTATTCCTGCGGGGACTTGTACGTATCTTCCAGCATCGCTTGCAATACCCTTTGAATTGAACAAAATGGCGCCATCCAACCATGCAAATTCTGCCAAGGTTTCGTGATTATTTTGAACAGACACACTCTTCTTGGCATCAGAATGTCCCTTGAACGGATTGAGAACTAATGCTGTAGTATATCTTCTGAGTTTAGGAACTGACCCTATTGCAAATAGAGCACCAACCGCATGTCCTTCCCTACCTCGGCCCCCGATATATCTGGCCAATTCCATCAATTTTGCAAGAACCTCAATGTCGATTTCATGCTCATTTGCCATGATCGCTAATTTGTTTGAGGCTAAATTGCTAGCCTCAATCACAATTACTCCATCCATTGGTTCTCCCATTATTGCTAAAATCCTGTCACTTGACTTGAAGCGCCCTTCGCCAAGACCTTGCAAAATAATGTCGTGAAGACTATTCAAAACCGATAGGCCCTGAGATGACAAAGAATCTTCGAGAACTTCTACCTCAAAGCCTAATTCTTTGAGATTGTCACTGACCTTGGAAGATGAAGTGAGTGTTACCAACCTCATCTTCTTGGGTAAAATTTCTCTTATCCTCTTGACGGTTCTAGAATTGTTAGAGAGAAGAACTGCTGCAGAGAAATTGGAGCGGTCATTCTCAATTGCCGAAGCTACCAAATTTGGCAGGTCGACCATCAAATCACCTCATACCATTGTGGTATCGTTTCCAGGAAGTAAATCGTTTGATTCACGGTACACAGTACGCATGTTTTTGATGAAATTTCTTTCTTTGACAACGATGTTGTACTCTTTGATTCCTGGGTCTTCTTCGCCATCCATGATTCCAAGTAAGGTTTCAAGAGTCAAACGCGCACCTTCACGGTGAGGATATGCAAAAACTCCCATCGATAACGGTGGAGCCATTACTACGCTTACATCCTTCATTCCCTTGAGTGTATCAAACAAGTGATGGTATGTTTGAGGAAGTAATTCTCTTCTGGATTCGTCCTGGTTTGGTCTGCGGCAATCTGGACTTACTACGTGTATAATGTGCTTGAAGCGCTCCTTGAGATTGAATGAGCTTGAGACTACATTTGTCGTAACTGGGCAAGGTGGTAAGTTCAACTTCCTTTGCTCTACTCGTACTTCGGTACAAAAATCACGAAGTTCATCTCCTGCAGCCTTGTGGATTTGAGCGTCTAGACCTTCTCTTCCAGACAGACGATTGTTTGCAGGAGTGATTACTGCATCGGCTTCTTGTAAATGGAGTTCTCCACCTATGACTCGAACTACTCCCCATCGACAAGTTCGCGCCATGTACAGTTCGACCATGTTTTGAGCAGGGGGGGCCGTCCTTCATATACGCGTTGTTGAAACTGGCCTAAAAAGGGTATTTTTCACTCATACAAGCAATCGCAGTGCCTTTGAGTAATCATCCCACCCAGTGTCCCATGGCCCCCGCGCGGAAAGCGCCTTTTTTAGTCGCGCTTTTCGGTGGCAGTACGATTCCTTTCCCAAATCCTGAGGCTCCTACCACTGAAATTGAGGATGGTATTTTCGAGGGATTCACTATTGCTAATGACATCTGGAATGAAACACCAGTAAATCCTGTAGCAGTACCCAATGGGTTTAATCTTTCAACAGCGATTGACTACAGCGATGTTGCGGTATTAATAAACAACAAATCTGAGGCTAGTCGAACTATCGGATGGGCTTTCGTTACAGCAAGAAACATCAGCGCAGATAGAGTTTTCATATTCGATAATTCATCAAATCCTACTGGTGAAACAATCAATCGAAACCAGTTCGATACGTATTTTCTAGACCCGTTCAAAGCTATGCTCTCAACTTACAACGGCACCGATATCAATTATCTCGTCACAACTAAAGGAATACCATTACGAATCAATGGAGGCAACAACAAGGCTTCTTTTGACCAAGAGATCGCTTTAGCAGGTGGAACATATGACTCTGACATCGGTGCTGATTGGTGGAGTACTCATGATTACGGCCCTCTTGCAGGAAAGCAAATGAAAGAGTTCACTAGAGACGAGTACGGGTTTTTCTTGGTAACAAGATTGACTGGATATACTGTTGATACAGCACTGGATCTGATTGAGAAGGCAAACAATTCCTATGGCTCAAGAGGTATGCACGTCTTGGATTTAGCCACCAATCGAAATGACACGGGTTACAAGTTTTGGAATGATGATTTATATGTTGCAAATAATACTCTAAACGGTACAATGAATCTCCCGGTTTACTTTGATGAGGAAACCGAATTTGTGACAAATATGTCCAATGTTATCGGATACGCATCATGGGGAAGCAATGACGGTAATTGGAATAAGAACTACCTTGCAAATGGTGGTTTTGATACGCTAGATTCTGCATGGAATAGCGGCTCTAGGTATTGGAATCTCTCCGGACCAACAGTTTCTGCGGGTGATGATTTCAATTGGTCATATCAAACAGCAACCAAACAAGGTGGAAATGGAGCATTTGAGGCTTCAATATCATCTCAATGTGACCAAGAATCAGGATATCTACTACCTGGAATCTATGCCGAATATTTTGACAACGAAGGAATCAGTTTCAACGCTGCCTCCATGCCAACGCTCATCGATAGAGAACCCGACCATGTCAGATTAGAAAGTGACCTTGCTTATTCATCATCTGGTAGCCCATACCCCGGTTTAGATGATCGTTTCAAGCATAATTGGGGAGCGAGATTCAGTGGACTAATCGATATTCCAGAATCTGGAAATTGGACATTTTATCTCAACACTGACGATGGCTCTGAGCTATGGATTAACGATGTTAGTGCCATTCAGAATTATGGTATGCACGGAATGAGAGAGTACTCATCGACATTGAATTTGAGTGAAGGTTATCACGACTTCAGAATCGAATTCTTCCAGGGTGGCGGCCCACATGGATTGAGATTCTCATGGGAAGGACCCAACGTAAGTAAGACTACAATCCCGTCCTCAGCTTTCTTCGTTTCTGGGGATTACGTGCCGCAATCTGAAAACCTAATTCATAGGTGGGATTTTGAAGAAGGAAGTGGAACACAAACTAACGACAGCATTGCTAATGATACTGATTTCACGCTGTATGGGATGAACTCTTCAAACTGGAAAAATTGTATTGATGGGAACTGTTTGTGGTTTGATGGTTCTGACGATTATGCTAAGGTCAATGTTGATGATTGGCTAGGTAATTTCACAATCAGTCAATGGGTTTGGGCTAATACAACAAACCAATCTAACTATGCCTCTACTTTTGCAATTGACGATAATGCAGGCTCAAATCAGTCATTCCAACACATGATTTCCGGTGGCGAATGGAAACTGCACAACAACCAAACCAAATCATTTGGCAATGTTATTCCACAAAAATGGAGCAACCTAGTAACCGTGTTTGAAGCTGGTGAAACCAGACAATACATGGACGGAGTTCTAGTCAATTCAAACTACTATCCTAACGGTTCTGTAAACAATTTTGATTTGTACAAAATTGGAGTTAACAGGGCTGGAAACTCGCACTTTGAAGGGATGATTGACAATCTGATGATTTGGGATACTGCCCTCACAAATAGTTCAATTACAGTCCTAAACAGGAACATAATCAACAATTGTACAGCCTATTCTGGAAATGGACAAGATGTTGCATATCTTGAAACAACTCACGACATTCCAACCAATTTCACAAACCATGCTTGGGTTGTCTACACTCATGGGAAGAGAAGTGGGGACGTATTCGGAGAATATGAGCTCCAAGTTACCTCTTACGATTCCAATGGAGTTGAACTAACTTACAATGAATCGTCCAAACAGGATTACACAGCATCTTGGAATTCAGTTACTATGAGATTCAGACCGCATGAAAATGCTACTTCTCTGAAGATCCGCATTTCCCTTGATATTGTCCCTACATCAACCGAGGGTTCTCTGTTCGTTGATTCCACAGTGTTGCGAATTATTCGGCCACACATGGAATGGGTCAACGGTTCGATTGTTGAAACCGCAGTCAGTACTGGTGCTCGCCCCTTCAATTGGGGAACAACAAACGGACAATCACTAGTTGCAGATATCCTTGAAGATGGAGCTAGCGGAATCAAAGGATATGTGTATGAGCCATACCTAACTGCTGTATCATCTCCTAGAGTTCTACTTTCATCTTATGCAAGCGGTTTCAATCTGGCAGAATCATACGCAGCTGCAATCACGATGACTAGTTGGATGGGCGTGGTTGTGGG
>JAKURJ010000003.1 GCA_022452125.1 Candidatus Poseidoniaceae archaeon
TGTTACAGCGTCTCCGTCGGAGTCGTTGGTATCTGGGCGTGTTCCGTTTAGGTACTACATATAATTCGTGAATTGTAAATCTCCTATTCAATTCTTAATAACATCTCCTGAAGGTGTAAATTGACGGTTATCCCATGTTCATTGAGCTGCAGGAGTATCGAAAGAAGTCATTCCATAACATCCATCGCTATCAGGATCGTAATTCACATCGAATGGATTGACTGGGTTGGTTGCACAATGGTTCTGCGTTGTTGGGTCTGGTAAACCATACACTGCATTAGAGAACTCCCAGCCGTCGTCAATCCCATCTAAATCGGAATCAGCATTTGTTGGGTCTGAGATTCCAAACAACGTTCGATTGAAAGTGTTAGGGTCTTCTGAATTGATCATGTTCATTCTTGCAGTTGAAAGTGAATCCTTTCCGCTGAAGGTATTGAAAATCGCTCTTCTAGCTTCAGCATCAGTGTAGCCTTCTTCGACATAAGCAGCAATTGTATCGTCGCCAAATCCGATTAGTCCAGAGCCTGTAGAGAGCCTTTCTGAATATTTACCATAAACACGTGCTTCATACTCCCGCTTGTTGGTGTATTGCTCATCCAATGAGATATTGCCATCTCTATCACAATCAACAGAATCCATGTCGCTATCCAGCCACTGGTCGGAATCAATTAGTGGATTCATTGACCAACGGTTGTTCTCAAGGTCCCAACTTGTAAACCAGTACTCGAAACCGTCAATCATCCCATCATCATCCGTATCAGAGATGGTTGGGTCAGTGATTCCCATCAATGTGGAAATGAAATTTGTTGGGATACCTGTAGACTGCCATTCTTGGAATTGGTCAAGATGTCTCTTCCCTCTCTGGCCTTTGTCGAGAATAATTGTGTACACTCTCTGAGCCTTTTGGGTTGGGTCGTTGAGGTCTCCGTCGATGTGCATTAGCGGAGCATCAAGAGGATGGTTTTCTCCATTCATTGGATTAGTTGTGACCAATGAAAACTCTTGGGCATCCGTCAAAGCATCATTATCGGCATCGAATGTTCCATCTCCTGGAACCAGTGGATTAAGAGTCCAAGTCTGAGCAGTATCGTTCCAAGCTGTGAACATTAATTCTAGGCCATCAAGGAAACCGTCACCGTCAGTATCTGGATTTGTTGGGTCGGTTGTCCACCCTGAAACATTGATCAAATCCTGTTCTATGAATGAACCGAAAGACTCTGAATTAGTTATTCCAGACCATTGTTGCAATGTGAATCCTGCCCCCACTGTTGTTACGTACCATTGAGGGCTAGAACGGTTAGCATTTGTCTCTGAATATGCTGGGTCAATGCTGTTATATTCCTCCCAGTTGCTCATTCCATCATCATCTGAATCATCCCATCTATCATTGGAGTTTAATGGGTCAAGTGACCATTTTGCGTCAAGTAATTCCCATCTAGCAAACCAGATTTCCCAGCCATCCGGCATACCGTCTGAATCGCTGTCAGCATCGGTCGGGTCTCCCGTTTGCGTTCCATCTCCGAAGTTAGATTCTGGAGTACCCCAATCTGAAATGTTTCTGAACAAGTCTGTTGAGAAATTGTTTGGAATCATTTCTCCATCCAAACTCATATTCCCGCTGAACAAATCATCACGAATGTTGTATTCTAGCCAGTTCACGAACGCTTCGTTTTCTTCTATCACACCATTGTGGTTGATATCGTATCCATCACCATCGGGATTTTCGAAAGCATCGCTACCGTTTAGAGGGTTGATCCCAACTCTGGACACATCCCATGTACATGCTCCTCTAGCTTCCCAACCATCAGGAAGACCATCTCCATCAGAGTCTACATTGTTTGGGTCAGGCTCAGCCCATTGCGAGGCGGCAGTCTCGGTTTCCAAATGACTCTCCAACAGATCTCCTACTATACCTGCATCCTTGACAAGCGACCACTGATACTCACACAGATTTGTCAGTCCATCTCCGTCAGCATCCCAATTTGCGTCATCAGGATCGTTAGGATCCATTGTCCAGTTGTTAGAACCAGTGAATGTAGAACCAATCCATCTCCTATGTTCAATTTCCCAGCCATCAGGCATTCCATCCCCATCTGAATCCGGGTTGGTTGCGTCTGTTCCGCTGTCAATTCCAAGTGATGAGAGGTATGTCGCATTTGCAGCTAATCCTGCGGCATCGCCACAAACATGCTCGTAATCATACTGATTTGTGTAATGGCACCACAAAGGAGTGAACTCGTGGAATAAACCGAAGTATTCTGCGCCATCACCGATGCCATCGCCATCGGTATCTACGACTCTTGGATCAGTTGCATTGTAACCATTTGCAGTTGTAGCTGTATATCTGAATTCATCCAAATTTCTCCAGAGTCTTTCGTTGATTGGGTCTGAGTCAAGGTTGACACCATCTCCGTCAGCATCGAGTAAAGCATCCCATGGATCGGTTGGGTCGAGACCATAACGTACCTCCCAACCATCTAACATTCCATCTGCGTCTGAATCATTGGCCATTGGGTCCATCAATTCTAGATTGGAATACTTTCCTGGACCTATTCCCAAAAACACCATGTCAACACCTGCAACTTGGTGTACTGTGATTGCTGAAATTAGCCCAGGAACCCACTCTTGGTTTGTCATTCCGTAGACAGCAGCATAGCCACCACTAAGCGACCAAAGTCCCCAACCAGAACCAATTAGAATTTCATCACCTGTAGAGTGTATAGAATGAATCTCATTTGCAGAGTCAACGGTTACTCCGTCGACTCCTTGGTGCTCATAATCACCACTGTGAGTGAGGAATCCAGATAGCAAATCAAGGCGATGCAGGCCAGAAGGAGTACCTACCCAAACAACTTGCATTTGTCCACCTTCCGGGCCGTCCGCTTCTAGAGCGTTTACAGTTGCAGGGTTTACCCCACCTTCAGCACCAATGGCTCGAAGTTCATCGATATCTGTGGCAATCGTAGTCGGTTCAGGTGAATAGTAAAATTTCCAATTTGGAACTGCTGCGTCCCTTGCAGTAGATGTTTCAACTGAAAACATCCCAACATCAGTTCCTACGAACAAGGTCATCGGTCCCGACGACACATCAGCATGGACAATCGATGTAGCGGTTGCATTCCCGATACTCATTGCATCAGAGATGCCATTGCCCACTGACAATTGTGTTATTGACAATTCATTGATTTGGAATACAGAACCAAAGCCTCCAAAGCCTAGTGCTATGACATAATCATCTCCGCCATCAGCGACTAGTTGTGCTCCTGCAGTGTATCTACCTTGATAGAAACTCCATTGTGAAATATCTCCAAGCGAACCATCGATTATATCTGCAATCCAAACGCCGCCTTCGGTCACCATAACAATGTGCGATTCGAGTACGACCATGTCGTGCAAATCATGACCTTGGGGCAGTTCATAATCTGTAGAGACTGAATTTTCAAAATCGATAACTGTGACTCCGAGCTTAGAGCCGACCCATAGATGTGTGCCATCGTCATGCAATTCTCTAACATCATGATTTAAAATTGAAATCTCCTCAGAAGTAGCCTCTGGAGATAGCACATATTCCGTGTATGTATCTTTGCTAGCACCAAGTTCGACAGAACGCATTCCCGATTTCACCATATTTCCATCATCTAGATGAACGAAGTATTCCTCTAGCGTAGAAAGTTGCTCACCTACAGCCAAAGCCTCTTCAGAACGGGCAGCATCAACACTAATGATGCCGTCTCGATTAGCATCCCATCCATCATTATCCAAATCGATAAGGGCATTGGAACGGTTCAATGGGTCTAGGCCGAAATGAATCTCCCAGCCGTCTGTTATTCCATCGCCGCTTGATGGGAAAAGACGTCGATGCTTTACTCCGTCATAGTTGAAACGGTCACTATCTTCTTCGACAGGATTGGTTCCCAACCAAATGTATTCGTCAATGATGTTTTCAGTACCATTACGAGCACATGCCTCGAGAATATTTTGGAAAACCGTGAAATTGGAATTTTCAGTAATGAAAGGCCATTCATTCAATATGGAGGATTCAGGATTTGGAGCATAGCATCTTAGCCCATCCAACTCATTGGTCCAATTAGTAGGAGAACCAAACTGATATTCCTCAGGGGAGGTCAGTAATTCATTGACTGTTAGGAAACCATCTCGATTCACGTCAAATCCATCATCATCAGGGTCTAGGTCGGAATCACTGGCGTTCAATGGGTCGAAAAATTCGCACACGAAACGCTTCTCTTCGATGTCGAATCCGCCCAGCTTTTCGCACATGTGTGCTTCAAAACCATCTGGCAGACCGTCGCCATCCGTATCTGAAACTCTAGGGTCAAGATACCATCTTTCACCAGATTCATTGATCACACCGGTCAAACCTCTTGTAAACCCAGGGTCAGTACATTCTGCCGGAGAAGGCCAACAATATTCTTCAGTAGCATTTAGCCCATCTATGTCGATATCGATGTAGGCATCTGAGGCATTGTCTCTGTCAAGTCCTTTCATCACTACTGCACGATTGTCAGGAGATGAGAAATTAATCCACTCGCTGAACAAATTCTCATGCACATCAGGGATTTTGTCCCCGTCAGAATCTGTTGCGGGAGGGCGTGCACCTTCAGTCAAATTGGGATTAGTAGTTCCCACATTTGAGATTGCAGGCAATTGTGAAACAAAGAACAATCCTAGAACTACGAGAACAGTCATCAAAAGCGTCGATTGTGAGCGTCGCATCGGAATCACCAGTGGGCGCGGTAGCACCCAAGCGTACTGAACTACTGAATCAGCCTTAATAGAGTGATGGAGCATTGTTCAGACTCGGATTACCTACGGTAATCCAAAATTCACTACAAAAAGTGCATTTTTTTATTGATTTCAGGGGGTGGGTTCAAGGGCTAAACGCGATGCCGACCAAAGGTTGGACATGTCGTTAGCATTCACTCATCTCGGTACGGGCAGTCGCGGAAACGCGACGCTTGTTGAGAGTGGAGATGCTAAAGTTCTCATCGACCAAGGTTTCTCAGGCAAACAGCTGGAAACTCGATTAGCAAGAATGGACATTAGGCCGCAAGAAATTGATGCAATTGTCCTAACGCACCACCATGGTGACCATGGCGGAGGTGCATCAATTGCTCAAAGACGATGGGATATTCCGATTTATTGTAACGACAGAACAGCAACTGCACTGAATCTTGACCTCAGGAATGTGCATCTGTTTGAAAGTTTAGAAGCACTGGATTTCGCAGATGATTTAGCGCTATTGCCTGTACCAGTACCGCACAGCGGTGCCGACAATGTTGCATTCATTGCAAGCCATCGCGGAGAAAGAGGAGCGGTGATCACAGACCTCGGCTCATGGACTGATGAATTAGTCAACCATGTCTCAGGATGCCAGCACATTTCAATCGAGGCAAATTACGATAATAATCGTCTTTGGAATGGCCCATATCCCATGAGACTAAAGGATAGAATTGCTGGAAGAGGTGGTCACCTTTCAAATGACCAAACCGGGCAATTTCTTTCACATGTTGTAGACAAGAATACTAGGTCGATTGTACTAACGCATTTGTCAGAGAAAAACAACGCACCACACCTTGCTGAATCGACCGTGCTATACCATCTTGATGACCTGTTTGAAGGGGATATTCAAATCTCACTTCAAGACGGTCCTGAATTCACGCATCATATCGGACAAACTGAATCTGAACGAGTTGCTCGAGAAGGAATAACTCTGCGCGGATGAGCCCTGTAAGGGCTCGCCATTGGTGAAACCATAAGAGGGGGGATGATTCTCTCCTGACTGATGAGGTCACGGAGTAAGCACGATGATGACCTCGCCGTGAGCGAAGTCATTGGAGTAGTAATGCTTCTAGCAATGGTCGTAACCATGATGGGAGGAGTGTTTGTTTTCTTAACTCCGTATGTCAATGATTTCCAGGATAACACAGCCTGGTCCAACGCTAATGGCATCGCAGAAAGACTGGATGGGAGAATTGATGTCGTAGCTGGTGCCAGCATTGATACTGGATTGCGAACCACGGTCCATGCCACCACTAGTGCAATTTCACCACTAATCGGTGCTGAAGTTTGGACTGTCGCAGCGGACCTCACCGATTCTGAAGTGGTGACTGTGACATATTTGAATCAGACTACGTTCAGTGTTTTTGCTCAAAATGAAACCGCAAATCGGGCTTTGATATGGACTCAATCTGAGCAACAAATCGTTAATTTCAGTGCGAGTAACGAGGCTGTGATTATTGAGCATTTAGTCAATGTTGCAGACACATACATCGTTACGATTTACGCTGATGATGAAGAAATTCATCGCCATGCGCAAATTACGATTTCTGGTTTGATGATTAAGACTAAAGTGCAGACTGGTGAGCATTCCATTGCACTACTAAACGATGCTAGATTTGACAAGTTCTCAGATGAGACATGGACTATTTCATCGCCTCCTGACATGAACATCGAAGAGTTGTTTGACGGCCAAATGCGTGCTAGTTTGTCGCTTAGGGATGTTGCGACAATTGGATCAATTCCTGATGGAAGAAACGCAGTCTTTGATATCCGCTCTGCTGGCCCAATTACATTATTCAGCGGAGATGCTTGGAACTTCAGATACACTTACGTCTCTTCTCTAGGACCTACAGTTACGCCACAAATGAGCGAAGGTTGGCTTACCGAATACAACTTACACAGAGCATCAGATACTCTGGACCAACACCGTGGAATTAGTCCTTGGTTGAGGACGAGTGGTTCTGATGGAATGACGATTGATCATGGGAATTCTGTTATTGATTTGGAAATTGAATTGCAATTGGTGGAGGTTAGCAAATGAGGCCTTGCAACCTTCATCGAGATGAAGAAGCCGTTAGTGCAGCAGTTGCAACAGTGCTACTTTTCGGTGGAGTAATTTCAATTATTGGCCTAATGCTTCTTTCAATGATGCCAATCATTCAGGAACTTGAAGGTTCACTGAAAAGGAACGATATGCAAGCTCAGATGGAAATTATGGGTCATGAAGTGACTTTGTTGTCAGAATCAGGATTGCCGGGAGATTCGTCAGAAGTCGAATTGATTCCTGTCGATGGTGAGTTGCGCTGGGATAGGTTGAGGGGCGGCATGTGGTATTCTGCTTCCTGGTACCAGGATGACACATTCAGAATTCAAGGCGCCCTCGATTTAGATAGACACATCGATGTTCGACATGCAGAAAGTAACGTGCAAGCAATTTGCTATGAAGACATGAGGCTAGGCCCAGATAGGCCGTTTATTTTCACTCCAAATGCAGAAACTGATTTTGTACTGGTTACACCAAAACATGGATTGACAATTCCTCTTGGACCGGTAATGGTTGAGCAGAATGGGATAGAATATCCGCTATCAATTAGTGAAGTAATTCGCTTGGATTCCGATTCTCAAATCACTTCAAGTCATGACCTAACAGGCATTCAAATCCGTGGAGCTTCCGGTTCTACTATCGTCCCTCCAACAAAGGCTAACCCTGCAACAGGAAAGGGACAACCCTGGGCTGTGCCCCTGCCTTCTGGGCAAACAACTGTCGAAATATTCGCTGATGATGACATGCTAGTACAATGGGAAGCACCTGGAGATAGCGGTAATCAAGCCGTAGTCCAATCCTCTGCAGTTAGAATTGCTAACTCGTGGACTAAGAGCATCAATATGACATCTGACGGACTTCTTGAGATCATTACTGATGTTGATGCACACATGATGATTACAGTTGGAAATGAAGGACGGACTTCACTGCTTGGAGAGGAAGGAAATTATTACTCGAAATACTTCATAGCACCCCACAGCTCTGGAAATCTTTCGATAACAAATCCAAATGAAAATGCGGCAACTGTTACATGGAAGAGTGGCGGAATTTCAGTGCCAGCGAACCAAACAAGTGTTGTTCCTTGGCCTCCTTCAAACATCGATAGTGCTGCAAATGTAGAGAGCAGCGAGAATATTTTGGTTGAATGGGGAATTGGAAATAATGGCATGCGAATGCTTGCAGCAACCGATACTGGACAAATCACTGGATTGGATTTTATCGAAGATGATTCTGAAACCACCATCAACTATACATCTGAATTTGGAGACTATGAATCCAAACTCACCCTCGATGGTGATTCAGGAATAATGATGCTTGAAGATGAAGGCGCTATGAGATGCATTGCGATTGACCAAACCGCTTCAGGGTGGATTTCTACAACGCTACCGTGGAAATCAATGAATGGAATACCAGAAGGTCAAATCATTTCTGCATGGAGAGATGGTGACCACCCAGCAAGTATTGAAATTACACTGATTGGGGTTGAAGGAGATTCAACACACGCTAACCTTGCAACAGCATGGGCGTTCCATATTTCACGACTTACCTATGAATTTGATACATCCATTACCGGATTAGAAGTGGCATGGAGTGCAGGAGCGATTGTTACCAACCATCCGGAATTAGATCCAACCATTCTAGTTGGGCCAGCAGATAGACAAGGCCCAGGGCCAAGATTCAGTGCGACCGTGCCATCACTACATCCAACTGCCTCCTCGGTGACAGGTAGTGGAACAATGAATCTCGACATTGAGTTAAGCATGAGAGAAAGTCTAGCCTCAACTACCGCATATGATGTGCGCAGAGGATGGGTTGGCCCGTACGGCGATGCTGTGGCATCATGGTCTAGCACCGGCTTGGAATCATCAGAGGACTGGATAGTGAATCCAGGACGAATTGACCTATTGACAGATTATGTTGGTTGGGTGCCAGTCCCTACACATGGACCAAGTGAAGCGGTTTGGCATACTGCTGGCCAACCCATTCAATTCAACTTACAGATCAGTAGCATAGATGTTCACATTTCGGAGGCTGCATCATGAGAGGTAAGCTAGTTCGTGACCAATCCGGTGCAAGCACTGAATTAGGATACATTTTCACATTTTTACTAGGAGTTCTGTTCCTTTCGATGTTTAGCGTCTGGGCATTCGGCTTAGAGACCTCAACTCGGGAAAATTGGAACACTACTGCGGTGGATGTCAACATGGCAGATATTGCGGCGGCTGTGGAAAGAGCAGATCTTGCTAGCAGAGAAGATAGCAGTGTGCGCTATGCAGAAGTTGTTAGTTGGCGACTAACTGAAGCAGATGAATCCGAATTCGTTTTGACTCTAGATGATGAGGGCCTACATTTGGACCATCCAGAGAATGTGCTGGATAGAGATGTTTCGATTTCAGCCACAGGTTCAGGAACTTATGATGGCAGAATTACTCTATCTGGAACTACAGAGATTTGGGTTGTCTATGATGAAGGAGTAACCTACCTAACAAACACTAGGCCCGATTTCTAATCAGCGACCCATGACAGCCGTGTGAACCATCATCTGGACTTCTCGCATTCTAGTTTGGGCACCTAACTCTCTGAACACCGAAAGTGCACGTTGCAGATACTCCATTCGACGTTGTCTGTCAGGAGCAACTCCTCCTAGTCTCGCTAGTAATTCTCCAATTTGCATTCGCAAATCATTGGCTTCAGAGATGACTAGAGCTTCACGATAGCGCTCTAGCGCTTCCTCAATTCGTCCACTATCTTGCAGAACTTCTCCCAACAATATGGAAACTTCCACTAGTGCAAGAGGGTCCCCTGCTTCTCCCATAGTTGACAGAGCATCTGTGTAATGATGAAGTGCTAAATCTGCATCTCCACTCTTAGCATAGTAGCGACCGAGCACCGCTCTTGCACGTGCATGCAAAATTGCATCTTCTCCAGATTCTGAGCGCTCATATGAAGATAATGCATGGTCTCTAGCTCGGTCACTCTCACCAAGGTCCAATAGTGCTCTTGCGAGAACAATTTGCGCTGGAATCAACTCCAGTGAATCATCACTAGAAAGAATATTTTCTACTTCAGAATATGCTTCTAATGCCTTATTCTTATCACCGCTACGCCTCAAGATGTAACCCATATTGTTGTATGAGCGAGCAGCACCAACTGCATCACCGATAGAAATGAACAATTCTAGGGCCTTTCTATGCATGTTTAGACTCGAATCTGAGTCTCCTCGCTTCAGGGAGATATCTGCTAAGTTCGACAGAATATCTGCGATTACATCGTCAAGGCCTGCCGCCTCCGCTGGAGGCTTAGCTTGACTGAACGCTTCTTCCGCTTCGTCGAATCTTCCAAGAAGCGCCAGAACTTCACCACGCAATCTATCAATTCGACATGCGCTTTCAGCACCCACAGATTTTGTATCAACAGACTCTAAGAGTCCGAGCAACTCGATGTGACCCTCTTTGATTAGATTGCGTCCCTCTTCCACGATAATGTTAGTTGCATCTTCGTGTCTAGATGATGAAATTAGATGATAGATCAATTCCAAAGCGATTTGGCTAGAACTTGATTGCTTCTCATACCACGTAACCGCTTTATTGTGCAACTCTTCTTTGGATTGCTTGTCAAGACTCTGTAGAAGGAATTCTCGAATTAAATCGTGGACGTCATATGTCTCTGAATCTGCGTGTCTTGCTAGGCCTGACTCCACAAGAGAGTCTAATTCATCAACATTCAAGCCCTGTTCAGTTAATGCTTCGAGTTCTATTGGTTCACGGAATACAGACAGTGCGCCTAACAATCTCTTTTGCTCTCCAGTGAGTTTCGAGAAAATCTCGATGTTTACGTAATTCTCCAAAGATTCGTGGAATGCTCCAGCCGACGCTCCACGGTTGATCAATTCCAACACGAGTGGATGCCCACGACTTAACGAGTGAATGTAGAGCAATTTTTCTTGGTCCAAATCATCGAATGCTGATAGGAGTGAACGAGTAGAATTTTGGTCAAGCCCTTCCAAAGGTAGGACAAGGGATACAATTCTTCCATCTGCGTCCTTCAAAGGTACAACTTCCTTGAATGAGCGGGAGAATATGACTAATCCAACATCACCCTCACATTCCACCAAACCTCTAGATAGAGCTTGGATTGTTTGGTGAAGTGTCTTATCGCTGACCTTATGGTAATCATCTATCACAATCAATGCAGGCGAATTAGATAGGGCATCCAAGATAATTCGTGCAGCATCCGCAGCCTTAGGAACAGGGGTCGCTGAAATATAATCAGCGAGCATTGAGTCCCCAATGTTAGATAGCCAGTCAGCCAGACTTTCAAAGAAGGCTCGGCTACCGTCCCAATCTTGACAGCGGTGGTACATCAAGTTCCTGCGATGCATGAAAGATTCAATCACTTTAGCAGCCATTGATGTTTTTCCTATTCCTGCAATTCCAGGAATCATCAGAGTAGTTGAACGTGCTTCAAGAAGATTAACCATATTCTCTAATTCTGTTGAGCGACCATAGAAGTGGCGTAGTCGAGGGAGGTCTCCCAAACTGGTGACTAATTGTTTCTCAACATGTTTCGACAAATCTCGCTCTACCAAATCGGCAGATAGAGACCTGACATCTAAAACACCATTGTCATCGAGATATCTAATGACATCAACTGGACGCATAGTGAATGGCAACTTATCTTGGATTTCTCCAAGGGTTGAAGCAATCGTATTACCTCCTGGCAAAATAGCTCGCAGCTGGAATTCTCTTAGACGCTTCCAAGTATCTTCAGCAAGATTCATTCCCGAATCGGTTAGGAAATACGCCTTGCGTTTACGGCTAACTCCCTGAACGTGGGCCTGTCTCTCCACGAGTAGTCCTTGGTCTTTCAATCCTGCAATTGCCCTTGGAACATTCGAGCGAGCGATTGCTACAGCGTTTGCTATTCCCATTTGAGATAGCGCAAATGGAACTTCAACCGAATTCATGAAGTCCGCAAAATCAGACAAATGCAGTAGGATTCTTTCCTGAACGCCTGGCTTTGGTCGCGCGGCCATAACTTTTCATCCCCCCAGTCCTCTTAGAGTGTTGTGTCTCCCCGTCCGAGGAATCACTGTTGTGGAGGTCTGTAGTTTGGATCTGCAACCCACTGGTTAGACTGCGCATCCCAAATCCAACCTGGATGTTGCGGTTGTGCCGCAGGTACTGGAGCCGGAGCAGGTGTCAGTTCACCTGCTGCTTGCTCCGCAGCCCTTGCCTTAGCCCAAGCGTATGGGTCCTCTTGCTTCTGTTGTTCCATGACGGCTTCAGGGTCATCTTCAAACTCTTCTTCAAACTCTAAGAAGAAGAACGCACCGACACCCAATAGAATTGCAAATGCTACCACTGCGATGACAATCCAAACCCATGTAGCTAATCCCCCCGAATCAGGTTCGCCGCTTTGAAGAGTTATCCTGTTGTTGTCATCCTTACCAATGAACTGACCATCTTGTGCGAAGTAAATTTGGTAATCACCATCATCGCCTAACTGTGAGGATGAAATCTCCATCGACCATGTTCCATCAGCAGATACAACAGTCGTGTTCAGCAATGTATCTCCCTTCAGGAGACGTGCCTTGACCTGCGAATTAGGTAATCCTGTTCCCTGGAATTCTGCCGAATCTCCAAAGGTAACTGTTCCTGTATCGCTTCTTTGTGCTGTGAACTCAACACCCTTTACGATGAAGTTAACCTGATAGGAATAAGCCACAGAGTCGTATATGTCCCTTGCTTCAAACATGACTCCTTGCATCGACCAATCGGAAATTTCACTCGACGTTTGATACATTGAATCCATTGGGTTGTAAATTGCTTTACCTTCAGGCGTGATTCTGATGTGATATGCATAATCATCATCGATTGCGGTTGAAGGGTCATCACGGATATCGAAAACCATGTGGCTGGATTGTGGCCCAACTCCATCTGAATCGTTGAAGTAATTCAGCAAGTTGATCTCTACACCTTCGCCACACTTGTCGAATGCACTAGACCTTTCATCACAGAAGATTGTGACAGTGTCAACCCACCCGTCTGGATTGAAAGTAGGTGCAATGTTGTCTGCATCAGCAGGATTGTCAATGATAATACGTACAGTTTCAATCATTGAATAATCTACACCATCGTAAGCCTTGACATTCACTTCGTATTGCTGGTCGTGAATCAAATCGCTGGTATCCCAATAAGTCATCCATGCACCGTTAGGCTGGAATGTAGTAATTGGGTCAGGACCACTGTTCAGTTCTATACCGCTAGCTAAATCGACAACCGAGATTTCAACCCTAGTCACTTGACCGTCGTTGTCCCTTGCTACACCACTGATGATTGTCTCCTCAGATGCACGAACGCTCTCCATCGGCAGAGGTTCACTCACTTGGACAATTGGAATTCTGTTGTCGTTGTCAATGTTGATTGTAACAACTTCAGGGTTACAGACATCAACAGTTTCGTGACAGTAATTCGCATCGCTTGCCCATACTGTGAATGTGTATGAACCGCTAGGTAGAGATGAGAAGTTCCATGAATCAGACCAAACTGTTCCGCCACCGTTGTTTGCTGGATAGTTTGCTGAGTAGTTGTTAGGACCAACTACACTGAACCAGATGTCGCGAATGTCGCTACCTTGGACACCTTGGTAGTCATCAGAAGCTGTTCCACTGAACAATACCTCTTGACCATCATGTGTTGAGCCATCCAATGGCGAATCTAGGTTAATGGTTGGAGGATTGATGTTCAGCTTGAAAATACGAGTTGTGACAATCGATTCATCCAAACCGTCGTATGAACGGATTCTGAAAGTAACATCTTCTTCGAAGTGATTTGCCATATCCCAATCGAAACTCCATGACTTGAATGGCCAGTTACTCATAGTAACTTCACCATTTGCTCCAGACGTATCAGTTGCCAAATACCAATCTGAACTACCATGAGGTTGGATTTCGACTCGCTTTATGTCTCCGAATTGCTTCAACCAAGAATCATAATCGTTGAAGTAAGGTCCGGAAATTCCGTCATGAGCAGAACCTGGTAGCGATATTGTTCTCGCAAAAGAAGTCCCATCATTCTGGTCAACGCTAACCGATGGCTCGATGTTGGCCAGATTAATTACTTCATCAACCATTCCAGTAAGCGTGAAATCATGTGTTGAAGTTCCCTTGCTGAACTTCTTGGCCTCAACAGAGTAAGTTGGCATTTCTCTGCCACCACTCTGACAATCAGGATCTTGTCCGTCGACTAAAGTGTCTCCGTCATTGTCAGTTCCATCTCCACAAGAATCCTCACCTAGGCCCGTAGCAACATGGTCCCAGTTGGTGTCGATGTGGAAGTTAGACGGTAAGGTAACCCAAGGAGTGAATCCGAAGGCATCTGTAGTCATATTGTACAGTGGCTTACCATTTGCATCCTTGATTGTAACCAGGGCATCCGCAACCTGTGAGTTGTCAGCCTTAACCTGATAGCGAACTAGTTCACCTTGTTCAACCTGAACACCCCAAGCCGTATTCTGATTTTGAATGTGAATCTTGGAACGGTCGAAGTTCTGCACATCTGAGTATGTGAACGTAGTCGCATTTTGGTTGACCTCCATTGAAAGAGGCATGAAGCGAGGAGGCCATTCCGCAGTTAGTGGCGGCTTGATACACTCTGAAGAATCCCATGGGCATTCTGCACCGCCCCAAGAAAGAGAGACTGGGTAAAGTTCGTTGCCGCCTGGGTCAGGCATGAACTCGCTCTGAACTGCCACTCTTGATTCTGTGACATTGTAAATCTGTGAAGCATTTGAGTAAGAGTTCTCTGAGAAGTATGCGATTGAACCGTACTTGTTACCATAATTATCATCATAAAGTGAAACATTAGCTGCGAATCCTCCGACTTCAATATCGTTACCTTGAGCGTTTACAATTCCACCCTTGATTCTGAATCCATCACCGAGGTTGTTTGTGACGATGTTATCCATGAATGTCGCTGAGGACATGTAGACGTGGAATGCAGGACATGGGAAGTCCCCTCCATACATGTACTGAGAATTACATGTTCCAGTATTGTTGGAAACTACGTTGTTGGCGAAGTATAGTCTTGCCTTGGTAGGTGCAGGGACGTTCCATCCCTGGTCCTTGTGATGGTATTCACCAATCAGAACGGGTTCTTTTGCAGTGTTTAGGATGGTGTTGTTTTCTGCGGAAACATCTGATTCGCCATATACCCACAATCCGTTCCATCCACCGATTGGTCCAATGACGTTGTTATTGATTGTAACAAAAGACGACCTGATACCGAAACCTGAACCTTCAGAAGACCCCGAGATTGTGTTGCGCTCTGCAACTACAATAGCGCCATCGTATGCTGTAATTCCTGCACCCTCGGTTGGAGTGATTGTGTTATCAGAAATTACGAACGTGTATTGCTGTCCATTAGTCACCAAGTGGGAATTTGTATCGATAGCGTTACACTTTGAAGTGATGGTTGAATTGGTAAGATACCCACTGCTTGAACGCAGGAAAGCACCGTATGAATTCTCTGAGATAGAAACTGTATCCATCCTAACGAAGGAGTTCTCCAGATAAATCGCTGAGCGACCTCCACCTTGTTGACCACAATCGGTTTCCTCGCCGGTAAATGCAGAGTTTAGAATCTGCATAACAACCAATCCAGCACCGGCACCATAGGCCTGTATTGCTGCTCCTTGGTAGCCTTGTCCATCGGTACCAACAACGAATGTTCCGCCATCAAGAGTAGGCGAAGCGCCATCAAACGCCAGTATATTTGTAGTATTGATGTCAATGAAAGTAGGATTTGTTACGCTAAGACTTGCACCATCGAAAATCATTGCACCGTACTTGATTGTACCCTGGCCATCAATGTCGACTGGTATTCCATACGCACCATCGAGGGTGACATGGTTCATTCGAGTGAGTGATTGATCGATTGTTGAAGCTAAGTAAATCCCGGAACCGCATGACATGTCAGGGTTGAAAACTCCAGTAACGTAACAACGTCCAGTTTGGTTAGGAGCGGGAGCCGCTGCTGAACCCCAAATGAATCGAATTGGAGAACCTGTACTAGCCTGTGATGCCCCACAGGAGGAATCTCCAGCACAAATCGAACCTTGTATCTGGATATTCTTGTCTGCTGGAACATTGATTGTTGTACCTGCATTGATGATCAACTTAGCACCACCTGCAACCAGTAAATCACCGTCTAGGTTCATCACTCCAGTCCATGTTTCTGTTCCTGTTATTGTTCCTGATGTAGTCTCATTAACAGCCATGACTGTTGGTGCAGTCGAAACCATGGTTACGAATAGGGAAACCAAGAATAGACTTACTAGACCGATGCTCTTACTTTTTTGGACGTTTGCTGACATATCAACACCCTCTCTAACTCTTCCAAAACAAAGACCAACTTAACACATTGGGCTTGTTTTCAATTGAAAAATATCAATTCGACTTGAAAATATCACATATTTTGTTAGTAAAAAATAACATAATATCAATAACCGACAATAATATCAAAACGTAAAGAAGGGACTTTATGGCACGCAGTGTTACGTTCCGAGCCTAGCAAGACACCGAAGCGCGTATTTCTTGTAACCATGATTCGCCGTCGATTGCACCATAGCCCCACCTAGAATCATGCTCAACTCCATCTACCAATGGATTAGCAGAATTCATTAGGGCAGTCTTTACATCGAGAATACATTGAGTGTCAGGATTTCTTAAATCCGGCTCTGCCTCTAGAATCAATGCTAAGATACCAGAAACAAACACAGTTGCATCACTGGTTCCTGTAGAGGAGTAGTACTCACCGTCGAACGCAGTTGAAATTACCGACACACCAGGAGCTGAAATCTCAGGCTTTTGATGCGGATTTTGTCTTGATTCACCGTTACTATCTTCGGCTTCTCCCAAAGAAGAACCCTCCCATATCTCACCTGCTTCATCAATCGCAGCAACCGATATTGCTTCGTTGACATTGGAAGGTGTAGCCACTCTTCCATCATCTTCACTACCACCATCATTACCGGCTGCAGCTACAACATACACACCATTTGCAATAGCCTGCCTTACAGAATTCGTTGTTGGGCCATCTCTGGTTGCATCAGGATCACTTTCACCTCCTAATGATAGCGAGATTATGTCTGCATCGAATGTTTTCCAACACCAATCGATAGCACTCGCAACCACATTTTGGTCCCCGCTATTCCCTCCTTCGCCATCGTCACCTAATGCTGCAGCCATGCCGAGAGTTACTCCAGGTGCTATACCTTTCATGTGCCCATCTGCAACCAGTATTCCTGCCATCATCGTGCCATGAGCTAGATTTCCATTGTCAACAGGTTGACTAGAGCCCGTGAAGAAATCCTTGAACACCAAGTCTGTATCTTCCAAATCTGGATGGCTGGTGTCTATTCCAGTATCAACCATACAGACTCTGATTCCATCCCCTGTGTATCCAGAGGATTGCAATTCCCTTGCACCTGAGTCTTCGAATGCCCATTCGGAAGTAGGCGGTGGAATTTCGATGAACAGCAATTGACTACGCCATATTGCCCAAAAGACAAGAATCAGAATCAAGAAAATTCCAACATTTGCCACACGTTGAGTTGTTCTTCTTGGCCTAGATACGACTGGAACAGGCACAGGTGCCCAGCCCATTACTTCGCCACGCCACCCTTCTTGATGACCAACCGTTGCAGAATCAGCAGCTGAAACAATTCGATTATCTGTGGGCTCAGGTATAAATTCAACATTATTGAACTCTTTTTCCTCCCACATATGACAACGCTGACGCTCTTAATGCTTGAACATATGTCTGACTCCAACCTAATCTAAGCCCAATTAAAGGGCATGATTTGGTAGTGAGTATCAGAAGCGACCAGAGGATCCCTTCTTTGCAGTCTTGAATCCACCGTACAGTACTAATCCAGTAAGCAGGATGATTACGACAACCAACCAATCAGATTCGCCATCCTATTCCGCCATGTTGGAGAACTTGATGGTGATAATATCTGAGGTCTGGCTATCTTCGTGCGTAGGAGTACCAATTACATCCAGTGTTACCTTCAATCTTGCATCACCAGGAGGCAAGTCAGAATAGTCGAAGTTTGCATAAGCAACACCATTTGCAGGCACAGTAATTGTTACCTGCTTTTGTGGGTAATCGGTGTCACCAAGCTCATCTGCTTGTAGATAGACAATTACATCCTGTGCAGTCAGGAAACCATCGTTTCTGATTGGGATTATGAACTGACCATCTGCGTTAGCCTTTGCATCAGCGGCATTAGGTTCGACTGCGCCTTCAACAATCACTAGTTTAGCAACTGAGATAAGCGCATTTGTAGATTGAGTCTGGGTTTCAAAATCACCTTCACTGTCTGCAGTAAATTCAACCGGACATGATTCTTCAGCAGAAGCATCTGCTGGTGCGAATATTGTGAATGATTGGCTGCGCTCACTTCCAGCTGCTACAGTAATGTTAGACATCCCTGGAGTGACTTGCCATCCTTCACAAGACAGGCTGGATTGTACAGATACTGTATCGTCACCGTTTCCATCGTTAATGATTCGCAAGGTAACCAATGTCTCATCGCCTACACCAACACCAATTGCTGCTGGAGCATCAACGAATGAGATGTTATACTGCTGTGGAACATTGACACGAACACTTACTTCGTTCGGTCCACCATCTGCTGTAAATCGCATGTTAACTGCATGACCATCATCGTAGGTCTGTGTTTGGTTCTGTAGTGGTAGAAGGATTCTTGCATCCACTTCAGTAGTCAACAATTGAGATGGGTCAGAGTTGTTGGCTCCAATTCCCATTGTAACATCCATAACATCAGTCCAGTCACCGGTAGAGTTCAGGAATTCGATCGACCAGAACTCAGCATCTTGAGTAACACCAAGTCCGCCAGAAGCAGTGAATTGATCTGAGATTTCAGTTCCTTCATAGGTCAGGCTCAACTTCAAAGTGATTATCTCGTAACCATTGTCGTCGTCTTCGATAGCTGTCATCTCGCTAAGGTCTTCGCTGTCGAATACAGCGGTTCCTTCACCGATAGAAATTACTTCTACGACTAAGTCAGAGTTGATACGTCGAGTGTATTCCATGATTTTATCTTCAGCAGTGTCTTGAATGACATCTACTGAAAGTCCTGCATTGTATTCCATAGTTAGGTTCAATTCGTGCTGGACAGTATCAAACTCGCTGTCCAGTACTACGTTACCTGCAGGTAGAACCATCTCGAGTTCACCGTTTGCATCGAACGCCATGTTCCATTCTAGTCCGTCACCTAAGTCGAGTTCAACCTCGACTCCTTCAGCGACATCTCCAGCATGGAATTGTTCGCTTTCGATGGATAGCCATGATGTGGATAGAGCGATTAGACCGCCCTTCTCCATTACCAAATCGATTGATGCTCCTTCTTGGACGGATGCTTCCAATAATCCGACTGCGATACCGCCGCCGTTTTCATCAGAGTCTGTACCTTGAACAACTACGATCCAGTCGCCTGGTTGGATACTTGCATCCCAAGATAATGTGTCATCAGCGAATGATGTGGATGTTATTGTGACAGGGTCACGTACAATTCCACTTACTGGGTACAGAGTAACTGTCGCTCCGTCCAGCCTTGTGCTGGCACCTAGGATATCTGTGACATTACCTGACACTGAAACCAATCCTGCACTCATCTCAAAGTCACGACTTTCGTGAGTATCGTTAACAACATAGAATGTGTTGTTTCCATCAGTGTAGGTCACTGTATCGAAACCTGTCTTTTCAGCAACTACTGTGTAATTGTCACGAATCGGTACGAACAACTTCCAGACACCTTCAGAATCGGTTGCAACTGTTTGGTCGAAGCCACTGTCAGAGGTAATAGAGACATTCACATCAGCGATTCCCTCGCCAGATGAAGGTAGGTCATCCTCATTCAGGTCCCAGAATATCTTACCACCAATCAAGACCGACTTGTCGATGCTTACGATTCCTGCTTCCCATGAGTTGTTTACCATACTATCAGCAGAGTTGTAGATTCCTTCTTCAAGGGTCCAGCTCTCTAGAGTCTCAGTTCTGTTGAGAACCAGTGTCCAGTTACCTGGCATAAGGACTTCACTTATCATTCCAGAATTGTCGGATGGACCAAGGCTGACATTGCCTAGACCGTCCAAACTCACTGCAGTAATTCTAGTTGCAGTGATGTTAGAATTGGTTAGTGATTCCTGCAACTGGATGTTAACTGTCATTGCAGTCTTTGTTTTCCAGTTCAGGTTAGTCTTTGCTCCATCAATAACCAAGACATCTCTGAAGATTTCTGTTTCGTTACTGTCAGCTGTGTACTCAGCCACCTCAACATACCATTCACCATGAGGAACGTATTCTGCGAAGGTTCCATTCTCATCAGTAACTAGCGCGTAGAAGTCAGCTCCTGCTTCGTTTCTCACCCAACCGGTGGAGTTATCCATCGGGAATCCGCTTTCCATTAGCATTGTTCCAGTTACAAGATATTCTGGCACAATCACTACTTCAAGCGGGTCTCCGGATCCAGCAAGACCGATGTCAATGCTTGGAAGTCCTGTGGAATACAAACGGTATTCGCTTGCATTCTCATCGCGTGGGTCATCTTCAAACCATTCGATGATGTAATTTCCAACAGATAACTCGACAGTTAACTCTCCGGTTGCTTCATCATACATGTCTTCAGTAACTTGGACATCCAATCCAAATTCATTAACTGCAGTAATATTGAATGTTGGAGTAATTGCGGTTCCATTCTCCCAAATTCCATCATCGTTAGAGTCGATGTACACTCTGAGTGTCAGTGATACGTTTGCTGGGTTTGCTACTAGAATTACCTGGTCAGTCTGATTTGAAGCATTGATTGCGACAGGCGCTACATTCATGTCAGAGTTGGAAACTGTAATTGTCCAACTATCATCGCTCAGATGCATCAGGAATGTTCCTGCTTCATCCAGTTCATCTCTCCACTCTAATCCGTTAGAATCTGTTGCGATTACTTCAGCACCTGCTGCACCAGAGATACCATCTCCCCAAGCAACTCCTGAACCGTTAACCGGAGATTCTCTCAGCCATACAGCACCTTGGACGATGTTTGAATCGACCAAGAACAAGTCTGTGTCAGTAACTTCAGATGCGTTACTAACCAGCATACCTGCTGTCAATGTGTTACTTGAGGTACCAGCGAAACTAGATGCTGTTACGTGGAACACAAGATTCTCAGGCATTCTGAAGGCGAATGAACCATTCTGGTCAGAGATAGACTCTAGAACAATCATTCCGGAACGAGCCTCAACCTTGACATTGGTAGCGGCTTCTCTCATTTCCTCAGGAACATCTGAAGGTTCGTTGAATTGAGGGTCCAATAACAAATCATTCAACCCTGGAATTGCCCATATTGTACCATTCACCCAAACGCTGACAGCGTATGACAAGTTGAGTTCTAAGTCATCAGTTGTGACTTCGACCTCATGCCATAGAACATGGGTGTCGTTTGTCTCATCGGAAATGATCCATTGTCCCATGTCGACTTCTGCATGAACTACTCCATTCTCATCTGAGATTGCAGTCACAGTGAACTGATTCAAGTCTGTGCTCTCTGTGTTAGTGAAAGTAATGGTTCTGTTCGCAAGGTCAATGCCTGAGCCTCCATCATCTAAGTTGATTACAATGTCTCTCTTTGTTGGTACAGAAATTGCTAGTGTTACATTCTCTGAGTCTAGTCCAACAGTGAAGTTCTCTTCAACCTCGTACCAGCCATCATTATCAATATCAACTCTCCATTGGTAGAATCCTGTAGCCATTGGTCCGTAACTGAAGCTACCATTTTCATCGGTTACAATTGATACTGGCATTACATCTTCTGCCAAATCATAATCGGTTAATTCAATCGTTGCATTTGGCAGTGGCGTTGGGTCTCCATTAGTGAAGTAGTCTGCATACAGTGTATCTGCGAAAATCGAACCAGGCATCTTCATTTCCAAGTCGGTGACTGGTGCAATCGTGATTTCTACAGGGTCTGGAAGTAAGACTTCTCTTCCGTTCTCCATTACAGCAATCATGTTGTAAGTTCCCGGCATCAATCCGGTCTTGTAGAATGAACCTGGAGCCACCATAGGTCCAGAGAAAGTTCCCTCACCGATGAAGAGTCCAGTACCGTTTGCTGTTCCAATTCCTTCGTAGAATCCTGTACCTTCGAATGTTTCACCATCAAGGTACTTTACAACTGAAACTGGTCCATCAGCAGTCATTCTTCCGTTGGCAGTTACTGTACCTGCGAAGAGGTATGTATCTACTTCACCGGTTGAACAAGCAATGTGTGTGGAAGTTACATTTTCGCCATCAACAGTTTCGTTGAATGTTGGAAGAACGAATACGGTTTCGTTTCCTTCTGTTTCTTCATCACACGCCGGAGCATCGTAATCAATCCAGTTGGCTACAATTGTACCAGCACCTGTGAATGATGCGTTTGCTGTGTACGAGCGACCGTCTAGTACAGTACGTGTGTAATTTCCAGTGAATCCGTGGACAATTCCTGTGTTACCTTGGGTGTCGAATGTACCTTCTGATGTGAAGGTAACCTCTCCTGTTCCTTGAATTATTCTGGATTCGCCAGCGTTTGTTGTGAACGAACCGCTAGTAGTTGTGACTGTGTAGTTAGAGGTCATATCCCAGATGTTTCTCAGAATGAAGTCCATTCCATCAAGTGCATCGCCTTCAAAGGATTCGTGACCAGTCCAGGTAACTGTTCCAGAAACTCCACTGGATTCAACTTCAATATCGAAGTCAGTGTCGATTGAATCGCCTTCTAATCTGTCAGCTTGGACACCAGTGATGTTCTGTGTAACCTCACCCATCCAGGACATGTTAGCTACCTTTCCTAGTAGGGCTGTGATCAAGTTTGTCTCACGGTCATCATTTGTTTCAACAGTTAAGTCACCAAGACCAGATGCATATTCTCCCGTCTTGATTACATCCTTAGCGTCTACATCATCGTAGATACCTGCATATGCAGACACACGAATCTTTCCTGCAGGAACTGTGTAAGACCACTCGCCGTTTTCATCAGCGTCTGTGTAACCGATTGGAATCCAATATGTGTCATCATCCAAGTCTGTATCACCCTCGCCAGAGAATGCATCTCTCTCGATTAAGATTCTAACATTTGGCAGAGGTTGTCCATCATCAGACATTGTGACGGTTCCGCCGACTTCAACACCAGGATAATACTTCAAAATCTTGACCATTGTGTTAGCTTGACCCAGAGTGTCGAACTCGTTTTCTGCATTGTACCAGTTTGCGATAACAAAGTGGTTCATCATTGCACCAGGCAATGGCACTGCATTTGTCATTATCGAGTTCGGAGTTCCTGATTGACCAAAGTGTTGACCAGGTTGTTCGGTTGTTGCAAATCCTAGTGAAGATGCGCCGTAACCTACGTAGGTTCTGGCTAGCATTGTTTCAAAGAACGCTGGAGTGTGGTCGACTCTGATGTCCACAAGACTTAGTGGGTCAAAGGTTGCACCAGATTGTTGATTCAATACGTCCTTGCGCATTTCCTCATCGAATTCTTCACGGGTCATTTCGTCATTGAATTGTCCTCTGGAAGTCATGTAGACTTCATCCATGAATGTGCCAAAGTCTTGTCCAGAAAGAATAGTTGGTGCTGCGAAAATACCTGTTGGGCTTCCACCGCTGTATTCGGAACTGTACATACCTGCACGAGGATACAATCTGTGGTCGATTGCGAAGTATCTAATTTCGTGGTCTCTGGTAATCATTTCACCAGGTGCACCTTCGTAATCTTGTACGCTGTATACATCGTTGTTTGATAGGTCTACGTACAGAGAGTGCAATTCCTCGCTGTCAAGTGAAGATGTTAGCATCTGAGTGATTAATGCAATTCCTGCATTTGCTCTGTGAATACCTGTGCTTACCGAGTCGTACTCTTCAATCAGGTCGGAAGTATACCAATAATCTCCAAAGATGTAGTGAGTGTTATTGGTTTCAGTATCTGAAGCAGCACGAATGTTGTTGTTGAATACTGGCTGAGCCTCATCCAAGTGAACGAAAGCGTAGTCACCTACACATTCGGCACCTGAAGGACAAGCGATTGCTTCTCCATTCTCATAGACCTTGTAGTAGGTCTGTGGGTCTGCTCCAAATACACCGTCTTCAATCAAGCGACCTTGTGCCATAACGACATCGCCATTGACTTGAGTAACCTCGAACGAGCGCTCGATAACTCCATCAGCATCCATATTGGTTTGGATCTTGACGAATTCTGATTTCTGCTCATCTGTCAAATGGTTTCCTAATGAGTTCAGGAAAGAGTTTGTGTGTACCCTTTCACCGGTTCTTGCTTCATTGTATGAGAGGTCCGCCTCGGACAATCTCCAGATGAACATAGCTGCCAAGTCGTCTTGGCTTCTTGCTAGAAGCATGTTACCAGTTGCAGGAATACCGGACTGGAAGTTATCAGAAACTGACGGGTGGTCACCGGTTTCTAATGCTTGGAAACCATAATCCCACCATGATACAAATGCTGGACGGTCGGAGTATGGCTGGTCTGTGTCTTGATGCTTCAGCCAATCATACGCCATGTTCCAACCTCGGTCATTGTAACCAGAACCAAATGAACCTAGATAGAATCGAGAATTGTCATCATACTCGGTGTCATCTAGGATAGAGAAACCGAAATCATTCCATCTTAGAATATCTGGAGCAATGTTGTAGATTGTTTCATCCATCTCTGCTTCGTGTCTCGAAGAGGATGGCATTGCAGCATCGATACCGTAACTTGCATGCTGGCTGATCAACATCAGCAACACAAGTCCAATAGCACTGAATTGTGGAGTTCTCCAAACTGCCTTACGGGCATTGGTGATTCTCTCGCCAGGAGTTCTGATACCCATTCTTCTCCATGAGCGGGCCATGTTACTTGCACCGCTTGCGCCCCACAGGGTGACAATACCCCAAGCGCCCATTACTGCCATAGCAGGAGCAGCGTTGAACAGGAATCTTCCTGCGGACCAAGCCATGTAAGCTGCAACGATAACCCACATTCCTAGAATCAGTTTGGTCTGACTCTTCTTGACAATACCGTCCCACAATGCGATGATACCCATAACAATTGCTAGAACGAATACAATCGGTCCGAAGGATGCGAACAACTGTCCACGGCTTGGAGCACTTGCTTCAGCAATTGTTCCGAATATCTTGTTCTTGGTGAAGTATCCTGAACCAGTGGTTAGAATTTCCCAAGCATTGGACTGGTCGGTAATTTGCAAGATGTAAAGGACTACACCAAACACAATTCCACCAGTGAATAGGGAACCTAGGACGAGTAGCCAAGGCTTGTCACGGAATCCGGTTGTAATCCATGCAATTGCAACAGTGAACAATGTGATGAATAGTAGTGGAGTCAATCCTGTGGAATTCAAAACTAGGTTCAACTGTGGGTGTGCGTAGAATGGTAGAACCATGATGAAAATAGTTCCCAACATCATGATGTTCAAAGCAGATAGTATTGTGCTGTCTTTTCTCCTAAACATGTTCATAGCAACTTGTACGAAGTATGCAAGGAAGATAATTGCAGGACCGTATACGAAACCTTTCCATCCAAGTGCGACGATACTGAAACAGACACCTGCTGCAATAGCATTAGCAGAAGCCTTTCTGCGCTGCTTGAATACTTCAGACAAAGCCTTGATGATTCCAGAAGGATATGCGTTTGTGTACCGAGATAAACGCTCATCTCCACCAGCCTTTACTGCACGCAGATAGAACATGAATGCAGCAGTTAGGAAGAGTAGCACGTATGAATCGTGGTCAGCCATAGCCCATGTCGACTTTTGGACGTGGGTTGGCATGAATGCGATTAACCAAGCAGCGATTACACCAGCTCCCTTTCCGAAGTTGTCCTTCGCAATTGCAGCCATAGGGAACACGATTAGCGCACCGAATACTGCAGGTAGAGCAAGCATAGCATACCAAACAGATGCATCAGATGAAATTCCGAGATTTGTTAGAAGCATTGCAACCAGTGCCATTGACCATGAGAACAATGGCGGACGAGGGTTGATACCTCCAACCGGGTAGTTTCTGTCAGCATCCCAAATCAAGTGTGCATTTTCTGCGATGACATAGTCAACAACGCGCTTCATGTACCAAGGGTCAGAACCTCCAGTAAGGTCCCAAGATTCCAATCCTGCTGAGTTCATTGAAGGTACAAAGTACCACTGAACTCTGATTGCTAGAGCAACCAGGAAAGCAGTGAATGTCATAATTCCTGCCCAGTGGTTAGACCAGAACACACGGGCCTGACTTGGCTCGTGCAACTCTCTGTTCATCCATCCACCGTAATCTTCGTGGGTTGCGAACCAGTAAATCAGAACTCCAATGAAGAAGGTAATTCCGAACCAAATCCAAACAGCCCAACTTCCTTCGAAGCTTTCGTTAGCCCAGTGATTGGATTCATACAGCGATGAAACGATGTAAAGGACCCACATTGAACCGAAGAACAGTGCGCGTGTAAACCACCTTTCAGCGCACATCCATGCACACGTCAATGCAACTATTCCGGTTAGTGCTGCGGGCCAGAATCCGATATATCCGTGATATCCATCTTCAGACCAAATTGCTAGAATGTCCATGTCTCCAAGCGTGTTGAAGTAAGCCATGATTGCAATGTGAGTTGCTGCCCAAATAGCCAATGCGACCTGTAGAGGAAGCGTTGCTTTGTTCCATGCACCATCGATTGGCTTGATGTAACCAAACCAGCCCTTGTCTGTTGCAGGAGTTAGTACTCCACGCAGTAGTACAGCGGCCAATAGACCGAGAACCACGAAGATTCCAAGGGTGTTGAAGAAGACAAATCCAGTTGCCTCCTGCCACGCAGATGTTCTGATGTACTCTTGTCCATCCAGTGTGTAAAGTTTGGTTTGTGTATCAGCAAAGTGTGCTGCTGCAACGATAGCGGTCCACAGTCCTGTGATTCCGAAAATCATCACTGTGTTCCATTCATGACGTCCATTGGAGTCCAATAGATATCCTCCAAACATAACGATGAAGAAGATCAAACCAAGGAAGTTTGAATCCATGTACATCGAAACTCCTTCAGCAAGAACGAGTGATACAACAAGGGTAGCGAGGGAAATAGCTGCGCCTTGATGGATGATTTCGAATTCTTTCATGACACGTGGTGCCATACCAAGTACAGCTGCAATTGCAATTACAGCGTATGGTTCCAAATCGTTCATCTCAAGACCTAGACCGAAGTCTAGACCGAAGTCAGCAAGGAGTGCAACCAAAATTGCAAGAGGTGCAATTAGCCACCCCATTGCGCTTTGCGCTCCAAAATTTCCGTCGTTTTGTGTCGACATTGTGTTTCCCTCTAGTTTTCTAGGTGCAGCCTAAAGGCTGTAGCATTGCGGCCACTTGAGACCCCTTTTTATGCGTTGCCTATTGGCATTCCAGAACCATTAATTCGGTTGGTCCAAAAAACGCAATACTGCAAGCCTATTTTTCAGATACTTCTCATAGTGCCCTGTGGCCTATATCTCGCCTGTAATGGGAGCCGGACAAATCAATCTGTTCAATCAAGGCGTAAGCCTTGTCGGCTGCATCTTGGAGACTATCTCCCAGACCTGTGCAAGAAAGTACTCTTCCACCATTGGACAAAAGTTGACCATTTTCGACTTTAGTTCCAGCATGATTGACCCATGAATCTGGGGATGAATCAGGTACATTGGAAATTGACCTACCCTTCTCGACTGAGCCCGGATAATTCTCTGCTGCAAGAACAACTGTCATGGCATGCTTTTCGTGGAACTGAACTTCACATGACGCCAGTTTATCTCTAGAAGATGCGCTCAACATTTCTCCCAAATCTGATGCGATTAGAGGGATTGTGATTTGACACTCAGGGTCGCCAAATCTTACATTGAATTCTACAACGTATGGATCGCCATGCTCATCAATCATCAATCCAACATAAAGGACACCTCTGTAGGGCACTCTGCGACTTGATAGGTCCTTGTGCATAGGCTCAACGATTCTCTCAATCGTCTTTGCTTTGACTTCATCAGTGTAGCCTGGAGCTGGAGCATAAGCGCCCATTCCTCCGGTGTTTCTACCCTTGTCACCTTCGAATTCTCTCTTGTGGTCTTGACTAGCTGGAAGGCAGACATAGCCGCTTCCATCCATGACAACTAGCATACTTGCTTCCTCTCCGGGGAGGAATGCTTCGAGTAAAACTTGACCGTCGCTTTTGATTGATTCTTCAATGAATTGCTTAGCCTCTGTACGGTCTTCAGTGACTACAACACCTTTTCCTCCGGCCAAAACATCTCTCTTTACGACCCAAGGATTTCCTGAAAAATCATCTAGTGCGGCATCGATATCGCTGTCTTTCTCTAATACATGGAAATCCGCAGTTGGAACTCCATTCTGTTTCATGACCTGCTTTGCGTGTAATTTGCTACCTTCTAATCTAGCCAGAGCAGCAACTGGGCCAAAGCATGGGATATCCATCTTTGCAAGTTGGTCTGCTAGTCCCTCACACAATGGAGCTTCAGGCCCAGCCACGACAAAATCAACTTGCAATTGGAAGGCTAGATGAATCAAGTCAGAAACATCACTGAAAGTATGATTGGTTGCTATTTCAGCAGTACCTGCATTCCCCGGAGCGCAGTGGATTTCATCAACAGAAGGGCTTCTTGCTAGGCCCAAACACAGTGCATGTTCACGGCCACCGCCACCTACAACCAAAACCGACATTCCTGCCATGTTCGCTCCATCGATGATAGGCTCATAAGCCCATCGTGAAGTGAAAAAACGCCATTGACTTCAAAGGCCTAATGTTACACCACTAATTTATGGAAGACTTCAATGTCTTTGAAATGATGTTGTTCACACTTTGGATTTATCTCCCGGGATTTTTAGTCAATACCTTCGCAATGATGTGGGGCAAGTGGCTACCAAAGACTGGCTATGGACCTTGGCCAATCGACGGGGGAAGGATTCACAAAGATGGAAACAGGCTACTCGGTGATGGAAAGACATGGAATGGTTTGATCGGCGGTTCACTAACTAGCGGATTACTGTGCTACCTGATGACAATGGTTCCGGAAAATTGGGTGTTCATCTCTCCAACTGAAGCAGCCACTGGATGGGCTGCAAGCGCATTTGTACTCGGTACTTTCTTGGGATTCACAAGTTTAGTTGGCGATTCTACCGGGTCTTATTTCAAGCGACGTAAAGGCATGAAGAGAGAAGGAGATGTTTCCAGCAAAGCACCTCTTCTCGATACTCTTCCATTTGCGATATCTGTATTCGTATTCGGACAATTATTCCTAACAGGTTCTAATCATGGAGATAGAGATTTGATTGTGCCAATGTTGTTACTGGTAGTAATCACGCCAATTCTACACCGCTCTTTCAACCTCATCGGTTACAAGATTGGATGGAAAGATGTCCCGTATTGATGATAATGTCGGGGCATGATTCATTTGCTTGTTCAGTAGAGCATGTAACATGCGAAGAGCACTTCTACTGTCTCTAATCATCTTACTAAGCCAGCCATTCGTCTCTGCAACTGATATTACTGCAGATTCTGAAGAAGATTCGAGCGGAACTCTTTCCGGAACTTACACCGTTTCAAATGGGGCAACATGGACTGTTTCGGGAGATTATGAAATCGCAGAAAATACTGCTGTAATTATCGAAGAAGGAGCAACCATGGTAGTATCTGGATCTATGAATGCGGTAGCACCTCCGAAACTCAATTTAGCGGGCACTGCTAATGTTCATGTTCCGGTTGGATTCTTAGGAGAGACGGGTGTTCTGCGAATTGATTTCGCAGATGAAGTACTCTACGGCATTGATATCGAGATTAACAATGAATCGACTACAAATTGGACGGGAACTCAATTCGATTGGAATGGCGATTTAGATGTTGAAAATCTCACTGTTAACATAACCACACATCCGTTCCAAATTTCTTCAATCAGCACAATTACACTATCTGCGCAGGGTGCTACCCCTGTAATGTTGGAAGCTGATGAGTTGTCAGGAGATGGTACGTCTCTAGTGATTCCTGACAGAAACAATGCATGGAGTATAGATGTGCAGGGAACATTAATTGTTACTGGCTCAATATTCGGCGCTGGAATTTCTTGCCATGGTACATGTACGCTAAATGGTGCACAAATGACTAGCACAGGCCCGATTGAAGTCATGGGCTCAATCAGTGTCACGGATTCTTCATTATCTGGAGGAATCAGTGATGAAGACATCATTATCTGGGACGATGCAAGCATAACTTGGACCAATTCTACTGGTACAGGAGGGGTTACCGACAACTGGGTTAACATCCTTACCACTCGCACTGTAGGCGTCCAAAACGGATATGTTGTGTTCTATGGATACAACATGGGATATGATTCGATTAGCACATCTCCATTAGGTGACAACAACACATTCGATTCCGAAAATTTGGGAGATAATGTGATAGAAATCGCTCTTGATGAAAGGGACAGAATGGTTCGATGGCAAGATGGTAATGGAGTCATGCACGAAGAAAGTGCTAGCGGTTTAGTTGTCCTTTCAACTCCGTGGGGAGATTATGAGCACCAAATCGCAGAGTTACCTAAGGTCAATCACTTTGATGTAACACTCGATTTGCCATCTCTATCATTTGATTCACTCGTAGAGAGTGATGACGAAAATAATGTCAACTCAAGACTAGGTGTTATGGCGACGGTAACCAATAACGGAGATGCTGCAGCAAATTTCCTCATCGATTGTATTTCTAACGGGGCTGATGCAAATGTAGGAGTCAATGTTCCTTATTCTGCAGAACCTGGTGAAACAATCGAGATTCCAATGAACTGGGATTCAGCTGTTGAAGGGGAACTAGTTCTTGAGTGTGAGATTTTCGTACCATACCACTTCAATGGATTCGAGGTAGTTTCTACTGGTAGCGCATCAACAAATCCTGTTACATGGTCAATTGAGGATGATGAGTCTACGAACTTAGTACTACCAATTGCTATTGGTTTGGTAGCTGCGGTGGTAATCTTCGTCTTAGTATTCAGGAGACAAATGGGTATTGAAGCAGCGAAAGAATACTCCCACATTACCGAAGAGTCTGACGAGGAAGACGAAGATTCCGGAGTTATTGAGTGATTACGCCTTCACTTTACGGACGCGCACATACACAACTTCACCGTTGATTACTTTACGAACACGGCCATCTGCTGTCCTGTTTGATGACAATGTGTTAGCACGACTTCGCTTTGGTTTTAGCGAAGACCTTCGCCTGGGTGGCGGAGGAATATTGGCGGCTTGTGTATCATCTAATGACCAATTGACCATGCGATTTTGTCCGTTGGTCTAGGTATAAACCGTTGTTTCATTCAAAGTGATGCAATAATCAGCAGTTTGCAGAAGAAGCTGGGTCGTCTCCACCTGCTTCATTCGAATCCCAGAAGAATTCAATCTTTGAACTAGAATCAGTGTAAGTTTCACCATGCTCATTTACAATTTCTACTTCAAAGGTATAACATCCATCATCTACGTAAAATGAGTCGCGAGCTAAGTTTCCGGATTCAGTTCCGGGAAGCATTACCCAATCGAATCTAAATTCTCCAACTCCGTTGGCAATCCCTTCATCAGCAGTGACTGCATTGTAGGTATACTGTGTGTTAGAACCGAATTTGACTGACAAAGTTGCGGTCCAATCAGATGCAATTGGCTTTGGAGTTGTGCCGGTGAAGTAGTCGTTTGCGAAGTTGTAATTTGCACTCGGACTCGCCATTCCGACGATCATTTCCTCTGTGATTACAGTGTAGGTCTTT
>JAKURJ010000030.1 GCA_022452125.1 Candidatus Poseidoniaceae archaeon
CACACGAATATTATGTTACAAAAATAGACGATATTTCAATGAGGGCCAGAATTGCTTGGGAATATCCTTTGGACGGCACCACATTATTCGCTGGAGTCCATCAAGTGCGCCCAGGAACTGTCGAAGTCTGGGAACTAGTTGATGGAAAACCTATGATGACCAGCCTATCTCGATTTGAAAAGCAAGTTGTAGAACCTACACAGTCTTGGAATGACCCTGAAGGATTGTTGGAAACCTTTGTTGAGAGCGTTAAAGATAGATTGATGGCAGACGTACCGGTTGGAATCGTTCTGTCCGGTGGCCTAGACTCCAGTCTAGTTTGTGCGGTTGCGAGAGAGGCCGCAGAACGTGCTGGGCAGCCCGTTCCTGCTTGTTGGACAGTAGCTGAAAGTGAAGAAAATCCTGATTGGAAGGCCGCAGAATTAGTGGCCTCGAGTCTAGACTTGGAACATCACCAACATATCCTGCAAGAAGATTCGTTCAATTCACGACTTCCAGATTTGGCTTGGCACGGTGAGGATTTAGACCTGACAGTGTTGTTTTTCCAACCTCTTTTCGCCAAGATGTCTGAATCAGTAACTGTTGGCTTGTGTGGACAAGGCGCAGACGAGCTTCACGCAGGATATCCGCGTTATCGTGACCTCAAGGCTCATGCATCAGTGATTCAATCAAGGCTGGATGAATTGAATTGTAACCTATCAAGTCTAGAAGGTGAGCAATGGTGGTCAGCGGATCATTCTCCTGACAATCACTGTAGAAGTTTGAATGATTTCCTTCAATTTGAATTGGACCATGGACAGTTGTCTAATTTCCAATTGAGATTGGTTGACAGACACTCAATGGCTCACGGTCTTGAAGTTCGAGTTCCATTCCTAGGGTTTAGACACCGTGATGCTTCGAATAAGCTGCCAATGGATTGGAGACTTCCTGCCAGTTTAGAAGAAAAAGCAGCCTTGAGGAAAGCTGCAGATTTGACTGATTTGCCAGCAGAAATAGTACGACGACCTAAATTGCCTGCAGGCCGAGCAACTTCTCCAAAATTGATTGATGAGGTTCTTGCCGAACTTCAACCACGGGTTCAAGAAATAGCCGCTCGCCATCCAAACATGGAGAAAGCATTGCTCAGGCAGCCTGACATCGCAGTTGGTTTAGGTCTCTTTGAGGCCATGCACATTCTCGATGGCGGCAGAACTAGAAAAAGCGGTGATGCCGCATCATTATTGGACGAGGTGATTGGATGAGTTTCGTTCACGATTTGACACACAAATTGGAGGCTAATCGCGACAAAATTAGCGAATGGATGGCGAAAAAGCGCTCCGAAGTTCCTATCCCGATTTATGGCAGCGTCGACATTCGAGATGCTGGATGGAAGGTTGCTGTAGTAGATGCAAATCACTTTCCAGCAGGTTTCAATAACACCTCTCCAGAAGATGAGCAGCATTTAGCTGAATTGTTGCGGAATCACATTAATCGTAAGCATGAAGGCTGTTCTTGGGTACATTTGTATCCTGAATCTCATACTCGAAATCCAGGTTATGTGGAAAATGTTGCGACAATCAAGCGATTGATTGAACTAGCAGGATTTAGATGTACAGTCGGCTCTCCAGAATTAGAAGGCCATGGCTCTCTGGCCGGCATTACTAGGCCTCTATCATTAGATACCGTGGAGATTCAAGGGGAACAATTGTTGGTGGGAGGAGAAAAGCCATGCCTTGTTTTGCTGAATAATGATCTTACAGAGGGAATGGTCGATGGCCTCGGTGCACACCAAGTCTCTCCACCTCCTCACATGGGCTGGCAGAGAAGAAGGAAGAGCGAACATTACCAATGCTTGCAAGGATATGTCGATGAGATTGCTGAGATTCTCGAAATCGATTCATGGCATTTGATGAGCACTTGGTTTGTTTCCGAGGATAAGTGTTTAGAAAAAGAAACTTGTCGACATATCCTCGCCTCAGAAGTTGACGAGTTTTTAGCTAGAATCGCAGCAAAATACCAGGAATTGGGAATTGACAGGCAACCAGTGGCCTTCATCAAGAATGATAGAGGAACATACGGTTTGGGAATTATGGCTGTTACAAGCGGCGAGGAGTTACTCAATTTATCCAATAGGAAATTCAAACGATTGATGTATTCTAAAGGCGGAGTTGATGTTGAAAATTTCCTGATTCAAGAAGGAGTACCTACTTCACTAAACACAACAGAAGGCGCGCCAGTTGAGCCTGTTGTCTATCTAGTCGATGGAGAGGCAGCATCGTGGTTTTATCGAATAAATGCTAAGAAAGGCGAAATGGAAAATCTAAATTCTCCCTCCGCTGAATTCAGGCCTTACAGTGAAGTTGGGAAACAATTCGGTGAACATGCGCATGGATGGCACGCTCTAGTTTCAGAGTTGTCAATGCTGGCAATGGGCGCAGAGTCTCAAAAGCAGATGGAGGGTTAACTTGCGAATACATTGTTTGGGTGGCGGTCTAGTTGGCTCATTTGTCACTAGAAGGTTAGGCGAAGCGGGATTTGATGTGCATTTGTTTGATGTAGTTGAGCGAGAATCTCCTGCAACTTTTCACCTTGGAGATGCGTTAACTTCTGACCACACTCAAGCACAAATCATAGTGAATATGCTTCCCGGTTCTCTGGGTAACAAGATGACTTCTTTACTGAAAGATTCAGGACAAAGAATTGTAGACTTGTCTTTCAGCGAAACCACTCCAGATACATTGGAAGACGTATCTAGTACAATCTTGTGGGATGTGGGAATCGCTCCAGGACTTTCAAACATGCTTGTGGCATCTGCATTTCGTGAATTTGGTAGTCTAGATTCTGTTAGCATCAAGGTAGGCGGCAATCCTCAACAGCCAGATGATGAATGGTCATACATGGCTCCATTCTCTCCACACGATGTTATCGCAGAGTATACTCGTCCAGCTAGGGTAATTCTGCAAGGAGAGCAATCCGAAGTTCCTGCCATGTCCGAATTGCATTCTATTGATGCAAATGGCAGAGAGATGGAAGCATTCCTGACAGATGGTTTGCGGTCACTATTGTCTTTGCCTGCTCAAAAAATGGGTGAGTACACAGTTAGGTGGCCAGGGCACATTCAAAGATATCAAAACACTAACTTGGATCCTGATGAACTAGTAGATGCTTGGGCTCTCGACCCACACCGTTCAGAGTTCACGTGGATGGAGGTTTGCGTTTCTTCAGGTGATGAAACTCGAACTTGGATTGTTGAAGATCTAGGAAAGGATGGAGATTCTAGTATGGCTAGAACTACCGGCCTAGTAACTGCATGTTGTGTAATTGCTTGGATTGACAGGCCTGATATGTTTGGTTCGGGAGTTTTCGCTCCCGAAGACCTACCTGATGATGTGATTCAACTAGTGGTTGAAGTCATGAGTGCTGAAGGTGTATCAATCGAATTGCGTTGAGGTGGTTCCATGAAGCGTGTCGCAGTTTATGCACTAACTATTGCAATTGGGCTTTATGTCAGCGCTAAATACGCTGAATGGCCAGTCAATATTTGGTGCATTGGATTGTTCATTTGGTTGTTCTATAACGCAGAAAGAAAGGAAAGAATCGAGATGATTACCGTTCTAGCCTTTGCAACTCCAATGGAATTATTCTTCTCTGAAGTGTGGTTGATTTACGAATATCAGCGCGGCTTGATGCCACTATTCGTACCGGTCGGACACTGGTTTTTATTTGATGCTGGAAGAAGGATTAGTGCATATTTACCTGTGCAAAAAGCAATGATTAGTCTCGTGCCATTCATACCTCTAGTCGCTTATGGCGTGTGGACGGGAGGAGATACTTCAGGAGTGATTCTACTTCTATTGGTCCTCGTGTTCACGAAATGGGGTCCGCAACCTGCTCTATACGCAACAATGGCTTGGGCTGCTCTATTGATGGAATTGTGGGGTACTTATCTTACAAATTGGACATGGGCCAATGAGGTTCCGTGGACTGGATTAACCGCTTGGAATCCGCCACTATTAGTAGGTGCATTCTACTGTCTGGGTGATTTATTGGTGAATCTAAGTGTAGAGAGGTTTGAAGGTAAGCACCTTTTGGAGGTGAATGAATGACCTCTCGAGATGACCTTGCTAAGCGGCGTGAGGCTGAGGCTGAGCGCATAGCGATTTCACTTGCCCGTCAGAAGGGTGAGCGTCGAGCATCGATTAAGGGAGGAGAAGGGACAGTCGCTTGGGTGACTGAGAATCTATGCATTGGCTGTGACCAGTGTACGATAGTATGTGATGATGATGCTATCGAATTGTACTTCAAAGACATGGCATCTCCTTTGCTAGAAGTTCCCAGCAATCGTAAAGCTAGGATAATTCGAGATGCTTGTACAGGTTGTAGGTTGTGCGTTCTAGCATGCCCTACGGATGCAATTACAATGATAGATAGGTGATATTATGTCAAAACAGCCAGAACATGAAGGAGCTCAAAGATTCGGTGGAGAGTTTGGTCCCAAGAGGGGTGCAAATACAACCGGTGTTTCACTATCCACATTCAAGACTCTAGTATGGGTCTCAAACATTGGAGGTTTGCTATTGGTTGTCTTTGCACTGGAATTTTTGTTTGTTCAACAGGAATTCGCAATGGGTCTTGGATTCTTAATTGCTGGAGTAATTGTTGCTCTCTTCCCCTCAAACTATGAAATTAGAGGAATGGAAGAAGAATCTTCCTGATCACTTAACCTCGAATTTTTCTCCACAGGATGGGCATTTGACATTACCTGTGTATCCTGTAGGTACTTTCAATGGTGAATTACAATGCACACAATTGATCACAACTTTCGCTTCAACAGCGTCTTTTTGTTCAGACCAAACTAGTGGCACTGGTGAAACAAAATCTGCCATGTCAACAATAGTTCTGAGATAATTCGGAGTTCCGGTTCTGAAATTTGATGGTGCTGCGGTAAGTAATGGCATTGCTACAATCAGCATACAGAATCCTGAACAGAATAAAGAGAATCCAAACGAGTTCTCCCCTACCTGTCCTACAGACAGAGGGCTCCAATATTCGTCAATATAAGCCAAGAAAAACATTCCCGAAATTACTAGAATAACCAGAGTAAAATACAGTCCTAGTCGATATCCTTGAACAGATAAGATTCCGCCGAAAACAAATGAAGTTCCAATGACCAAAGCGATGAACGACTCACCACCTCCATCAGTTTCACCGTATAACATGCCAACAAAAATCCTAAACAAACCGTATAAAATAATCAAAAAACCAGTAATCTGAACAATACTAGTAGTGTTGTTTGTTATGAAAATCTGCTGTGGTTGTCCACCATACATTTGTTGTTGCCCAAATTGCATATTTTGTTGAGTTGGAATTGAGACAGGTTGGGGGGATTTAGATTCATCATCCTCCATCAAGCGTATGACGACTTCAGCCTTGTTTCCACTAACTCGTAAACCTCTTTCCTTGCACATGGTTTTGAGTTCGAGAAGTGTATGGCTATCGTAGTCCATGAGTTAGCACTCAAAATCAACATTAATCAATCTTGACCCGATTTTTTGTCTTAATCGCAGATTATGCTTCGGCTGAAAAATCTACAGAGCATTGAGAGTATTGAACAGTTGCTTCTCCAGCCATAGATTTCTTTGCTTCAACTTGGCGAGCTAGGAATGAAACCACATCAAGAATCTCGATGTCATGACGCTCATCCCCTTCGAACTTGAGACATTCAAAGTGAGATACACACTTAGGACAGGATGTAATCATCATGTCTGCTCCTGTGTTGCGGATTTCTTCCATACGGGATACTCTGAGTGCTCTTGCGTTTTCGTTACAAGACATCATACTTGAAACTCCACAGCACATTGCATCCTCGCCATGGTGTTCCATTTCTACGAGTTGTACACCTTCAACGCCTGCAACTAGTTCACGTGGCTCTTCATAGATTCCCATCTGCCTTCCGAGTCTACATGGGTCGTGATAGGTTACAGTCAAGTCATCTTCAGCCTTCATTTCCATATCGAAACCATTCTCGATTAGGAACTCTGTTGTGTGCATTACCTTGACACCTTCAAGTTCATAGTCACGAGCAAATGTTCTGAAACATTCAGCACATGAAGAAACCAAGGTGTCGATTCCTGATGCTTCGATCTTCTTTTGGTTGTAAGCCTTCAGCTTCTCAAATACTTCGTCAAGACCTTGCCACTTCTGGTCGTGTCCACAGCACTTTAGGAAGTCTCTACCCAGGTATGAAACATCTGTTCCCATCTCTTCGAATAGAGTGAACGCAGCTGTTGTTGTTTCTCCAAGGTCCATTGAACCTTCATTCAGATGGCTGAAGACCATTTCTTGGTCTAGGTAATCGACACATCCTGGATAGTATCCAATGTTTGAATCGATAGGGTATTCCTCAACAGAAACGAAATCAGCATCGCTCTCTTCCTCTGCTTCCGCAGCAAGGACTGCTTGGAGAACAGTGTGTGGGATTTCAGCAGCTGGTCCACCGACAATCAGTGAGCGACGAATATCGACATAGGAGTCGTAATCGACAAGTTGTGGACATGCATTAGTACATGCTGTGCATGTTAGACATGAGTACAGAGGTACACCATCGTCCTCATTATTCCATGAGTTGTAAATAATGTTCAACTTGTCACCTGCATTGAACAATCTAACTGGACATGCATCATCACAAAGGTCACAACCGTAACACTTGTTCATTTCGAACTCGTATCCTCTTGCCATGTTTCGCAGGACCACAAACACAATTGCTCCAGCAGTGATACATGGAATGAACATTGCATAGGTCAACTTAGCATCTAATGCTAGAGGGTTGGTGTGATAGGTTGGGTTCACGATAACTCCCATATTGTCTCCTTCTAGTTCCATATCTAGAGAGTTAGAAAGGTCAACAGTCATTCCTGCTAGGCCATTTCCAGCATCATCATCGTACAATAGTAGAGGCTGGAATGCTTGGATAGTGAATAATGTTTCAACTACAACGGAATCGTTGGTTCGCAGACCATCGGTTGATTCTACTCTGAATTCGTAATCATACAAACCTGCTTCCAATTCTATACCAGCCTCGCCACTGTTACAATCGGTGTCGATTACGACGTCACCACTGCTTCTTTGGGTGATTACAAGGCTAGATTGAATCATACTAGATGTTGAGTCTCCCCCATCAATTAGGACTTCGCTAGCTCTTGTTGCACATGTTGCATCAACAGGAACTGTCTTGAAATCAGTATCTTCAGGCCAGTAATCGTCAGTAATGCTGAATGAACCGCTAGACCAAATTGTCTCGTCAGCGGTGTAATTTTCAATTCCATTTGCCCCATTTAATCCTGAATCAAGGTCCTGGTGGCCGTTATTATCCGCGAAATCAATCAAATAATATCTCGTCGGTTGGTAAATATTCCAATCCATCCAAGCTGCAGCCGGAACAATGTCTCCATCAAATCCTTGCAAATCCATGAACTCAGTTCGTTCGTTAACCTGGACGTCTGAAGGTTGAGATCTCATTTCCTCTAACTTATCGTAGTCAGATATTGTTAGTAAACCTCTAGCATCCCAGAATCCGTTGTCGTAGACAGGATAGGTTACAACGCTTGCAGCAGTAGCTACGATGAATGCACCAACGATGAGTTTCTTACCGTGTGCAGGTGTGAATCTCGCACCCCATGCGTTGTTGAATAGCCACTTTGCAATAAAGTAAATCATAATCCATAACAGAATACCTGTCATCACCCAGGGTATCATGTTGAACAATTCTGCAATCCAAGGGTCTCTGACGCCACACAGCAAATCTCCATGACTATCTAACTTACAGAAGTCACTGCGATTCTTTCCGTACAATTCCAAGAAGATGTTGATGGAGAAAACGGAGATGAACCAAATGTGTGCTAGGTAAACTACACCTGCACTTGCGAACCAAGGGTCTTCTACAGGTCTCTTTTCACGACCGCCTAGGAATGGAGGAAGTGCTAGAATACCGACTGGGATTCCAGTTAGGAATGCGCCCCACCATGCAGCGTTCCATGGGAATGAAGGTTGCCCAAAGAAGTCACCAACAGGTCCGAGAGGAACGTCGAATTGTGGTAAGTATTCTCCCCACCTTAGGTATCCGTACGAGAATAGTACGTACCAATCAGGGAATACGAATCCTGCCTGAGCGAACGGGTCAGCTGCACTGTGAAGTGGCGGTGGATTCAACCACGCATAGAATAGCAGAACACATGCCATGAATCCGAAAATCAGAGTGTCACGGAGTACTTCATGCGGCCAGAAACCGTGTCCTGAACGGGTACGCTTGCGCCTTTCTTCAGCAGATTCTAACTGCTGCTTTTGCTCCATGTAGGATGATGCTACTGCACCAAAGTTGTCGATTAGTCCCAATCTTATCCCTCCAATATCAATGCGGCTCCGCTATTCCTTGTACCCATACAATGAACAAATGTATGATGATTAGTGTCGTTACGATCACTGGTAATATGAATACGTGAATGAAGTACATTCGAGTAACTGTCCTGTGAGATAGGGATGAACCCGAGAAAAGTAGTGTTGCAATATACTTTCCAATAAGCGGGGTAGCATTTGCCAAGTTAATACCGATAACCGCAGCTCCATACGCCAATGTATCCCACGGCAGCAAGTATCCGGAATATCCGAAGACAATCGTTAGAGCCATCAATGCCACTCCAATCAACCAGTTTAACTCACGTGGGTTTCTGTATGCTCCAGTAAAGTAAACTCTACACATGTGTAGGAATACTGACGCTACCATGAAGTGAGTTCCCCAGTGGTGTACTGCACGAATAATGTAACCAAACGGAAGTTGGGTCATGATGAATTGCATGCTAGCATACGCAGGTGATGGGTCACCTTCACCACCAGGAACGTAGTATATTCCAAGAACGGTTCCCGTGATTACAAGAATAATGAATGAAAGGAAGGAGATTCCTCCCAAGCAGTATAGTGGGTACCAATACCAAATAATTCGCAGCTTGTATTTTTCTGCGTGTGTCAGTGGCATCTGACGGTGCATGTTGTAGTAAGCACCCTTACTCATGTTCCAGTAGTCCTGAATTCGGAATCTGGTGTCGAGGAAAGAGAAAACCCAGAGGAAAGTCCTCTCGGCGAATCCCATCTTGCCGCTTGATTCGACAGCGCGAAGGATTTCTCTTCGAGGGATCTCTTCGTTCTCCTTGCGCAGTGTGAATGCGATCAGGACAATTATGAAGGCGATAAAGAACCAAAGTACCCAAAATATTGTGCTCATGTAATCACCTCAGTCGCAATAGGTCAACCAGCCCGTGTAATCTGAAGACGCTTCTATTGTGTCTCCATTCATGACGATAGGAATAATCGGCAATCCTAGCGGCGCAGGGCCGCCCGCTCTTCTTATTCCGAGATATTCGAAAGATGCTCCATTAGATCTGTTTGCGTTTCTGTTCACTTCAATCGCAGTAGGGTCGAATCTACTGGAGTGGCAGATGCAGAACATTTTGCTTCCACCATCGTCTCCTCCTCCTGGAGTCCAGTTGTCATCTGTTTGAGTGTTGGTAACCAATTGCCATCCAGGGATGCAACACAGGTGGGTGCATCTCGCGAAACTCATTACAAGGTTGTTATTCGGGTCGAAAACCTCAGGGTTTCCTAGTAAGAACTCGGTCGCATGCCCAACATAGTTCCCTCCAATATCGTATCCAGCCATCTCTTGGAATCGAGGAGAGTTGTCAGCAACAGGCTTGCCGGAATTTTCTGCGTGAGGCACGTAATTTACGATTACAGGCAGGCCGTTCCAAACGCCCTGTGCTCCAGACATTCCAACATTTGAGTTTGCAGCTTCAGCTTCGAAGTCGGATTTCATCATTGGTTGAAGGTGCTTTGCTCCATACCATGCTTCTTCTTCACGGCCTTTTGCCCAATAGAGTACTGAAGAGTCTCCGCCTCCTCCTGCAGAGGGAGGCATAAGGATTGATGCAAAACCTAGCGCACCTAGGGTTGCAACTAGAACTCCACTGGCTGCATTGAATCCATAGCGCATGAATTGTCTACGGTTTACGGAAACCTCTCCTAATGAAGACAAAACTGAGTCTTCAAGCGATGGTGCTGGTCTTAATCTCTTGTCGTCCATACTATCACCACTTGTATTCTCTCCAATCCTTCTGATGTTCAGGGATGTACTTGTTCTGACTGTGCTTGACGATAATTGTGTCAGGCAATACCCACTTCAGGTAAACAATTCCCATCATGATTAGGGTAGTTAGTCCCATTGCCATGTGGTAAGACAACTGTTGTTGTTCCCAAGCTGAGCCATTGAGCAATCCGTACAGCATTGTACCAAACCAGTAAAGCGCCCAGAATATTCCCCATGCAAAGAAGAAAATTGTTAGAGCGGAATTTCCTGATGGCGCCAACGATGCAGAAATTATGGTTCCCGGTTCTGCAGGATTGAATACTCCATGGTTAATCGCAGCATCCATTTGCTCTTCGGTTAGTGATGCATCCTCCAATGCTGTTCTTGCATCTTTGACGCTAACTTTACCAGAAGCTACTTTCTCCAATAATTGGGTAATTGTATCCTTAGCCATCACTGATCACCTCTTCGGTTAATCTTGTATCTCAAGCGGAGTAGGTTACTACGGCCCTTGTAGGAAGTTGAGAATCCATATCGCAGTAGAAGCCCACAGAAAATGATCACAGCGATTACTGCTCCGAAACCAAGCAACCCAAGCCAGTGCGCTCTAAATCCAGCACCTAGGGTCGAGATGTCTATTTCGCCAGACTTGCTTTCTGGTGCTTCAGGAGTTCCACTTCCAGCAATCAGTGACCGAGTTCCGCGCTTATCATCCTCAGCGACTTCAATCAGATTGAATACGATTTGATTCCAGTAATCCCCCGCAGGTCCATCGGCACCGTTTACAGCATTGCCACTTATCCAGAAGTCTACTGTGGTGCCAGAGGAATTATCAGCCGGAGCGGTCCAAGATATGGTGAAAATACGAGAGTTTGGTGACTGGTGAGTCAGTGTTGTCACATCATCTTCCCAATTATCTCCGTCCCCGGATAGTTCTCCGGCGCTAACCCTGGCAGAGAAACCTCCCATGTTGGTGTCCGGTCCTCCAATAATCTCGAGGCGCATGTCGTACGTTGTATCTGCGACCCATGTATACGGTACATCGACTAGGATGACCATTACTGAGTTGCTCGGTTCTTCGCCGTGACAGAGACATCCTTCTTTGGCAACATCGGCGATTGTGTAGTCGCCGTGAGGTTGCTCTCCTCCAATGCCGTCAGGGTATGCGTTTGTAATGCCCGGTAGGAGCATCAAAGTCACGAGTACCAATGGCAAGATACTTCGCTGGAAAACTCTCGACATTAGCATAGCCAACCCCAGTGGTTTGTGCGACTCGGATTGCGCCTATAATCGTTCCTTGTTCTATCTTCGATAGAGTGTCGTGCAGTGTAACATTTTGAAGCGTTTTTTTGCCTAAACAAACAAAGGCAAATCATATGTTCAAGCACGGTGAGGAGAGTTCATGTCAGACCACCCTTTTGAGAACACATATGAACTCTCAAATGAACAATTAATCAAACTGGAAGAAGCCGAGGATGAAATGTTGAGAAATAATCTCGGAAAAGCGGAAGACATTCTTCTAGAATTGTTGGGCGAAGATGACGAATGTATTCCCGTTCTAAACAATCTTGCACATTTGTATGGTCGCCATTTTTCAGATTTCGAAAAAGCGGTTGAACTTTATGACAAAGTTTTGCGACTTGAGCCTGACAATGCATGGGCACGAGATGCAAGGCGCCGCTATCAAAGATATGTGGGCAGAGATTGAATAACCTCCAATGTAAGGACATGCCATGGATGGAGCCCAAATCCTGATTGCAGGAGTAGGCGGTTTGGGCTCCTCTTGGGCCAAAAGAGCCCACCTGCGTACAGGACATGGAATTGATTTGGTCCTGATTGATGCGGATGAATCTTCTTTTGACTACGAAGACGCACACGTAATCAGGCTCGGCAAAGACTTGGATAGTGCAGGATGCGCTGCATTGCCGCCGTTAGGCGAACAGAGAATGCGGCAAGCCTCAAGTGTTTCTAGAACCTTGTTGGATGGTGTTGAAATGGTTGTGTTGCTCACCGGATTAGGCGGCGGAACAGGAACCGGTGCTGCGCCGGAATTTGCAAGACAAGCACGCTTAGCTGGAGCGATTGTGATATCTATTGCAGCAATTCCATTTGAAGCACAAGAAACCAGATTGAAAGTTAGTAAAGAAGGTCTCTCCAAATTAGAAGCCAACTCAGATGTGTGTGTTAGGCTTGACCTTGACCGTTTGGCATGGCAAGCCCGTGAAAGAGGCACAGATTGGCGCCTTGGCGCTTCTTGGGTAGAGGAATTTGTGGACGGATTAGTAAGGACGCTGATGCGTTTAGGTTTGATCAATCTCGACATGATGGATTTGAAAACAATCGTTGGTCACTCTGGCGGCTCCACTCTGATGGTAGGCCAAGGAGACCCCGATGATGCGAACGGCCTTCTTCAAGATGCGATGAGTGCCCCTCTTGCGAATTTATCCTTCGATGGTGCCAAGGCTTGTTTACTTCAAATTGAAGGTGGTCCAGGTATGACCGTTGGTCAAGTTGGATTGATTGCTGACGCTTTCACTGCTAGGTTTGATGAAGACGCTCAAGTGATATTAGGCGCTCGAGTAAGTGACGACTTACAAGGTAGAATAAGAGTGGTTGCTGTAGTTGCAGGACTGGAAGAAAAATCCAACCTAAGCCTCGTCTGATTCTGCTATTTCGACATCCGAGTCATCCCATTCAGTATCTTCAGAAATATCGATTCCTTTGTCCCAATCAATCTCTTGGTCTTCTTGCCATTCTTCTTCCGATTCTTCATTTGTTTCAGGGCCTTCTTCCTCAGTTTCTTCGTCATCTTCCACATCAACTACTCGAGAAATGTCTACAGATTTAGCGTTGAGGAACATTTCTGAAGTCATTCTGCTGGTTCTGAGTGTCGGCCGCAGAAGAAGAATCATTGCACATATTGAGAGAACGTGTCCAAAGATCATGACCTCTTTTAGGTTGTCAAATGTACCTGTCAACATTGCAACAGACCCAGCATATGCGTAGCCAAAGGAGATTCCCAGCGGAAGCGATGCATCTTCAGATATCAACCTCTTACCATCCCGAACTGTGTAAGTAGTCAAAGACCACACGGCAAATATTACTGTAAAGGCCATTAGCAAGCCTTCTTCTATTATTGTCGAAATATCCGACGGATTCATCGCAGTCCTTCTGTATATGCTAAATGCGTGCCATGTAATGAATAATTGTGCTACAATCATCCACTTGAATGAAAACGCTGCCATGCCCTTTTCATTACCTGATGCCTCTCTTTCATCACGAGTAAGCCAAAGAGTTACGGCCTGTAGTACAACACTAACTACAATGAACGCAAAACCGCCGATTAACGCATCCTGCAGCGTCATTTTTTCGGTTTGACTAATTATTTGACCTAGCCACAAAATTACAAGAGCGAAAATTTGTACTACAAAAATTTGAGATGCAGTAGAGATTTTTTCCTGGTAGGTATGCAACTTCGCATCACCTAATCCGTTAGCTAACCACTCGACCATACCTGCTCGGAATGATGCAGCTTGGGCTATTGACCACACAATGAACAAAGATGCCAATAACGGCGAAATCCATCCATTATCGTATCCGCCAGTGAAACTCCAAAGTAGTCCAACAATTATTGTCGCAATTAGGATTGGTACGATTGTAATTCTAAAACTGAAGAATAAACGTACTAACCACTGCGATTCGCCTTTTTGTTCTGGCAACTTGGTCAAGTTTTGTACAATTTTAGAATTTGAAAGAATTGCTACTAACACATATGACACTGCCAATGAAATAAATGACATAGCAACAAGCACTTCTTGTGATTCGACCAAGAATAGAAGAATAGTAGAGATAAGCGCAATCATGATTATGTGAGGTAAAGTACGCGGAGATAGCATATTTTTGATCAGTTGGATGATTCCAATCTGTTCAAACGACTCCCCAGATTCGTCACTCATGAGCCCGCCCAAACCGGCGAGTGATAGCATCATGTTAAGACAAGTGCCCTTGAGGATTAGTTATGGCCAAGAAATTGACAAAGGCATTGCGAGGCAAGCGTCGATGGATTGGTTGTGAATGTGATGGCTTCAATTCAAGGAGCGAATTGGAGAATCATTTGCAAGATTTACCCGTTAAATTGTACGATTTTGAAGATGGAAAATGCATTTTAGTCGTCCGTTTGGAAGAATATGATTCAATTCGGGAATCACTTAGCAAAGGCAGCGTAGTTTGTGTCACTTCAAGCGGCAAGATCCGCTTGGTTCGTGAGCGAATGAATTTCTCTCGAAAGCCAAGAAAGCGTTGAAGTGCTAAACCGTTCCCCGCTGTATTATGGGAGCAGGAGGAGCCGCACCGCCTGTGAAGAGTGAGGATGTGATGATTCTCATCGGCTCAACGATTCTTTTGACAATGTTAGTAATACAAGCTTGGTCAACTCCTGTTTCGCTTAATTGCGATGAAGATGGGTGTGATTACTTTGAAGTCAAGTATGATTTGTCTGAGGGAGATGTCTTTACTTTAGAAGTACAAGAGGGAGAGGTTAGACCAACTGTGATTTTACCTGATGAGACTTCAGATTTCATTGACAATAAAAACAAAGAATGGAAATATGAAGCTAAATCCACAGGAGTTCATACATTCAATTTCTCAGTGGAACAAGATTCGGTGATTGATTATTCAGTAAGTAGAGGAATAATCATCGATTACGGTCTTTATCCAATTGGAGTCTTGATACTAGCATTTGGAATTTTGAAAAGAATATTCAAGGAAAGCGAAGATGAGCCGATGGAAGCACTACTGGAAGATTAGACCCATTCAACTTCTTCTCCATCATCCACAATTACACCGTCTAATACCATTTCTCCGCGTTCATTTAATTCGAACTTTTGGTAGATTTTCCCATCGAACTTAGGCTTGCCACAATCTAACATTAAATCATGAACTTGTTTTTTGATTCCCTCAAAGTCTACAGGAGGAATACCCTCTTTTTCTTCCAATAGTGAGGATAATTCAATGTTTAACCTAGCATCGATTGTGTCGTGAGAAATATCGGATATCTCATCAAGGCATGCAATTTCAAAATCTTCAAAATTTTCATCGCCTTTCAAGTTAATTCCAATCCCGATAATCACCTTTGTGTCCTTTCCGATTGATTTACCTTCGACTAGAATACCACACATTTTCCTATTTTCATAGAGGATATCATTTGGCCACTTCAATTTCAGACGGATGTCTTTGATTGAATTTAGGAATGCAAGTCCTCCTGCAAGTTGGATTAAACCAGGGTTAATGCTTGCACCCTCAGCAATAATCCATGAGCCC
>JAKURJ010000031.1:0-8170 GCA_022452125.1 Candidatus Poseidoniaceae archaeon
CCATTATTGGCTTACCATCAGAGAGTACGAGTCGCACGAATCCCATTATCCAACCATCGCTTCTTGGACGACCTAAATCTGGTCTTGGCTCGTTTAACAGAACTTTGCCGCATGCTTTGCACCTTACACAGGTCACTTCCCACATTGGTTGGGCAAATGCGCAACAAGAATCTTCAGAATCCGAAACATTGCGGACTTGCTGCAAACGCATGGCCGTTTGTTTCGTGCATGGAGCTTCCTCTCCAGCAAAGAATCCAGTTACTCTTGAGAGAACTAACCAACCTGAAACCGTCCACAAACCGAATCCAAAAGGAGCAGAACCGTGAGCGAGACTGACCCAACCAAATGTTAGCGGAATAATTGCGAATACTAACGCCAGCCAGTAGAAAAGTCGCATATGTAGAACTCTTTGGATAAGATGCGCGTCAACATATACTGGTTCAGGATGAGGAGGAAATTGTTCATTCCAAGATTTAACACGAGGGAAAGTCAAGAACGGAATCCTAGTAATCATGTAGGCCAAAACAGCCCCACTAAAGAACTCAAATGATTCAATCCACATTTCAATCGCCGCGCAGACGCTTTAGGACAACTTCCGTCTTGTCCATACCAAGTGAAATATCATCCCTCGAGATGGTGTATGCAAACCTAAGATGGCCCTCACCTGAAGGACCAAATGCACTACCTGGAGAACACAGAACTCCGCCTTTTAGTAATTCAAGAGCGACTTCCTCGCTGCTCATTCCGGGAACTTCCACCTTAGGGAATACGTAAAATGCGCCCTCTGGAACATGGCATTGCACCCCTGGCATAGCATTCAATCTAGAGCAGATTATATCTCTCCTAGCCTTGAACTCAGCACACATTTCATCAGGATAATCATCAGCTTCATTGATTGCAGCAAGTACTGCGTACTGCATTGCATCATTAGAACAGGCGGTAATGTAATATTGTAACTTAATCATTTGATTCATTGCATCTTTGTTTGCAGACATAATGTATCCGATTCTCCATCCTGTCATTGCATAGGTCTTCGAGAATGAATTGATGAGAATGACTCTTTTATCATCACTACCAACAAATGATACGTGCTCATTATCGAACACGATTCTATCATACACTTCATCAGTAATAATCCACAGGTCATGGCGTTGGGCGAATGCTAACAATTCATCTCTCTGTTCAGTAGTAATCGTAGCACCTGTTGGATTGGAAGGGAAATTGTATAGAATTGCAACTGTATTCTCATCAACTAGACTCTCAAGATGCTCTATTGTTGGAACGAATTCGTTCTCAAAGAGACATTCGTAAAATCTTGGTTCTCCACCCCAAAGCCCAACATCTGGGCCGTACAAAGGGAAGTATGGTTCTGGGAGAAGAACATTCTTCCCTGGGTCAACTAATGATGCAAAAATATTGAGCAGAGCGTTCGTTCCACTCATTGTCATGCAAACATTGCCTTCATCAAGACCCGGGCTAAGGTGGTGCCATGATTCTGCAATTTTCCTGCGCAGTGCCGGAAGTCCAGCAGTAGTGGTGTACTTATTGTGACCATCATTCATAGCTTGGTACATCGCGTCAATTGCAATTTTTGGAGGCTGAAAATCAGGCTCTCCTAAGCCGAATGAAATAACATCATCACCAGCCATGTCAAACATTTTCCTAACGCCTGTAGGCTGGATGTCTAAAGCACGCTTGGAGAATCCACGCATGTAAGGACCAAAACGAGCCTACTTTTCAAGATGAGCCATCTTTCACGTCATCTTCCACGAGTACAGCCTCTAATGGCATCTCATCATCTGGAAGTCGAATGTCACCTGATTTTTCTGAAACAACCGCTAGTTGAAGAGGCTCATCTTGACGCTGGTGAATAGCGACCCATACTCCGAAAATGATTACTGCGAAAGTTACAGTGGCGATAAACAAAGTTCGGCCGAGAGAATCTCCACTGCCCATTGCATCGACATTGCCGCCACCGACCACTGTATCCCATGAGATCATTGACGATGCTCCATCAGCATCTACTCCTCTAACGATAATCATGTTGTAACCGCTTGGAAGATTATCAGTATCTACTGTGAACATGAATTCAAACGCCTCGTAGGTACTCATTGCGCCTTCAACGGATTCGTACATTACTTCAGTCCACGTATCTCCACCATCTGTGGAATACTCAATCTTCTCCATTGCAGCACCTCGAGACCAAGCAAGGCCTGTGTAAGTATTAACAGTACCTTGGGTTGAGATATTCTCTATGTGGACTTGCAAATCTAGGTTCATATCAGAAGTAGTAATTCCTGTCATGTTTAGGTATTGAGCGGTCCAAACCGCATCATGACCGTGTACTAGGCCCCATCCGAAATCCTTGTTCCAATGCGGGTCGTGCTCAGGTTGACTTGCTTCACCCATTCTAGTTGCAGTTGAACGGAGAATTTCTCTAATAACTAGAGGATTGATTTCATCATTTACTTCCATCATCAATGCGATGATACCAGTCACTGCAGGTGTTGCATAAGATGTTCCTGAACCTCTCCCAGTGTATCCATTTTGTGAAGCATCTCCACCAAGGAAGTTGTTACATCCGCCAGATGTGACACATGCTTCAGCTTGTATGATGTTGGTTCCTGGCGCAGTAACATCTGGTTTCATCTCATCAATTGGGTTTGAATTTCCATTATCTCTTCTTGGGCCTCGACTGGAATAGGAAGCAATCTCGTCATCATCCCTATCGATTGTATTCAAGTCATTAGTTGCTCCAACTGTTATAGAAAGCGAGGAAGATCCCATTCCAGACAAACCATCGTTGTCGGGACCATCATTACCTGCTGCTACGCTTACAGTAACCCCTGCAAGAGTAGCTTCGTCGAGGATTCTAGAATGCATGTCCTCCCCGTCACTTCCACCGTTCTAATGGCTAGTGATTCCCCAAGATAGGGAGATGATATCGATACCATACAGGCTTTCATCTACGCCCGGCCACGCAGTGTCTTTGTTGTCAATAATCCACTGCAAACCGTTCATTGCGGACTCATAGAACTCTTGAGAAAGAAGATAATTTTCGAATGGCCCAGCACCAGCATCTGTTCCGATTCTTACATCGATAAGGCTTGCATTAGGGGCAGAACCTTCGAATCCAGTTTGCTCTCCATTTGCATCCAAACCTGTTGCTGCAGCCATTCCCATGCACGCAGTACCGTGTTGGTTTCCGTCATCTGGGTCGAAGGAGCCATCGGTTTCACGACCACCTGCAAGGATACATTCTGGGTCTGTGTGTACGAAACAAACCGCATCATAGCCGGCTACGAACTTATCCTTTAGACCAGGGTGCTCGTTGTCAGTTCCGGTATCGACCATTGCAATGTTAATTCCTGCACCCTTCATTGGGCTGTGATTCCATGCAGTGTGCGGATATTCTTCTGACTGTTCAGCCAAGATGTTAGGAGTTTGAACGTCTCCCCAAAGAATCACTTGACCGTATCTCTCAACCATTACGACACCATCGATTTGAGACAAATCCCAAGAATCTGTTGAATTGATTACTCCCAATAATACAGCATCTACTGCTTCGATAACATCTGTTATCTGATAGCCTAGAGATTCTAGGTGAGCAACATCTGAATCAGTAACATCTCTGCCATAAGACAGGCCGATTCCTGCTGGACCATCCAATGTTTCTAGAGAATCATGAATTCCATTTCTGTTTGAATCTAATGGGGTTCTTTCCCACCAATCCAACTCTTCATGGATTACTGGAGTCATTTGAGGAATTACTGTCGTCCAACCTTCTTCGTGGTCAACTTCGTTTCCAAGTGAACCGGTCAACGGAGCCATGAACAAAAGCAGACAAATGAATGTGAAACCTTGACGCATAGCCATCCCTGTTATTCCTGAAGTCACAATATCTCATCAACATGTTGGTCTCATGGTTGATTGAAGATGGGTGGAGCACAGGGAGTTGAACCCCGACCGGCTGGTATCTTCTGATCCGCCACTAAGTTTTGTGTGTACGGCTGGTGGCGGGAGTCACAGGTCGGTCTTCCAGTTGATCATCACAATCTTCAGACCTTTACCATTCGTCATTCCCGTGCAACTGGAGCCAGCTATACTACCAGGTTATACTATACTCCCCCGTATTGTTTACCCTTCAGCTTCATTGCTTAGCCTGTCGGCGAGCACGCTTACGACGTCGTAGCTTTTTCTTACGCCACTTCCATCGCTGATTACCAGTCTTCTTCCACGCTCTGGAACCTCGCTTCATGGTGAACAATCCGCCGACCAACCTTCCCTATATGAGGACTTCCCAAAGAAAGGAAAACGAAATTTAAGCTAAAATTCCGTTCCTGTAGTCTTCTATGGCTTGCATAATTTCTTCTCTGGTGTTCATGACGAATGGTCCATAACGAGCTATTGGCTCATTAATTTCAGGACCTGCAAGAATCAGAAATTCGCTATCCTTAGTAGCATTGATTACTACTTGAGAACCATTTGTCAAAAGTGCGAGTGAGCCGTCTTTCAGTTTCTTTCCTTCAACCTTAATTTCACCCTTGAAAACATACAACATAGCATTCAAATCAACTTCAAAATCTTTCAGTAAATCTGCACCTTTCTCCATTTTTACGTGCACATATGTGATTGGAATAACTGTATCAATTGATGATTCAACTCCAAGACACTCTCCAGCAACAACTCTAGCCCATACTCCATCACTTTGTGCGATAGGAGATTCTGAGGCCATGATATCTTGATATCTTGGTGCCATCATTTTGTCTTTGGCTGGAAGGTTTACCCAAATTTGGAAACCGTGCATCAATCCTCCTTCTTGCATCATCTTTTCAGTTGGTAATTCCGAATGTATGATTCCTTTTCCAGCGGTCATCCATTGTACATCACCAGGAGTTAGTTTTCCCTTGTTACCAGCGCTGTCTTCGTGTTCCATCTCGCCGTGCATCAGGTAGGTTACTGTCTCAAATCCTCTATGTGGGTGCCATGGAGCCCCAACAGCTTCTCCCGGACCGTAATCAACTGGACCCATTTCATCGAGTAGCAAAAATGGACTCATCAGCATCCCCATTGCTGCTGGCCTTCTTACTTTGAAACCCCCACCCTCGAGTACGGTATGAGTTGGTACGACTGATTTGACTGCGCGCATTCGCTCCATGATTTGACCAATTTATGCTGCATTATCTAGCATATAGTACCATGTATGGTACTGCCAATGACGTGGCGGGCGTACGGGGATTCGAACCCCGGTTATCGGCTTAGAAGGCCGAGGTGATATCCAGACTACACTATACGCCCAAACCCCCCGGAGGGAATCACCTCTATCACCTTTACAGTGGTCTTGCACATTTGTGACAGCGAATCGGTTTGCGAACTGTTGAGCGCTTCCATTCATAGCCGCAATGCTTGCAGGACCACGATTTTACCTTTACAGAATCAAGATATTCTTCTCGCTTTTCCTGGAGCATTGGAGAATCAGAGATTGAAACACCGGGTGCAATATCATCAACTGCATCATGCAATTCTTTGGAATGATTCAGAACGCCAGAAGCGTGAACCAATTCGTGGGCCAGAGTATGGCGAAGTAAATCTGGTTCTTCGACTAGTCTCGGGTGCAAACCTATTGTTATTGGACCTGGGTCCAATCCTAGCCTTCGCCTGCGAACAAGTTCTGCATTACCTTCCTCAAACCTAGTCATTCCCAAGCGACTATCATCTTCCTCCAACCATATGATTGAAACTCTGTCTGCAAGCCATCTTGTGAAGATGTTTTCAGGAATCTGTGGAATCAACTCTGCGAGTACTTCATCCACGTCCATGTCATGCCCAGCAGGACCTAATTGAGAAGCCTTATGATTGGAAGGCAGGTGGGCGGGCTGCCTTAGGCAAAGCATCGGGCGCTTAGATCAGCTGGAAGATCGCTTGAGTGGCACTCAAGAGGCCGGGGGTTCAAATCCCCCAGCGTCCACTTAATCAGTCGAGAAGTAATCTAATTTCTTCGACTGAACGCAACTCTGCGAGATAGATTTGCTCTACTGCATCGTATAATTCTCTGTCAGAAATTTCCTCGAGCAGTGGTAGCAACTCGCCGTATACTTCTGCAGCCTTAGTCTCAGTGGCGAGGGCGCCTTGGAGCATTTCTCGTGTTTCAGTAGTATGTGTTATCTCCATTTGGTCTCTGAGAGTTACACATTCTCCCCCGTGCTTGACAATCGCATTACGGATTGTTGCTGCGTGAACCATTGATTCATTCGCTTCTTGTTGAAACATTGGTTCCAGTTGGATTCTGTTCAGACCTCTTACATATGCAGCATAGTGCGCGTAAAGGTTGATTGCTCGAAGCTCTAATCCCAGCGCTTGATTCATTTTTTCTATCAGTTTTGACATAGTAACACCGTTTAGGTCTAACGAAAATTAAATTCTCGTCTCTCTTTCGAATTTGGCTTGGCTGTTAAGTTAAAAAAGCCTTGCTTCAAAACCCTGAGGTTAACAATTGGGCTTTAACATCAAATGGCGTGATAAAGGATAAATCCTCAACGTCTTAGCAAGCAATTAAGGCGAAGTGTTTTGATTTCTAATTCAAGATTTAGACAAGCGATTTTTGTCTTTATCCTGATTGCATTGCCTTCGTTCTTGGTAACTGGAAATTACATCATTTCTGATTCACCAGCACCTTTGGAAGGAATGGAAGAAAATCCATACCCGTCTAAACAACTCAGTGACGGTTTCCTGTTCGTAGTCATCGACGGCGGCGGCCGTAATATGATGGGAGACCCTGAATTAATGCCCAAACTGAATGCAAGAGTCCAAGATGGAGCATACATGGAAATAGAATCTAATCCGATGACTATGACTGCTATATGCGTCAAAGAAATTGCAACTGGCGTTCCTTCAAAACCAAATGAAGCTCTCTCAAACTTCCGCCCAGAACACCCAGGCACTCCCGATGGCTGGAAATTGGTTAGCACCCACGATGGAGATAATGATGGGAATTATGACCATCAACTCGGAATCTTAGGAGATTATGTTTGGAAGGACCTCTATCCTGATAGAGAATTGATTCCCTTTTCTCAACACAGATATGGCCACGCAGATTACTACCAAGGAGATGAAGAGGCATTTGTAACTCTGAGATCATGGCTTGAGGGCGAGGTCCCTAGAGGCTATGACAGAACACCAAATGTGATTGTAGCACATCTTTCAGGACTTGACAGCGTAGGGCATAGATACATGGTTAAGGACTCACCAGAGTTCGAAGAAAAGCTGCTTTGGCTAGATGATAATCTAGACATGATATTCGATATCGTCCCAGATAATTGGACTGTATTAGTAACCTCAGACCACGGCCTAACAGACACAGGGCAACACGGTTCTCCCGAACCTGTAATCAGAGAGACTGCGGGATTCATGTGGGGGCCAAATGTTGCCGAAGGTGTAACTGTAAAGGGTATGGCTCAAAGAGACCTAGCGACAATTCCATCGATGATTTTCGGACTTCCGATGCCTCATGCAATTCATGGAAAGGTTCCGCTGGACGCCTTCGACTTGACCAATGAAGAATATCAAGCGTACGAACAATGGAATTGGGATGCTGCTGTTGAGAGAAATGATTGGCTTGAAGCGAACGGACATTCCTATGTTGATGGCTTGTCTAAAGATAAAATTGAATGGGATAAAATCAGAGGTGATGAAATCGGTATGAGAAGTATTGATTTGATCATATCTGGATTGGCAGTATTATTATTCAGTGGCTTTTTGTATAGATTTTTCAAATCCAATGAAAGTACAGCAGAATATGCTAATGAGGCTGCAATTGGATTCCTTGTTCTGTTCTCAATTTCTGCTTTTGTTTCATACAGTCGCGGCTGGCTAACATGGCTTTACTATCCGTTGGGATTCTTTGGCGTAATCGCACTTTATTGGCTATCCAAACAGTCAATTTCAGGTCGAAAAACCGCTACCAAAAGAAATGTTTGGATTTTATCTGCCGTCTTAGCTTTCACGATTATTTTCCCAGAAACAAGATTCACAATAATCGCTTTACCGATATGGATTGGATTGGTATTGATGATAGAAAATCGGATGTTCGTCAACAATGACGACAAGACACCAAAGCGTTTGCTCATTCCATTGATATTGATTCTAATTGCTACAATATTCTTCTCCGATT
>JAKURJ010000031.1:8180-14294 GCA_022452125.1 Candidatus Poseidoniaceae archaeon
ACAGAGTATATGGAGTCTCAGCAACACGTTTCATGGTGATGTTCACACAATCAGATGAACTGGATGCAGTTATTTGGTCGGTAGTTATTGCATTCACATTTACTTTGATTTATGCTTCAAGATTCAGAAACGGAAAGTGGCCTACATCATTTGCTATAGCTGGAGGAATGGCTACTATACCAGTCCTAATTGCACAAAATTCGAACACAGTTGATTGGTTCTTAATCTGGACATTGCTTGCTGGAGTTGCTGCATCCCTCGCACTGAGGGTATTGAACAAACCACATTCTTACTCCGTATTCCAATACTGTGCATTCGCTTGGCTAACGATGAGTTGGGGTGCATGGGGAGGTGGAATCTCAATGATTTTCTTCGGGAGTATTGAATCTCTAATGAATAGAGAGTGGAGTTACCTCAAAGAAAAGACAGATAGCAAGTTCTCAGAGTTTGGACGACACATAATGCTTGGAATCCTTCCGATTGGAATCTGGTTTGCATGGTGGGCAACATTGGGTCAAACTGATGGAATAATTCATCCTAGGGACATAGACCCAGGAAATCTATTCCTAAGAGGGGGATACATCGGAGACCGGCTCTCTCCTAGTAACAACTGGGTTTTCTTGATGGGTGCTTGCCCAGTGATTTTGATGGGAACACTGTGGTGGAATTTGTTCAGAAGAAATTCTTGGCCGTTGCAGATGGCTTTCCTAATTCTTTCAGTTAGACTGGCAGCATTGGCCCTTCAGTTGTCGGTTTCTCCAAACCTTCCTAGACTTGTATTCAAGATGGGTTGGGACATGTTATTCTGTATAATGTTGCTAACAGTAGCTGGAATATTCATACTATACGACAATTGGATTTCAAAGAACCAAAAAGCCGTTATCTCTGAGGGTCAATGATACTCTCGGATTTGGATCACAATCAGGGATTAGTCTTCAACGAAGCCTTTCCACATTGTCATGTAATCGATGAATACAGGACTCAACTCGGCAGCAGCTAGTTCATCTCGTGTGAATGGTGGCCGCTTTGGACTGTATTCAGCCTCGCTGAGTCCTTGAGGCCAATTTGGGTGGGCAATCGCAACTCTTGCTACGCCTGCGAAGTCTGCACCTTGGTCCATCAACCACTTTGCGTCAGCGGTAGACCAAATTGCTCCTGTAGATGCATATGCGATGTTTTCTGGCACATATGGCTTGAAGAGTTTAGTCAGATTCTGACCTCCTTCCAATTCCTCAAATGCATCCCAGCAAGATAGATGGAACATATCGATATCCATCTCACAAAGCATTTTTGTGACCTCAATGCTATCTTCTAGGGTAATTCCAATCGTGCTAATTTTTGGTGAAATACGAACTGCAACTAGGAAACCGTCACTGGTTTTCTTACGAATTGAGAGGATAATTTCTCGCAAAAATCTGAATCTGTTTTCGATACTACCACCAAACTCATCCTTTCTACGGTTAGTCTTCAATCCTAGAAACTGAGAGATTAGATATGAATGAGCTCCGTGAACTTCAATGCCATCAAAACCTGCATCCTCGCAACGCTTTGCTGCATCTGAGAAATCCTCAATCAACTGATGGATTTCATCTGTTTTCAAATCTCTAGCAAGCAACTTGCCCGTAGATTCATTCATCATTTTGCTAGGACATACCGGAATTACGTTATTGATTTCGAATGGTGCTTTCATTCCTCCATGAAAGATCTGTACTAGGTTTAGGGAACCATGCTGTTTGAGTGATGAGGCTAGTTTTGTCAAGCCTTCTATGTGGTTATCACTCCACACTCCCATCTCACCAATCCAACCCTTTCCTAACTGTGAAACATGGGATGCGGCGGTTGTAACAATTCCAAAGCCATCCTTCGCTCTACGAGTAAGCCAAGTGATTTCTTCATTTGAGAGGGTTCCGTCTTCGTGGCTTTGTTTGTTGGTCATAGCGGCCAACAGAGAGCGATTTTTCGATTTGGAACCTCTTTTTGGAAAGACAAAACCTTCATTCGGATTCATGTCTTTCATCTCCGCATTACTCGGTTAAGTTGTACCGAGTTATTTACAAGCCCGAAGTCAAACAATTAGAATCTATGTCATGGACTACAAACAATATATTCGCGAAAACACCTATTGTCCCTACATACCAATTGTTATGATGTAATGCGCAGTAGTGGGGTTGTGTCAGCCAAGCCTTGGGTCAGAACTGGTACCGTACTGCTGAAGATACTGAGTGGACTAAGCAAGAGGAGTGATTCTACCACTTATTGAAAGCACCCGGAGGAGGGGGTAGAGACGGAGCTCCTGGAACTGAGGAGTATTGATTTTCTCTTGGCTCATATCTAGGGTCTGCAAACATTGACTGTTCTGCCTTGGGTGGCTTTTTGCCTCCTAATACTAGCATTACAAGCAAGATTACGATTAGAACACCTAGTCCAAGGAAAATCATCTGGTTAGTCGTAACATCAAACTCTGAAGATGAATCTTCGGCCTTATCATCCTTAATCACTGGTTCAGGAGGATGCCATACCTCATAGGAGACATACCACGTCATGTAGGTGTCCTGAACTCCATCAGAAATTATTGCGCTGATAATCCATGGTCCGATGAAACCGTCATGATTGCACAGAATGATTCCCAAATCCGCAGTTTGGTTATCACAATTCCAAGCTGCTTCGCTGAAGGTCGAACCATTACCTACAATCGTGTTATTTCTCAGCCACACAATCGTAAGGCCTAGTCTTTCTTTCTCTTCCTCAGTTAGGTCAACGCTAACCGATAACTCAAGGTCATCAAAAGTCGCATTGAGTAGAATATCAGTTCCTGGGCTTGATGAAATGTAAGCGAGTCTATCGATTACTTCATCGATTTGCTCATCACAATCATCATCCAATCCATTCCAAGATTCATCTTCGTTTGGATTGATTAGCGGATTTGTATCATCACATTCCTCGAACCAACGGAAACCATCAGAATCCTCATCCAAATCAGGGACAAGTGGGTCAGTAAAGGTCTGTAGTACTTCTATTCCATCTTCTAGGCCGTCGTCATCTGAATCCTTATCCATCGGGTCTGTTGACAAATTATTGAATTCATTTCCATCACTCAGACCATCCTCATCTGAATCAGGGTTGAATGGATCTGTGGTCATATTGTTGAACTCATCCAAATCATGAAGCCCGGCAGAGTCAGAGTCTTGACCAACGAAGTCCTCGTCGACTTCATCGTTACAATTGTTATCAATTCCGTCAAGTGATTCTACTATGTCTGGATTAATCTGAGGATTGGTATCATTACAATCCTGGAACCAATACCAGCCGTCTGAATCCGAATCATTATCCTTCACTAGAGGGTCTGTGAAGTAAATTAGAACCTCATCGCCGTCGCTTAGTAGGTCTCCATCAGTGTCTAGATTAGTCCAATTTGTGCCGTATGCGTGGTACTCTGAATAATCTGAGAGATTATCACTATCAGAATCAGTTTCATTGAATCCTTCATCCCACATCGAATCACAGTCATCATCGATTCCATTGAGAAGCTCAAGTGCAAATGGATAGACATCAGGATTGGTATCATTACAGTCTTGGAACCAATAGAATCCATCTAAGTCTGTATCTGGGTCGGGGACCAGTGGGTTGGTGAAGTAATTCAGAACCTCTAGGCCGTCTGTGATTCCATCATCATCAGTATCGTTGTCGAATGGGTCGGTATTGTTTACATTAATCTCAATTCCATCGTTTAGGAAGTCATCATCTGTATCTGCATCAACAGGGTCTGTACCTGTGGTGAAGATTTCTACGTAGTCATTCAGTCCGTCTGAATCGGTATCTGGATTGTCTGGGTTTGTACCATAGACATCTGTTTCATTGGAATCGGTTATGCCATCGCCATCGCTGTCCAAATCAACTTCAGTACCGTGAATTACAATCTCCCAGTGATTCCATGTTCCCTCGTCCTGGTTGCCATCATCATAGACTTCTAATGTCCAAGTTCCTGCAGAAACTTCTCCCCAGTGTTGCACGCTATTGAATTGCCACTCGTTGTAATTATTACCACTATCACGGTTTGCGAAATAGTTGACCAATTCAGACTCAGTTCCATCTGGAGAAATGAGCGTGACATCCAAATCGCTGCGATATGAATGGTCTGCGTCGAAGATGACGTACACAGACTCAACGATTAGGGATTCAGAAACTGTGTGCGTTGAAACGACTGGGTTGTCGGGCTAATTATCTGGAATGGTTTGTGAAACAGTGATTGTACCGCTACTAATGTTAACCTCAGGACCTAGGTTTGTCCAGTTTTCTGCTAGGCTAACTGCATGACCTGCATCGATTACTCCAAATCCATATTTGTGATTGAATTCGTGACCTGCCCCGTTTGTATTCCAACCAGAATCGTTTGGGTCATTCTTTCTAGCACTCTCGACAATGATTTGTTGAACATCTCTCCAAGTAAGATTAGAATTAGCTTCCAACATCAATGCAATAACTCCTGAAACCAAAGGAGTTGCACTTGAAGTTCCTCCGAAATTACTGGTATAATCGCCGTTTGTATATCCACTGTTGCCTTCATTATCGGTTGTTGTAATTCCAACTCCACTGCCATCAGAAGGTGCGGATACGAGAACATTGGCACCTGGCTCACCGTAATTTGTCTGGTCACCATCATGGTCTACAGCGGTCACTGAAATAGTGAATCTGCTATTTGCATAGCCGTCCAGATTTGAATCATCATCACTTGACAAACCATTTCCTGCAGCCCATGTGATCACGTTTCCTAAGCCGTTTCTGCCATTGTATGCATCATCCTCGAATGCTGCAATCATCAGTGGACCTGGCCCGGATAGAGTTTGACCATTATCTGATGGACCCCAGCTATTGCTGTAGATGTCGATGTCATCGTTCAGGTGTGAGAGAGCGTTTGCTTCATCGTTGTCGGAGTTACCACAAGCGATTAGCATCAATCCCGCAAGCGAAGCATCAGGCGCTGCACCACTAACGCCTAGGCCATTGTTACCGATTGCAGCAGCAACTCCTGCTGCAGCTGTACCGTGAGCATCCCAACTCGCAGGCATAGGGTCTGAATCATAGTTGCAATAATCATAATCAAGGTTAGATTCGTAGTTGGCTGATAGGTCTTCATGGTCCCATTCTAAGCCGTCATCTACGACTCCAATGACTATGCCAGTACCTCGAACACTGTTCCATGCGCCGGTGATGTTGACATCTTCTCCGGCCACTCCGTTGTCTTGCCCCGTGTTTTCAAGATGCCATTGATTTGAGAAGTATGTGTCATTTGGAGTCCATCTTGGAGTCATCTGTCGCTCTACTAATGGATATGCAACCTCGATTACCCCCTTGTCCTGTAACTTAGCGAAATGAGATAATGCAGCGTTTGGTTCTACTTCCACAAACCATGAATTGGCGAGTAATCCGGTAGGCTCACCCATATTTTTCGAACTCACTACGACCCATTCTGAAGTAGATTGTAACTCGGATTCAGAATATTGTGAGAGGTCACTTACTCGGGCGAATGCGGCTCTAATTGCAGGTGAATATGAATATGTAATTGGGGCATCATCCGGATTTTCACTGAGTGGTGCTCCTGTTGCAGCATATTCGATATTTTGCGCACTGGCTAGAGGGGTAAGAATTGATACAAACATCAGTAATATGATCGAAATTCCAATTTTTGATTGAGCCTTTGAACACTGAGCACTATTGTTGATGCCCAGCCCATACATAAGTAGCATTCAGCGCTTGAAGTATATCAAACCCTGTTTCAGATGCAGTGCAGATGTATTCATCTGCGGGAGTGATTGTTTCGCGATTTGCGCTTATTGTCACCGCCGCGCCCACGACTTCTGCCTGGCCCTTTTGGAGGCCTCTTGCTTCTGTCGAACTTGGGTTTGCCTGAACCTCTGCGCCCACCAGAATTACCACCACGGTTTCCTCCTCTGGAGTCTCGACTTCCACCTCTAGTGTCATCCCTACCGTTTCTTTTGCCGTAGTGCTTACGCTCACGGTTACGATTGCCACCATCATTTGGTCGGCCTCTGCGGTCCTTTCTTTGACGAGAGTTACGACCACCTCTTCTTGGAGGCAGAATATGAGAAATGTCTT
>JAKURJ010000032.1 GCA_022452125.1 Candidatus Poseidoniaceae archaeon
AATCCGATTACAATTGACCACACGATTCTACGTCAGAATATTCTCCCAGGACTACTACGACTTCTAGCTGCAAATCGTCACCATGACTTACCTCAAGGAGTCTATGAGTTGGGCAGCGTCGTAATCGACCATGCTAACCGTGATAGATTCGCATTCTTGGTAGCACAAAACTCTGGAGGTTTTGCTTCATTACGTGGACGCATCCAAGCACTAATGCTAGACCTTGGTTGCAGAGATTGGTCGCTTGAGCCAATCGAAAATGGCCCTTGGTTAGGCGGAAGAGCTGCCAACATCGTCGTCAAAGATACAGTTATTGGAGAATGCGGAGAAATAGACCCACATGTCTCGGAGGCTTTCGAATTGAACGTTCCAATGAGCGGTGCTCAATTCGATGTCTCTGCCCTATCCAGTGTGCTGGAAGACCCGGTTCACTGACCAATCTCAAATTTTGGTAAATCGGTTTCTACATCGACTGTCTCATACTTGATTTCCAACTCGATTATGCAAACACCATCACAAAGGTTCTCTCCCTTTTCAATGAGATGAATAGTTTCGTTAGCATTCCAAAAATCTGCATCTAGGTCATCTGTAACTATCTTGCACGGGGAAGGAATAACAAGGTCTGGATTATCTAGAGCTGGGAAAGAAGAGTTTCCAACAGAAGCAATCTGCATTGTAGGATATCGACTCTCATCTGCTTCATTGTAGTAAGTCAGGAATTTGACTTTGAACGACATCTCGTCCTTGGCAAATACGTAAACACCGTCATTTGGATTCACTCTGTGAACTGACATGTCATATTCATACCATTCTAGACGATCCTCAGTTTGGTTCGACATTTCATCTGGGACTGTTTGAACATCAGAAAAATCTGCACCATCAACGAATGCCCAGGTCACACCGCTATCGAGGTAAATGTCTGTGGAGGAGAACTTCATCCAAAATTCAGAAGCGTTACTTTCCAATTGCTGTGCTACATCGAAGAAGGTGTAAGACTCTGAGTCAGTCGCATCCACTTCAGTAGTGAAGGTCTGACCGTCAGCGCCTAGTTTGGGTACGACCTTACTTTCACCTAATTCTGAGTTTGATTGTGAGCCAAACGAGCATCCGTATGATTGCTCACCTATCAGCAAACCAATCTCTAACGAGGACCAAGAAAGGTCCTCTGCACCGTTGCTGAAATCCAAACTTACCAATTGGTTGTCTGTTGCGGAATTTGAAACTGAATCTGTCAAATCGACTTGTACGACATTCGATGTACCTAACTCTGACTCATAGGTCACGACTAGATAGGACCAGAAGGCTGCTGCAATCACGACCAAAATTGCAACTGCAGCAGCCAACTTTTTCCAGTTCATCTCTATTCACAGCTCGTCTTCTTGACGCATTCTTGCAAAGAGAACTGCTCCCAATGTTGCAAGGATGACTGTTACTCCTAAGAAGCCAGGTGTATTATTGTCTTCCTTGTCATCAGCATCGTTGGTTGTTGTTGGTTCGACTCCACCGTCTCCAACTGTCACCTTTCCAAACATGTCCATGGTGATATGTGGTTCACATGCGTAGTAGAAGATCGTATCTTCTGTGAAGGTGTAGTGGAAGTCAACTGTTGTTGCTGCAGGACCTGAGTAGATTCCACCATCAACATAGGTAGTTGACTTCATTCCATCGACTTCTTTCACATTGTGACCCATCTCAGAATCAGTCCACTTCCAGCAGACTGTTTGTCCAACATCAATAGTTACTGCTGCTGGCGAGAATCCAAATCCGTCGGATGAGATTCCTACTGTTACATCACAAACAACTTCCACTGGAGCTGGTTCATCAGACGGAGGCATAATCACCTTGTCAATAACGTGAATGACACCGTTACTGGCTGGAACATCCGCGATTGTTACAGTAGCCATCTCTGAACCTACCATTACTCCGGCAGAAGTAACCTGGATAGTCAGGTTGTCTCCGTTTGCTGCTGCAACAGTTGTAGTACCTTCAGCCAAATCAGTAGACATCACAGTTCCTGGCACGACGTGGTATAGCAGGATATCAGCAAGCGCTGCAATTTCTTCATCGGTATTGAAGTTGCTCAAGTCAATTCCTGCCGCTGCGAATGCTTCGTCAGTTGGTGCAAATACAGTGTATTCATCATCACCAGACAATGTGTCAACAAGACCTGCAGCACCTAGTGCAGCAACTAATGATGTGTGGATGGATGTTGCGGCTGCAGTTGTCGGCAGATTTACCGCAGCAGTCCACATGTATCCGCCACATACTTCTTCAGAAACTTGAGTAACTTGGTGGGTTACAGTGTTGTAACAACCAGTAATTGTTTGTCCGTTCATTTCGTAATCTGTGACATACATGAAAGCCTCACATTCTTCTTGCCCTACTCCTGGAGAGATAGTATGGGTCACCATGTTGTAGCAAATTTCACCTTCAGCAGTTGTTGGCGGCATTAGTACCTTATCGATGATGTGAATGACACCGTTACTTGCGATCACATCGGGGGTGGTCACGGATGCGTCATTTACGGTTACTCCATCAGTTGTTACTCCGATTCTAACCTGTTCTTGGTTTAGCATTGAAACCATCATACCATCGCTAAGTGCATCGGATGTGACAGCACCCATTGTTACGTGGTATGCAAGAACATTCGCTAGTGCGGCAGCGCCTTCCTCACCTGCGAAGTCATCGAGACTGATTCCAGCATCAACGAACGCTTGGTCGGTAGGTGCAAAGATAGTGTACGGACCATCTCCTTGTAGAGTTTCTAGAAGCCCGGCTTGTACCACTGCATCAACTAGAACTGTGTGAATTCCTGTTCCAGATGCAATCGCTGGTATGTCGCTAGCTGGCTCTTCGACTACATCTGCCGGAGGCATCAAAACCTTGTCAATGACGTGTATTACACCATTGCTTGCAATTACATCTGGCGAGGTTACGGTAGCGCCTTCGATTGACACTACACCATCTGCGACAGTGAAACTTGCGTTATCTCCGTTTACCATTGTTACAGTAAGACCGTCAGTAACTGCGCTTGATTCGACTGCACCGGAGTAGACGTGGTATGTTAGAATATCAGCCAAAGTAGCGTTTGATTCATCATCATTGAAAGACGCTAGGTCGATTCCTGCATCGGTGAAAGCTTGGTCTGTTGGGGCGAATACGGTGAAAGGACCTTCTGCTTGTAGTACTTCGACCAATCCTGCCTGTGATAGTGCTGCAACTAGAGCAGTGTGTACGCCTGTTTCGCTAGCAATTGTTGGGATATCCTTCAAGTCTGCCGGAGGCATTAGTACCTTATCGATGACGTGAATCACACCGTTGCTCGCAAGTACATCTGGAGAAGTTACGGTAGCATCTTGAATCAAGACATTCCCATCAGCGACAGTAAAAGACGCGTCGTCACCGTTCATCATGGTGACAGTTAATCCGTCAGTCACATCTCCCGACAAAACTCTAGCATCAGCTAGGACGTGGTAGAGTAGAATGTCGGTCAAAGTCGCATTCAACTCAGGTGTGTTGAAGTTAGCCAAGTCTATGCCTGCATCGGCGAATGCTTGGTCTGTTGGTGCGAAGACAGTGAATGGCCCACTACCTTGCAGTGCACCGACTAAATCAGCGTGAGCAAGTGCTGCAACCAAGGAATCATGCATTCCTGTCGCTGCTGCGTTGGCGGGTATATCTTCGGCCTCGTCAGCACTTACCGATAGTGGTAGTGCTGAGAGCATCATTAAGGCTACAAATGCGGTCAATAGTTTTCTCTGCATTGCGCCCAAACGACCAGCGTTAGTATATACGATTTTGTTTCACTACGCACGATGAAATCGCATTACTGAGCATATATTGCGGACTTTTCTTATGTAAGATGTCTTGGAGACGCCATGCGCAGAATGGTTGCGGTACTTATCGTGACAATGATGCTACCAACTATTTCGGTTAGCGCAAGTACAACTCCATTTGATTTTTTCATCGATGAGGAAGTAGTGGTTCACCCTGATGAAACAGTTCAATTCAGAATTGCTTGGCACAATATTGTAGGCGATGAAAGGCATTTCGCAATTGCATTGAATAATTCAGACACCAATTTGACAGTTGAAGGATTACCTGAAGATTGGACAAGAGTTGGTTCAGGTAGGTTAGGAGAAATGACCATCAATGTAACAGTACTTCCTAATTCAAACTACGAGACTATTTCCTTTGGTTTGAACATCACCTGTCAGGAAGTCCCGGAATGGAATCTTTTGCAGAACGTAGATGTGATCGTGTCTCGTTGGTCTAACTTACAATTCGGTGCAAATGATGGCTCTTCTTTCTATGTACAACAAAACGTTAACACAAGTCTTGCGGTAAATATCTCAAACAACGCTGGTTTTGATGACTTTGTTAAAGTGAAAATTGATACAGATTCAAATTGGCATTACGGTTTCTTAGGCGATCAAAATGGTGACAATGAGGTACATTTAGACCTGAGTGATGGGGATGATGTTTTCATTAATTTCTGGATAATTACCCCTGCAATCATCGACGGAGCACCTCTAGCAGGAACTGGTCCGACTTTCTCTCTCGAAGCTGAATCTAGCCTAGACAAGAGAATAGAAAGTTGGACTTTCTCATTAGAAATGCAAACATTCCACAACATGACAGTGGATATTATTGGAGAAAATTTGAGTCTTGAACCCGATGATGATGGAAGGCTCGAGGTTACTATTCGGAACAATGGAAATATCGACACTTATCTTGATGCATCTCTCAAATTAGGCAATTTGATTGACGATAGAATAGAAGTTGAAAATTGGACTGTAGCAATATTCAATGCCTTTGAATTCCAGTCCCTAGCTCCAAATGAATCTAGAGTTATCGAGATCGGTTGTGATGCGCCTAATGTCAACTCAGGAACATTTGATGTAGAATTAGTGATAATGCCGCAGTCATTCCCACAGCGTGCTAGTTCTGTCCTAATTTCCTCAGAAATCGACTGGCAACGCTCCGGGACTATTTCCACAGAGGGAGAGGATTGTAATTCCGTTGAATGGAATGAAACATGTCAAAAGATATTGAAGGTTGAAAATACAGGAAATTTCTTCGAAACATTTTCTGTCGAAATTGTAGATGATTCAGGCATGAATTTTGAGATTAGTTCGCAGGCAATTGGCTTACCTAAGGGCAATATAGCACAGATTCCGCTAAACATGACAACTCTTCTTGATGCAGAAGGATTACTCCCTGCTTCTGCAGAGGTTCAGTTGAAACTTGAAAACGGCGATATTGTCGATTCGATTTCCATTACATCATCGACTGCACCAAGAGTCAATTGGGTATGGGAGAATGCTGCGAGTTCTGTCAACTCTAATCGGCTAGAAGTACTCATTACAATGCGTAATGATGGCAATACAGCAGATGGATTAGTAGTGCGTATGAGTTCTTCTTACTTCACCGATATGAGTTTCATTCCACCCAGTAATGCAATCACAGAAGATGGTTCCACGAATATTCGTTCATTTGAAGTTGTGAACATCGAAAAGGGTTCTAACTTCACATTCCGTGCATGGGCGGAGATTCCTGACGACCAGAATTCAGAGGATGAATTCTACCTAAACATCACTGCACACAGTCGGTTGGCAGAGGAGAACCCATTCCGCTATTCTGCAAATACCAGTTTTGATGCCGCTGTAAATACCGGCGATGATGGGGATTCAGTGGTTGGTTCCCTCGCTGATTTTGTATCCACTTTATTCTCCGTAATCTGGGCCTGGAAATGGATTATTCTGGCTACAATGGTTAGTGCCTTGATGATTAACAAATCACTACGAGATAGACAGGCAAGGTTAGAGGAAGCAGCGCTACTACAACCGAACACAAGCACTCAACAGCAGCCAGAAGATTGGATGGCTGAATTTGCTAGTAAGAAGCAACCTGTTCCCGAGATTGCAGAATCACCTCAAATCCCTTCCGATGTGTTTACTGGTATGTTCCAAGCAGTGGGTGGTGAAAGAAAACCCAGTGCGCAGCCTGTTGACTCGCAATTGGTCGGTGCTGCAAGTACAGTTCTAGATCACCATGATACAGTGGCAATCAAATCCAAACTCGATTCTCTAGCAAGTGAGATAGCAGAAGGTGAAGTAAGTGCCCCACACAGCGCAAACGTTGCATTGCCAGATGACATCGTTCCTGTGACTTCACGAACTGTACCGCTACCTAAAGAACAACCAGAGGCCCCAACTATGTTGGATCTAGATGACCTAGATTTGTGAGTGATAGTATGAACATAGGTGTCGATGAAGCGGGAAGAGGTTCAGTGATTGGCCCACTAGTGGTGTGTGCATTTGCCTCGATTTCGCAGACACATCTCAAAGAATTAGGGGTTAAGGATTCAAAGGATTTGAGCAAGAAAAAGCGGGATGAACTCTATGAAATCCTTTGTGAAATGCCTCACAAAGTCGTCGTTTGTCCACCTGATAGAATAGACAATTCGACCAATCTAAACGATTTGGAAGTTGAATTGTTTGCCGAGGCATTAACAGTAATGCCAGAAGGAGAAATAATGCTTGACGCCTGTGATGTGAATGCAGAACGCTTCGCTAGAAATGTGTCCCAAAAATCTAGTCGAATTTGTTTAGCAGAGCACAAGGCTGACGAAATCCATCCAGAAGTTAGTGCTGCCAGTATTATTGCTAAAGTTACTAGAGACCGTGCCATTGAGAAATTGTCAAAGGACATGGGATTGGATTTAGGCAGTGGATACCCATCAGACCCAAAGACCAAATCAGCAGTTCAAGAATTAGTCAAGGGCGAGCGACCACATGATTGTTTGAGATGGTCATGGAAAACAGTTAGTGATGCGTGGGGCGGAACACCACCACCACGTCCAAATGCACGCCAACAAACCTTGTTTTGAATAACTAAAAGCCCCACGCCCTAACATGGAGTGGCAGCCAGACCAGGTAACTTCTGACTTGATTCGTCACCTTGCTTTGCAAAATAGTTACCAATACGATGGCAAAGGCCAGGCAGGTTCTGTAATTAGCAGAATCATGGGCAGTCGAGCAGATTTACGTCAACACGGAAAGCATGTTGCACCCCTCGTTGCAAAGGAAGTTGCAAAGGCGAATTCATTGGCTCAATCTGAAGGAATAGAAGCGATTCGTGTTATTCTAGAAAACGAAGCTCCGGAATTGCTAGAGCGTAAAGTCCAGACTCGCAGAGAAGGCTTGCCAGATTTGCCCAATCTGGACGGAAGGAAACCTGTTTTGCGTTTTGCTCCAAATCCCAACGGGCCTCTTTCTTTTGGCCATTCTCGAGGATTGGTAATCAATGGCCAGTATGCAAAAGAACTCGATGGAGAATTAATTCTAAGGTTTGATGATACTGATACTACAGTTAAGCCACCGATGCTGGAAGCATACGATTCAATTCCTGTCCAGCAAGAATGGCTTTGTGGATTCCCTGCTCACAGGATTGTCGTTGCTAGCGAAAGGATGCAAGAATACCACGAACATGCTGAGTTAATGATACAGGGTGGCTTTGGCTATGTTTGCACTTGCTCAGCTGAAGATTTTAGAGAGTTCAGAGTTTCTATGACGGAATGTCCATGTCGTAACAATGATGTTTCAGAAAATCTTGAGAAATGGAACCTCATGAACGACCCGGAAGGATTCCAACCGGGGGAAGCCGTTCTTAGAGTAAAGACCGATATGACATTGAAGAATCCAGCCTTGCGCGATTGGCCTGCTGCAAGAATACAAACAAACGCACACCCAAGAGTAGGTAACAAATGGCGAGTGTGGCCTCTACTTGACTTCCAATCTGCAGTCGAGGACCATCTCCAAGGAGTAACCCATATTATCAGAGGTAAGGATTTGATGGATTCGACTAGAAAGCAGACCTTACTGTACGAACATTTCGGATGGAAATATCCTGAAACGATTTATTGGGGACGTGTAAAAGTTCACGAATTCGGTGCATTCTCAACTTCACAAATGAAAAAAGACATTGCTCAAGGCACATTTGATGGATGGGATGACCCAAGATTGCCGACATTATCTGCCCTTTCTCGCAGAGGAATTAAGCCCGAATCTTTGAGGGCATTTTGGATAGAGTTGGGATTGACTCAGAAAGACATCGCAGTTCCACTTTCAACTTTGTATTCGCACAATACCAAAGCGATTGACCCCAATGCTCCAAGACTGGCATTTGTCAGAAATGCATTCCCAATTTCACTGAAAGGTAATTACCCAAAGACTGGTTCAATTTCTTCACATTCCGATACAGAAATGCCTCCGAGAAATTATTCGATTGACGAAGGAGTTTGGATTGAACAGGAAGATTCTGGTAAGCCAATTCGTTTGAAAGATCTATGCGATATTGATACTGAAGGAAATGTCGAAAGCATAGACCGCAGCGATAAGAGAAGCGTTGTCCACTGGGTGGCAGGAGGAAAACCATCCAAATTAACCATCGCAGATGGTCAGGATTTAATCACCGTCGAAGGAATACTGGAGGATCATGAATATCCAGTGGGAACAATTGTACAACTCGAGAGAATTGGTTATGCAATCATAGAGGAAAATGGTTTACTCATGGTCCATGACTGAGCATCACCGGCTCTCCATCATCAGTTGTAATGATGAACTTAGGGCGCCAAATCATGTTTTTCTCCACTGAAGGATCTACTAGTATGTCTAATTCGCACGCACTACCACAATTACCACCTCTCGAGAGATGCTCTTCTAGTAAAACTCCCAAGATTATATCATCGCCCCAAACAATCAACGCATCGACTGATTTCAACCGCATTTTTGCTTCATCGAGTGAATCTTCAGCACCAATTGTAGAGAAATGCATGGCCTAAACTTGCGGACTAGGTTCTTCAATTATGCGATAGATGGGTTGAAAATGGTTGACCTGTAGGACCAATCATGGCAATCGAACGTTTGCTCACCGGAAATCTCGGTTCGCAAGTAAAAGAATTGATGGCTACTGAAGATATTCTTCTTGAAGCAGTTCGTGACTTGGTCAAGGATGAAATCAAGACTTACATCCGTCAAAAAGTCGATGCAGATGAAGAACTGAAAGAAGAATTGAAAGAAGCAATTTCCTATTATTTCAACGCAAAAGCACGTTCGGTGTATGCTGAACTTAAAGCTAGCCGTGCTGCTGCGAGACTTGGCCTGCGCATTCTTCCTGACGAACTTCAAGGTGAAGTTGGAGAGGCTTTGGTCGGTTTATTCGAGAAGGAACTCGGTAACTTGCTAGAGAAGGCACTTTGAGCCCCTTAGGGGCTCATGTGGCCATAGTGTTGAATAGGGTAATGTTCGCAGAGCATGCCGGTGGTTAAGACGTGCGTACAATGAAACCGCTATTTCTGTGCGCAATTTTGCTAGTATCTTTCCTTCCGCTGGCGAATGTGTCTGCAACCAGCGAGGAAGTCTGTTGTGACTCAACAACTGTCGAACTATATCTTCTAGGACCAGCCTCTTCCGGAGAACTTTCGCCGTTCGAAGCTGATTTATTGGACGAATCAGAAGAAAAGAAAATCTCAGATGCAATAGCTCAACAAGAGGAAATTGGGACTTGGGAAATCGACCCTTCATGGCCCGGTTCCTATCCATCGTCAACATGGGAGTTCTCAATCGATTATGAAGTTGCGAACGCCGGTGGTGCACAAATCAATGCTTCAGTAGAGGTTTCAATAGGCGGCGACACATATACTGGAACCAATGACCAGTCCAACTCATTTTTGGCTGCAGGTAGTGGCCAATTAACAATCAATGTAAATGTCGACGCTGGTTCAATTCCTTCATCAACCGCAGTTACTGTAACCTTATCCGCACAAACCGTCGTATTCAGTGTCCCAGGCACAGACGCCGGTCTCACCTTTTCTTGGGGAGGCGTAGGCGATGAATCATCAGTTACCGCTGACCTGCCAATCGTTAGCCTGCGTTTAGATGAACCGATTACTGACGGCATGGAAGTATACCTGTCAATGATTGTTGCATCTCCATTTGGTCAAATGACAGCCGCACACGCAAACACGCTAGAATTACGAGTCAATGGAGGAATGGTTTCAGGTGACCCAATAGTAACCAGCAGCGGCGATTTTGTTCGATTAACTTGGACATGGATTGCCACCACTTCAGGCGAACAACAGATTTCAGTTGAAGCAAGTATTCAGATTCAATCTGGAACACCGATACAGTCTGGAATAGCCACTTTCACAATTGAACCGTTTGATGATGGTAATGATGGAAGCGGCGGCGGTTTCTATCCAACTGAAGAGCCATTACGTTCCAACGGTGCTGGATCTCACCTCATAATGAACATGGAGATTAAATTGGATTCCACAGAGGGATTCCTAACTCTTGAGAGAAACATCGACCTTGTCATTGATGGGGAGCTTGCTTATTGGATGAGGTGGGGAATGGACAACATTGGAAATGAAGACCCTGGATTGTCACTGCCATTACGTATTTTCAACTCTGGTATGATAAGTGAAGAAGACCGAAGAAATCGAGTCATTGATAACGTCGAAAAAAGTGAATTCGAGAATCAGATGGTTAACCTTGCCCCTACTTACATGAATGATGGCATGGCTATTGAACTGGAAGAATTGATTGGAAGTAATACTCAAGATTTGGAAAGAATTTCATTCGACGTTGACCTTCAAGGTCAGAAAAAGGTAACACCGCACCCGATTACACTCAGCATTTCTACACTTGAAATTGTCAATTCAAATGAAAAAAAGGTGCTGTTCAGAAATTTCGTAAGTGTTCAACCTACTCCAATTTGGGCAAGTTATGACATGAGTGTTACCGTAGATACAGGAATGATGGCTAGCCTTACTGGTGCTACAATCAAAGGTGAAGATTCAATCGACTTTTCCAAGAGACGAACCCCCTTTGGTGAATCAATAGAAATCAGCGCTGAAAATCTAAAACCTGCTGCAACATTTTACTTTGAAGGAATGCCTAGTGGAGATTATCTTAATGCTCCACTGAGCCTGTCTGCAATAACGGTTTTACTCATTTCAGTTGGGCTTTTCTTCTCTTTGAAATTAACCAGCAACAAAAGACGAGGAGCTCTATGGATTGAGATGGCACTAATTCCAGCAATTGTGCTTGCACTATTCTTGGGCTACCCACCTTACACAGTCGGTGTCATAACTGGGATTTCAATATCAATTTGGATAATTACTGCTGTTGCTAGCCCCAAACGAAAAGGAATCGCTGCCGCTGTAAATCAGCCAATTTATCCTGTAATTGAATGCCCAGCCTGCGGCACTCCAAACCCAATAACAACTGACCAAAGGCCGTTCAGACTGCCTTGCGGTGGATGCGGTAGAGTACTGAAGATAGTCGATTAATCATAGATGCCCACTAGAGATTAAACCATCTAAGATACTACTGGCGTGAATTTTGGCCTCGTCTAAATCCTCAGGCCACAGCAAGTTTGCATTGTGCAACTGGCTTGCCAAATCTACATCATTCCCCGGAATCATGATTCTATGCCAAATTAACTCTTCAAGTCTCATTGTAGAGATTCCTTCCATCCTGAGTGCCGGCAGTACTAACTCGCTAATCGCTGAACTTCTCTGTTCAACATCCATTGTTGGCCAGCCTTTGGACAATCGCTTTAGCATCATTTTTGAAAGACCAGGTACCATGTCTATCTCCGGAAGCGGAACTTCAGGAAGTGGGCATATGTCAATTGAGCCTTCAGTGTCAAGATGGTCACGCATCAATGAAAGAACAGGATCATAATCAGAATCTGCACCGCCTCTCAACCAACTACCACTAATTGCCATGGAACGTTGTTTTCGCACTCTAGCCCCCTCAGGGGCAAGCAATGATGCAATTGCGGCGCATAAGGCCACACATTCTACGGCGCCATTGTGTTCTTTAGAAGAGGTACCAAATTTTACTGAAACCGACAAAGGAAATACGTGAACATAGTTTTCTCTGGTTTCTAGAGAAGATTGTGTGTCATGAAAAGGGTCGATGTGAATAATCAATCCATCGACTTCTGGTAAATCTGGGATATGGTCTCTGCTAACGTGCCTTCTTGGAGCTAAAACTCTCCTCCGATAATGCTGTGAATTATCGAGCAGCGCAGATTCTAGCTGTGCCAACGCGAGCACACCTTCGATATCTGCAGGCGCCATAAGTTGGACAACTTTAGCAGAAGAAATCATTGATGCTACATTACTCAATTCCTCTTCTAATGAAGAAAAAACCGAAGTTTGTAGCAGGCTATTCATCGACTCACCTAAATGATACATCAAGTAGGTGGTTATGAAGTTGAGTGTAACATCACTCAACCATCAAGCGTAGTTGGTCACGCTTGTACTTCCAATCTGCAGAGAGTCGACCCTCGCTGATGTAGTACTTTGCTAGACGGCGAATCTTTGCTTCGGTTAGTTCCAAAGCACGCTTGTTGTGAATGTCCTTGTGGTTTCCAGAACCAATATGTTCTATGATTCCAACAGCCTTGCGCATCAAGTTCATCATATCTTCAGGATATGTGCCACCGATGTCATTTTCCGACAATACAGCGGAAATACGCTTTCCTAGAACTGCCCTAACATCAGGCACTGCGTGCTGATCACGTAGAATTGTGCCAATAGATGCGGATGAATGACCTGCCTTGCCCAATTCAACAATCAATTCAGTAACAGCAGCTGAGTCGGTGTTTGACCACTCTGGTGCTGATTCATTGTGTGGCTTTGTGGAACCGGATTTACCTTTCCTCTTAGCGTACATTCGTGCCATGATTGAACCTCCGAGCATTCCGCCGACCTATCACCCATTCTTAACCGCTACGCATGGGGAAAATGTGTATTTTACAGTCTTTGATGCATTTTTGCTAGTCTTCCAGGCGTGCCAGCCCACTCCCACGCCGGTGCTGATGCCCTAGCAGAACCGACGCACTGCTCGCCTTGCATGACCAAAATATCTTCGCCAGCTTTAATGGTAGAATCATATGATTCTAGGTTCGCGAGATTAACATCTCCTTTCCACTTGATATTTTCTTTCAATGCTATCCGTTTGAGCGAGTTGCATTTGTCAAGGATTGCAACACCCAACTTTGCAATTGAAAATCCACCACGCTCGGGAGCCCACATAGCGATTTGTTCACCATCTTTGAGAATCTTCCATCTAGGGAACCTTCCACGAACTTGGACTCCATCCAACCACTCAGAATTTAAGTGATGAAATCGAGATACTGAACAAAAATTGTCGAGGTTGATTTTTTCGCCACTTCGCTTTTTTGATTGCATATTTTCTGCAACTGCTTTTTCCAGGCGCTGCAAGGATTCGTGATTAGTTGCAGAAGCACCCTGTCGAGTATCGATGATAGGGATGTCACAGCTGTATTCAAATCCTGAATGGTTGATAATTATGCGATACTGGTTCTTTGCTAGTAATGCGTCAATCATTTTGGTGACACGGTCGATCTCATCTAGAGTCCAGTCACCTGTCACCGGGATATCATAATGACCTGCAGGCCATACTTCTTCCAAATCCCTTGGTACTAAACCCAATGGGGATGTAACCATGACTTCATGGCCAGCATTATGCTTTATCGCATTTCTAAATGACCTGTGACTTCTGGATGAGGAGTATGGCTTTCTTGCCGAGCAAGGAAGTAGAATTAGGACATCGTCTAGACCTTCTGGAGATTGATACTCGTTTGTGATGTAATCGACCCAATCCAAAATTATTGGATCATCATGCGACTCAACACTGTGGACTCGCAAGGCGGTTCCATCACTGACAATCTGTGATAGTATTCCTTCTGATTTAGAAATGAGTTTGTCATGATTCCTCATGTGTTCTACCAATCTCGGACTGTTTAGGGATTGAGATTGAGCCAACTCCCTCAAGGAATTGGACAAAATTGCGGAACGTACCTCCGCTAGGGCACTGCGCCAATGACTGTTAGCCGACTCTCCTTCAATTGCAATTCTAGGACCATTCCAGGTCAACACAGCACCATGCGCTTCTGCTTGCTTGGTTCTAGTTGTGTCAAACAAGTCAACACCAAACCAAGATAGAACTGCACAATTATCAGGGCCACCGATTCCCGGAGTCCAAAGTAGTGCACCAGGAAAGCGCTTCTTCACAACTAGGATTGCTTCAACTAATCTCCCCGGACGATTGGCTAATTGTAAGGCATCAGTAAGTACTACAACGTGTGGATTCAGATTTTCGTCCATCAATTCTTCATCATGGTTTAATGCCTGCCAAGAGAGGGGCAGCAACTG
>JAKURJ010000033.1 GCA_022452125.1 Candidatus Poseidoniaceae archaeon
CGCTCGACATTCTTTGGACGCAATCCCTTGTATCCACACTTACGGCAGGATGTTGCACGCATTGCATTGCGAGCATTGAACTTCATGCAAATCTTCACGTGAAGCAAACGTGCCTCTGCTTCAGGGAATCGAGCCATGATTCCGCCGACCCACTCCCTGTATTTAACCCAAACCGTATTTGAGATACCCATGTTTGAAGCACTAAAGCCTCGTGGGATAATTTGTGCGCATAATTAGATTGCCTGGAATTCACCATGACGCTAATGCGGTCATATTTGCGGGTAATGAGAGCAATGTGCTAATTGATTCGGGTACAACATGGTACCAGATGCTACAAGTTGAGAGAATTACTGGCCACTTGAAGCACAAGGGAAGTGAAAGTCAACTGGATAGAATATTGTTAACTAGTCGCCGTTACCCATTTTCGGGAGCTGCAAAGCACATTTCCGAATCCTTCGGAAACATACCAATTCACATTCATAGCGATGCAATTTCAGTATTAGAAACTGGAGATTTTTACTCTACGTGGGCCAATCGATATGATTCAGATATGCCTAGTACGGAATGCGAACCTATTGCTCAGGGAGATACTTTCAATCTAGGCGATGGTGAATTGTTTGCACTTTCCCTGCCAGGCCACTGCAGTGATGGCATGGGCTATTTCGAAAAACAACGTGGGGTTCTTGTTGCTGGTGCTGTCTTACCTAGGGCGGATACTCCCTGCAGATGGGATATGCCGGGAGGTAGCCTTCCAGAGTTGATCACATCATTAGAGACAATACACGACTTAGCACCAAAGAGTATCGTTCCTGCAAGAGGTCCTACAATCAAAGGAGTTAGCCGTATTGATGAAGTGTTGAACCAGCATCTAAACTTCCTCGAAGAGTGTCAAGATAATGACGGTCAGGTGCCAAGAAGCTGGCCTAGGCCGGCTAGGACTGCTTATTTCTTGACTTCAGAACCGCCTTGGCCTCTGAAGGAAAATGAAAAATTAGGCGACAAGAACTGACTTTTGACCAGTCCATGCTACAACTTTCCTTTCCCATCCTTGCTGAATATGCAAATCTTGGCCTACAATCTTCAACGCAGAGGCAGGTCCATCAAGATCGAATAAATTCAGAACTCGATTGGGAACATTTGCCCCGATCATGAATACTGAGCCATTCTCGCAACCTGCTAGAATACTCTCACCACTAATTGATGAAGAGCACAATGAACGAATCTTCGTATTTCCAACGACATACCTGTCGATTACTTCCATTGAGTCTAGAGAAATCAAATTCACTCCTCCACATACGTCTCCTGCTACTACTCTATCTACCATTCCATCCGGCCCAATTAGACCGAGTAAAACACTAGCTGGAGCGGCAATTTTTACCCGCTTCTGTCTGTCGTTCTTTGGTTTCCAAACTATTGTTGCATCATCCATCGCTACGACACTACCCCCAGAGGTAATCATCGAGCGGACTACTGTTCTCAATTGTCTCATGACAACTGAATTCACTGCCCGGGGTCTACATTCATTTCCAAGAGACTACAGGTGAAAGTGAAAGTGATCAGTAATGGGAAGTCATGTCGTCCTTGTTGTCTTTCTTCCAGACCTTGTAACATGATTTGCAAACTCGAACTCTATTCTTGCGAACAGTAAACGCACCTTCACCCCAAGTGTCGATAGCATTCTCTTGACTGAGGGAGCGTCCGCCCATGTGCTTGTCAGCAAAGCCATCACAACCAGAGATGCCGCATGGGATCTCTCCTGGTTTTGCTTCTTTCTTTGCACCGGATTTCTTCTTCTTACCCGAAGGAATTCTAACTTTGCGTTGAACTCGGTTGGTGCGGCGGCTCATAGACATTGCAAGAACACCCAACAAATGAATATATCTTCAGTTTTTGTCGGCTTCACCTAGGCTCTTGAAGAGACCTGCAATGATGCGATTCAATTGGCGTAGAGTGACTTCTGAGACCTTTGCTACAGCGCAAATCTCAGCTTGTGTTCTCTTGTGCCCGCTCTCTGCAGCAGCCTTGTAAATCAGCGCAGCAGCAACTCCCATCGGTTTCTTTCCTTGCCACAAATCGGCACGTGGTTGCAGAACCTTCCACAGGTGGTCAACTTGAAGAGAGATGTTTGGAGGCAACTTTAGGTCGCTGATGAAGCGACTAAAGTAATCGGATGGGCTGGAAATCTTGTGCATGTTGAACTTCCTAGAGATGTGGCGAATCATGCGAGACAACTCTTTCTCGTCGACTTGGAAGGTCTCAGCAATCTCAGGAATTTGGCGTGGCACACCTTCTTTGCGAGCAACAAGGTAGGTACAAGCAGCTGTTACACCTGCAATCGAGCGACCGGTGACGAAACCTTGGTGTGAGAGAATTCTGTACAACCGGCAAACCTCTTCTTGCATAGACTTAGGTAGACCCGATTTGTCACGAACCATCTGGTTAGCCTTGACTAAGTTACGTGCACGGCTGGCACGAGTCTTGGAACGCTCATCCATGACTCTACGGCGCCGCCAGTCGCGACGTGCCTTGGCAGACCTACCCAACTTGGCTGCTGCTCCAGATGTCAAGTCTGAGTGCGATATGGTGGTGTTCAGACCTTTGTCCGCAAGGGTGTGGGTTGTTGGTGCACCAATACGTGAACGGTCGGTTGAGTTCTCGTGGTTGGTCCAATCGATACCTGGGTCAATCACATTCTCTTCCACAACTAGACCACATCCACCGCAAGATACCTCACCGCGACTGTTATCTATTCTCCAGTCTAGGACCCCACACTCCTCACAAGGCTTGGTGTGTCCATCGACAACTCCGCGATGCGGGCGGCTAGAATCTAGCCCTTTACGAGGTATGTTGTTTCTACTCATGCTCTTCTTCTGCTCCGTCTGGCGACGGCTAATTTCATCGTGTTCCATTGCTTCTCAACTCCGAGTTACTTAGTCAGGCCACGGGTTAATAAAGATAGCGCTGGCAATCCCGCCGCTATAGCGGCTGACTGCTTATCATCAGCACCCTTTGTTCCCGAGAACAATAGTTATGCGTCGGCGGAGTACTTAAACCCGTGGTTTTTATGCGTCAAATAGCACTTTCCACTAGGTGGAAACATTCGATTTATCGTGGTCGAAATATGGCTAATTTTGCTCGATTTGGACTGTTTATCGGAAATTGACACTTGCGCATAGTTCATGCACTATATTGTCTGCGCTTGGTCTGAGAACCATGCCAGCCACAGTCGTACTCGGCGCCCAGTGGGGAGATGAAGGAAAGGGTAAACTTGTTGACAGACTGGCTGAAAGTGCGACATGGGTCGCTAGATTCCAAGGTGGTAACAATGCAGGACACACCGTTGTTCTAGGCGACAGGGTTCTGAAATTCCACCTACTTCCCTCTGGAATCACTAGAGAAGAATGCGGATTAGTACTTGGAGATGGAATGGTAATTGACCCTTGGGTACTTGACAAGGAACTCAATGATTGGGTTCAAGGTGGAGGGAAAGACCCCTCGGGAAAGCGATTATTCATCTCGAACCGCGCACACATTATTCTACCATACCATACTTACATCGATGGTCTTGACAAGAAAATCGGAACTACTGGCAGAGGCATTGGACCGACGTATGCAGACAAGATCAACCGTATCGGCTTGAGATTTGCAGACTTGCCATACTGTGATTTCAATGAGATGGCTGAACGCCAAAACAAAGCTCTCGAACACGCTGGTTGCAGACAAAGAGTCACAGCAGAAGAGTTAGAGGAGCAGGTTTCATGGATCCAAAACAGATTTGGAAGCGCCATAACAGACACAGGAATACTATTGGATAATGCAGTGAAGATGGGTGATAGAATCATCCTCGAAGGAGCCCAAGGCTGCTTACTGGACATCGATCAAGGGACTTTCCCATTCGTAACATCATCAGTTACATCCCGAGGAAATGCAACCCATGGAGCCGGCATTCACCCAGGCCACGTTGACACGGTCATTGGAATTACCAAGGCTTACATCACCCGTGTAGGAAACGGGCACATGCCTACAGAATTATTCGATGAGGTTGGAGAGCATCTCACCAGTGTAGGACATGAATTTGGAACCACCACCGGCAGAAGGAGAAGATGTGGTTGGTTCGATGCAGTTGTAATGCGTCATTCGAACCGTGTTAATGGTTTCACTGAAATTGCACTAACCAAATTAGATGTTCTAGGAGGACTTGATGAAATCAAAATCTGCGTCGGCTACAAAATGGGCGATGTAGAGATTAACGAAATGCCTGCAAGTGCAATTGCCCTAGAAGATTGTGAACCAGTGTATGTCACAATGCCAGGCTTTGCATCACACTCTCTTGAGGAGTGGTTGGGCATTGCAAGAAAGTGTAACTCGGAAGGCCTTGGATTCTCTGGATTGCCCGCAGCTGCCCAAAACTACATCCAAAAATTAGAATCAATTTTGGGAGTAAACATCTCCTCAGTGGGGCTTGGTCCAGACCGCGACGCAACGGTCGACCGCGTGTGAATCCTCAAAAGGGAGAAGCATACCCGCACGGTACAAGGGGCGCTTAGCTCAGCTGGAAGAGCGCTTGGTTTGCAACCAAGCGGCCGGGGGTTCAAATCCCCCAGCGTCCACCATCCATTCTTGAGGAAAACCTATTGTCAACAATAGTACGTAAAGGATTGATAAATTGGAATTAGAAACCCTGTAGAAATAGGGAGACTAATTATATGCTGTGAATGCAACGCGCAAGCATGCAAGGTGCTAGTTCACCCTTAACCGACTGGATAAACTCTGATGTAGAGAAGGCAAAGATCATCTCAATCATCATGATTATATTTGCAGCATGGGCTGGAATTGAGGCTATATCTAACGTCGCTGGTATCGAAATACCTCCCGAAACTGGTATGGCGACAAACGTAGATCCTGATGACACTCAGAGAACAAATAACGGAGTGATCGTCGGATTAGGCGCTGTGCTGGGAACAGTTGGTATCATCATCCAAATGAGTATCCCTCGAGGCACTGAAGAAGAAGAGATTGTTGAAGAAAGTCCAAAATTCGATGAAGACCTAGTCAAACTCACAAAGTGGCTTTGCAGCAGAGGAACTACTGCAGCTCAATTCTTCGACTGGGCAGATGTTGACGACTCAGGAACTATCGACATGGTTGAGTTTGCCAATGCACTTAGGCAGGCGGAAATCGCAAATCTCCCACCATGGGAAATCGAAGAACTTGTCAAGATAATGGATATCAATGAAGATGGTAGAATCAACTTGCCAGAGTTAGAAATAATGTTGATGAAGATTCAGAATACGCTTGGAATCGATTTCGTCCCATATGTCGAAGAAGAAACTGAAGATGAAGAAGAGCCTGTTGAAGAGTCAGAGGATGATTCAACTGAAGAGGAGACCGAAGAAGAAACTGAGGAATCCGAGGACGAAGTTGCCGAAGAAGAGACTGAGGAATCCGAGGACGAAGTTGCTGAAGAAGAAGCAGAGGCTGAAGACGGCGAAGAAGACGCTGAGGAAGAAACTGCTGAAGATGACGCGGAAGAGGAGACCGAAGAAGAAACTGAGGCAGAAGATGATTCAACCGAAGAGGAAACCGAAGACGAGCCTGTCGTGGAAGAACCTCCTAAGAAGAAAAAGAAATTTTGAGGTGAAAAGAAATGTGGGAACATAGAGCAGTATCGCAGAAGCAATTTCAGGAAAGCGGGAGAGTTTCTCCCTCTGAAACATATGTACAGTTGATGGATAAGGTAGAGGACGCTGTTAAAGAAGCACAAAAAATGCCATTTGACTATGAGCAATTTTTGGAATACGTTCCGCGAAAGGGTCCTTGGGAAATGGTCCATGAAACTGACAACACAAAGGCAGACCCCAGAACTAGATACATCGGTCCCGGAGTACCTAAGCTACTGAACACCAATCTTATTCTTGGTTCAACATGGATTGAATCCGACCGTTTCAAGTTTGAGAGAAGAATTAGCACAATCTCTGATTTTTTGAAGCAGAAGACTGTAGTTAACGCTAACATGTGGACACCTAAGCAATTAGTAACCACACAAACATTCTTTTTCTGTTCAACTGGGGACGAAGATAGACTGGGTGGTTCTCTATTAACAGGAGAAACCTTGTCTGAAAACCATCCATTGCTAGGTTCTGGTGGATACGATGATGGTGATGCTGAATGGGAGCCGATTCTTTGGGGACTTGGCCACAGAGGAGTCGTACCAGATTCTGACCCGCAAGACAAAGTCTACTATCCTTCGCTAATGCACAGAGGAGTTGCATTCAACAATCGCTTTGGCTGGATTAGGTACTCACCTGCTGGGTTCGGAAAGGACGCAAGCGGATACCTAATGACAAAGCCAACCACTTGGATTACACCAGCAGTTGACGGAAACAGAGATACAGCAACAGCATTCAACCTGCTAGTTAACCTCCCAGACCGCCGCATTTCATTTGGAGAAGAAGGTATCACTGACGTTTACCTAACAACCGGAAAGACCTCACTATACACAATGATGGGCATGATGTCTTCATCTACTGTTCGTCAAATGTTCGGCGCTGGTTCTGAAATGGTTCCTCTGGAGTTCCATTGTATTGAACCTGGACTTGATGATTGGATTAAGAACGCAACAGATGAGGACAAGTACGCCCGCTTATTCGAAGTTACAGGAACATTAGGTTACTTGCTTACAGACCCTAACATTGGAACACTTGGTGGCGCATCTAAGAGACGCAGATTGTTGCTGTATCCGCAAGACCAAGGCAACCTCTTGACTTGTGTGAATGCTAGCCAAGTCGCCGACCACGCATTGAAGTCGAATTATGCTGCTACGGTTTTCACAAAACTTGACCAAGCGGACTTCATGAATAGAGTAACTCGCAGATACAAGGCATATGCTGACTTGATTACCGCAAGCGACCAAGCAAAGGGAGCTCGATGGATCAGTCAAGCGCAAGTTGGTGACAGCAAGAAACTTGGACCAAATGTTCATTCGATTCTTGCAGTTCGTGGCTATGACGTATTGAACTTGGACGAGTACATGGAAACGTTCAACGATGTTTCTGCTGCTCCGGAGAGATTAATCAGACGTGTAGTTCAATCAGTTGCAACAAATGCCCTGAAAACACTATTCCCTCTTGACATGCTTGGAGAGTCCGGTGGTTCACAACCATTCTCCCACATCTTCGCACCTACAGAGGGCGGTGCTGACCAGGCATTAGTCTACTACACAGACATCAGATTCCTTGTCCCTACCTCAATTGACAAGTTGCGCTCAATCACTGGAGCACAGGGTGCAGACAGAGGAAGAATGAGAGAAGCATTCGCTAACATGACTGGAGCTGACCCAATGACTGGCCTGTCAATCAGCGACTTGTGCTTGCCATTCCTTGCCGACATGGGTGAAGATTCCTGGCAAACCGGAACCGGATTAAATGAAGACGAAATCATTGTCGAAGTTACTATGGCCGTTAATCCTGCTGTGGTCTGGAAGAACCTACTTGAGCCAACTACGAGAGAAGTTTTCGACCTACCAAAGGGTAAGAAAGGGACTTCAGCTAATGTATGGGGAGATGTTCTAATCAACAACGAACCACTTCATGAAAAATTGATCAAAGACGGCCACGGGCATTACCTTGACCTATTGAAATTAGCATATTATTGGAGCCACAACAAGTCGAAAGATATCCATAATTTGGATTAATTCGGCTAATGTCGTTGATGATTAGCTAAATCAGTAAGTTACTGATAAGTCAAATTATCAGTATTGTTATAACAATCATGCTTTGAAGTCAAATCATGGCATCATCGAGGCGCTACGTCATTTCAGCGGCTATGTTCATTCAATTGCTAATGCTTACTGCAGTTGCGTCACCCTTAGCTGATGGAGTGAATCCGTTGGGTGATTTTACAAAAATGAATGATGATTTGATCGAGGAGTTAGAAACCTCAGAGGATTCAAAAATCGTTCCAGTCATTTTCCAACTTAACTCTCCAATGACTGAGAGTGATGAAAACCGCTTGACAGAACTAGGTTTTGATTTAATTGGAAGAGCGCCTCTCGTAGATGGAGGATTAGTTGAAGGAACAATCTCAGATGTCAGACACCTCTCGAATTGGGACAGAATTGAATATCTCGAATTAGACAAACCGCTCGATTTCTTCTACCTTCCACCTGAATGGGGTGGAGAGCCAAAGACTGACGCTGGAATAATGATGCACGAAACTACTCATGTAGTCACTGCAACTGACTCTTGGAGCAGGGCAATTATCTCTCCAAACGGCCTAGTCGAGTATGATATCGACCTCTCATTTACTGAATGGGACGGAGATGGTACTGCAATTGTCGATTTGGATACCGGAGTAGATGCCGGTCACCCAGACTATGACTACCTAGAACCATGGACTGGAGACAAAGCGATTTACTCGGCAAAGTTCGATGGAGTTGGGTGGACTGAAACACGTAATTCCGATACATCTTCGGGACACGGAACACACGTTGGAGGAACCATTGCAGGTAATGGCGATGCATCGAGCGGCCGCAGAGCAGGAGTTGCCAAGGGAGGACAATTGGTCGCTCTTGGAACTGGTGACGGTGCCTCAATCTTCGCAGCAGAGCAAGGTCTTGAATGGACATATGCACACTCTAAGCCAGGACAAAATCAGCATCACATTCGTGTTGTTTCAAACTCATGGGGAACCGATGGCGATTACAACCCTAACGGAGTAATCGCCCAATTAACTGACAAACTGACTTTCGATAATGGTGTTCTGGTTCGGAATGTTCTGGCGACCTTAGAACAAACGTGTATGCAAACACACCATCTGCAGTCTCAGTTGCTGCACTAACTCATGATGGAACAGCAGTGACTTCCTTCTCCTCACGAGGATGTATGAACCAGCAGCACACTTGGCCAGACGTAGGTGCACCGGGTCGTGACATTTGGGCTACTGCTCCGAGAGGAACTGCAATCGATGCATCTACCAGAACCCAAGGCGACTTGTACTACATGTCAATTTCAGGAACTTCGATGGCAACACCACACGTCGGAGGAATTGCAGGACTTGTTCTGAACGCAGCACCCTCCCTAGGTGTCGCAGATTACCACAGAGATGACCATGACTTTGGAAGCAGTTTAGTCGGTGGCGAAGGAACCGCTGCATACGGACAGTATGAAAACTGGGATACTGATAATACCAGCCGAGTGCACGAATTTGAATTAATCTTGGAACTAACATCAAGATATGATGGCATGGCTAACTCCTGTGAAGATGGTAATTCCGAAGACGCGTGTAATGACATTCCAGAGCAATGCTACAGAAGCGCAACAGGTCAATGCCACGATTGCAGAATAGGACACGGCCTAACCGATACCGATGCTGCAGTAGCTTTGGCAAGAACACTTCAATTGATGCGTGACCAAAATGGAGATGGGCTCGTTGACCATCCTGAATATGATGTATGGGATGCATACGAAATCTATCAAGAGATGATGGGCATCGCTACAATTCCTGTGAATACTGACAGAGTTAAGCATTCATGGAAGGGCGACTGGAATCACTTCAACAATGGTGCAAATGGTGCTGTTTATTACACCGAAGATTCGCATTATGTTTGGATACCTAATGGTACTGAGCGTCTAGAAGCTACATTCGCTGCTTCAGAGTTCGAATTGGAAACCGCACAAGCAGGCCAACTCCAATTGTCTATCGATTTAGGTGAAGATGGCAGTAATGATGCACAAGGTGCTGGAATCCGCCAAGCGGATACATGGTATTACGACATTGATGTCGATAGTTCCGCATGGGGCAAGTGGGCCCACTTCGATGTATCTGGACAGGCGATAACTCTGTTCGGAGTTATCGAGGACCCTGAGTTCTTCGAATCAAGAATCCCATACACTGTGGATGTCATCTTAACTCTAGACCTCAGTCAACCAATTGACATCACATTCGAGCAGCGTCCCGATTTTTATTCTGATTTAGACCCTGCATCACCTTCTGATGTTTATGATTCAGACTATGATGGAAGACTCACTTTCACCAGATTAGTGTATGACCAATCGGCAGTAGTCGCATTGATTAAGCCAAAAGTTGCTGCATCAGATTCAACTGATGAAGGGTTCTTGTCTGCTCTGGGAAGTCTGTATTCTGATTATCCACTCGCAATGTCATTCTTGTCACTAATCCTCATTGCTGGCCTGGTAGGGGTTGTATCTACGATGAGGAATACCAAAAATCGTGTTATCTTGACCAATGATGATTCAGAAAGTGGAATATTGGATGCCGAAATCTTCGAAGGCGAAGTATTGGATTGATTTCCCCCTTAGATTCAGATAGTCAAATGAATACAAAGCGCCTCAGCGTAAATGAGTGACTGGAAATGAGCTACTTCAGACCAGTCGAAATTTTAGTGATTCTACTAGTCATAATTTCGACTGCATCTTTAGATTTCAAAACAGAAGAAAGCGAATTAGAATACTTGGAAGTCGAGTATATTGAAGGAACTCTCGACTTGAAAACTAGATCTTCTATGGACTCATTGGGTCTTAACGATTTCAAACCAGGTGCACTTGTCGAACTAAATTTGAATGTAAACTCAATTACCTCAGAGTGTCAAATTTGTAAAAACAAGCCCGTGGGTGTTTTACTTTCTGGTGAAGTAAATGTTTCTGGATTAAGGCCTATCGATTCAGGAGGACAAATACGAATTGAAGGTAACTTGAATGTGACGCACTTGCAAGAATTCTCATCAAAGGACATGATTATTCGAGAATGGCTTACAATAGATTGGGACCTTGATGAGTTCTCAGCACAATGGGATATTTTCATCGAACATAATCCTCCCAAGTGGTCCCTAGACAATCGGTATGATGCCTCCCTTGTCGATTCGGGAGATGCCACAAAAAGCAGAGTCGGCCCAGTTATCTATCTTGAAGAAATAATCGAGAATTCTATCAACATTCACGGTTGCATGCCGAACAGCTTGAACTGTGACGGAGTAAATAGGGAAGAAATGAATCTGACCACTAAACTCACTACACAAAGAGAGCCAACAAATGTGGTGTATTCTAGTAATTGGACAAATTATGATGTAGCAACCGCCAATATCTCTGATACTCAAAACATAGGCGACATAAGAAATCTGTTTGAGATAGAGGATTCTACAACTAATCACAGTGCATTTTGCCTTGAAAATATAGGGAATATCGAGTCTGTTCAGTCATGGAATATATCTGGAGAAACGTCATCCAGCATTTCTCCTATGGGGCTTTGGCTTTCATCAATAGGTCTACCAAGTTCATCCTTTACTCCAACTGGAGGTATATGGACAGAAATTGATTCTGAAGATGCCGGTTGTGGAGCCTTTTCCAAAAGTGGAAAGTTATACCTTGGCATTTCAAAGTCATAATTTCCACTGTGTTTCCTATTAGTATCAATGTTATACTAGTATTGCATAGCATTACTATGAGCCGAAGAGTTGTCCTAACTGCAATCCTATTTCTTTGCATGACTTTACAACCTGTAGTAGCAAGTATAGAAGCCCCCAACGACAGCGAAATTAATGGTAATTCTGTATCCACATTAAGCATTGATGGATATGTTACAACAAAGTTTGCAAGTGTAGGTTCAGAGATAGATATTCATGCACTTACAATGGGTCATTCATCAAACTCAATCGTTAGCGCAGACATTGTCCAATATGATTTGGACCCATTGGATTCCGTTGTAAATTCAATGTTCCCCGGAGAGGGACAATTCATCGATAGAGTAGTGCTTCAATCAAACGGCACTCACCCCGATGATTCTTCAATAATGACTTGGGAGGGATCCTATACAATTCCAGTCACTGCAACGGGTGGAACCTATGGTGCTAGGATATTTGTCGAAGATGGAAATATGTACGCCGTTGACGACCCAACCCAATCAAGAGAAGTTTTCAGAGGAGAGTTTGAGAAAATCCTTGCAGCAATAGACACAGCATGGGATACAGCAAATCCTCTGGGAGAGATAGCGGAAGAATTCGAAGAATTAGAAACGAAGGGTACATCCAACGGAGGTTGGTCTAACTTCGTCGCTGTTTCAACCGATGGAGATGGCGCTGGAGGAAGTAGACAACTATGGAACTCTATGCTGGAGGCTGGAAGAACACAATACAACCTTTCTGCAGGTGCAAACTTCCTGGAAGCATTGATGATTATGTTAGATTCTGATGATGCAGATGCAGGTATTCAATTCGTTGTTGGATTGATGACATACTTAGACAACATGGCTCTACCAAGAACCATGTTTGAATTCGATGATTTAGCAGAATATGTTAGAACATATGATGCTATTGAAAACTTCACTAGGTTTGAAGGAACTGGTGATTTTGAAGCAGCGTACAACGCTATGCTTGGCAGTAATGAATGGAATAATATGACCACTGCATTGGATAACCTAGCTGAAGGAATCAAACCATTTGAATCCGCACAAACCCTAATGCGAAATATTGCATTGTTGGCGGTTTCCAGTCACCCAGAGGCAATTGCTGAAGGATTAGAGGCATGGGCTGAACCATTAGTTAATGGGGATTTTGAAAACATGACACCTTTCCAGAAATTTGTTCTCAGGTTTGCAGAGATGGCTGGTGAGTTGAACTGGGAAACAGACACTCAAGATTATGATGGCAATGGTGCACCGGATGTAATTAGGTGGCAATACGAATATCTGTTGGAAACAACAGAGGGACAAGCGTGGACTGCAAGAATGCAAAATGATGCGCCATGGGTAAATGATGCGTTTGATGACTTCAACACCTTGCCAGAGGACATCATTGAATTAGTCATTGAATCCACTGAAAATTACATTTGGGAATCGACTGGAGAGGTACTCGCAGACTTTGGCTCTTGGATGAACAATGCTAGCCGATCCAGTATGAACTCGGATTGGCCAGACTATTCTGAAGAAGATGATGAAGATTCATCCTCAGATTCATCAGAAAACAACCAAGTTGTCTTTGAAGAACTATACCCAATGCAGACAACACAATATGATACTCACCTCTTGGAAGTTGGAATAAGACTACAATTCGACGAGGGTACCTGTAATTGGGATAATGAGGTAATCGATATCTCCATGACAAATGATAGGGGATACCAAGTATCAACCAATTTAGTCAAGAAATCTGAGTGGGATAGTGAATATGTTGGAATATTGTTGGCTCCAGAAATGGAGAGTACCAGTTGGACTCTTTCTCAACCGTTGGAAGAGTACGATAATTGTGACATAGGATGGGCTAATATCGATGTCGACAGGGCGCTGAGACCTTCAATGATTGAGTCCATGGCAGTAGAAAATAACGATGAGATATTCTTTGTTTCAGCTATTGGAGTATTAGTTGACCAAGAAGAAACAGCACAAGTTGGACAGCCATACACAGTGACCTCACAAACATATGACTCAGCAGGAATCATCTCTGACGCAGAAGCAGATATTGCGATTCTCAGAATATCACCGCAATTGGGAGAATCAGCTGCAGAGTCGCTATCCCCTGAGGGAGAGCAAGATGTGATGGTAAGTTATCCTGATACGCTTGAAGGAACATATACTGGTCAAGATTTGGATGGCGACCTAACTATCGAAATAATGCCGTATGGAGAATACAGGGATGACGGACATGAAAGTCACCCTCAATCTTACTATTTTGAAGCAATAGAGATCTCATCAAACGGGGAAAACTGGGATGCTAGCAACTATCTGCCAAACGAACGTGGACTTGTGGACTTAGTTATCTCAGGAACTACAACAGGTGGAATTGAATTCACAGAAATGAAACAAATGCCTCTACCTGGCAGCCTAGGTTGCGCAAGGACTGAAGGAAGTGCAGACGGTCAAAACGTCGACTTAGAATATTATTACGAAGATTTCTACAGTGATGATGGAAGAAGCTACTACAAACCAGGATTGCAACAAATTAAGATTGCATGGGGCGATGGCACACCTGACACATACAGTACAACTGATCCAAACGAGGAACACCAACATGGTTTGATTAGCCACACATACAGTTCACCTGGAGAGTATTACATAGGAATGGAATTTGAAGATGAATATTCAACAACTCATACCGAATACATCATGAACTACACTGACAAAGGATTCTGGCAAGATGACTCCGAATCTGAAGAAGTTGGAT
>JAKURJ010000034.1 GCA_022452125.1 Candidatus Poseidoniaceae archaeon
ACGTGTTTAAGTTACCAGTTTCTGACGATTTAATCGGCCGTATTTTGGACGGTGCAGGACGCCCTCGTGACGATGGACCTGATATTGTGGATGAGGAAAATGCTGACATCATTGGTGCTGCAATTAACCCATACTCACGCCAAAGCCCTCACGATTTCATTCAAACTGGAATCAGTGCAATTGATTGCTGTACTACACTAGTTCGTGGACAAAAGCTGCCAATTTTCTCAGCATCTGGTCTACCACACAATGACATTGCTCTACAAATTGCTCGTCAAGCAAAGCTGAAAGATTCAGATCAAGAGTTCATTGTAGTGTTCTGTGCAATGGGAATTACTTCTGAAGAATACAACTTCTTCCGTAGTGACTTGGAGCGAACAGGTGCGCTAGAAAATGCGGTATTATTCGTAAACTTAGCAGACGACCCAGCGGTCGAGAGAATCATTACTCCTCGTCTGGCTCTAACAGCTGCAGAGTACCTTGCTTTCGAGAAGGATTACCACGTGCTGGTTATCTACACTGACATGACCAACTACTGTGACGCTCTTCGTCAAATTGGTGCTGCTCGTGAAGAAGTACCTGGACGACGTGGTTACCCTGGTTACATGTACACTGACCTTGCAATGCTATACGAGCGTGCTGGAATTGTAAAGGGTAAGAAGGGAAGTATCACACAGTTCCCAATTCTAACAATGCCTGGTGACGATATTACTCACCCGATTCCTGACCTTTCAGGATATATTACTGAAGGACAGATTGTTATCTCTCGTGAACTGCACCAAGCTGGTATCTACCCACCGATCAACGTTCTTCCATCTCTATCTCGTCTGATGGGTTCCTGTATCGGTGCAAAGACCACTCGTGAAGACCACAAGTCAGTTTCAGACCAGATGTATGCAGCATACGCACAAGGTCGTGAACTACGTGGACTTGTAGCGATTGTCGGTGAAGATGCACTAAATGAGCGTGACAAGCAATTGCTTGACTTCTCTGGTGTTTTCGAAGACAAATTCCTAAGGCAATCCCGTGACGAAGACCGTTCTATCGATGAAACTCTAGACCTGTGCTGGACTTTGATGTCAGATATCGATACCAAGTATCTCGTACGTCTTGACCAGAAGTGGATTGAGAAGTACCATCCTGATAACAGGGAGTGAACCTTTCTTAGTGGAGAATTTAGGAGGTGAAATCACATGGCATTGGACATTACCCCAACCCGTAGCGAACTGATTAACCTCAAGCGCCGTATCAAGCAGACCAAGAATGGGTACAAGTTGCTAAAGATGAAGCGTGATGGATTATTCCACGAATTTAGAACCCTACTTTCTGATATGATCAAGGCAAAGAGGGAACTTACTGAATCCTACGTTCTAGCGAAGTCTAGAATCGACCTTGCAAATGCGATTGAGGGAGGACTGAAAGTTCGCTCAGCTGCAATTGCAAACTCTGCATCACCTGAAGTTGAGGTTGAGCGCAGGAACATCATGGGTGTTGTAGTTCCATCTGTTTCAGGAACAAATCTAAAGCAAGCCTTTGGCGAGAGGTCAATTGGTTTCACGGGTTCTTCACCGTACATCGATGAAGCAGCGGATTCATTTGGAAATCTGATTGAGAGAATGGTTAAAGCTGCTGAAATGGAAGCAACTCTAAAGCGCCTTTTAGCAGAAATCGAAGCAACCAAGCGACGTGTAAACGCTCTTGAGTTCAAGGTTATACCTGAATTGGAAGAGGCTAGAGTATTCATTCAATTGAGACTTGAAGAGATGGAGAGGGAAGAAACATTCCGTCTTAAGCGATTCAAGAATAAGTGATTTGCACCCGATTCATTCATTGAGGTCGGTTGTCACCCAAACAACATTGGGAGGCTTGCTCTATGTCTGAAGAAGAAGTCATTCCTGTCCACAAGGAATCATGGAGTCGCCGTGAGTTACTCCAGCGAGTTCTCTCTAGGTACTGCCATGTTTTGGAAGACATCGGCGGAAGAACGCCTACCTACTTGGTTACTGAAAAAGAAAACGAAGACATGCACGAAGTGCTTATTGCAATCAATCAGCACTTAGGAAAACTAAGTTACAGCGCTAGATTGTATCCTGATGATCCTTGGATTTTGCAACTCATTCCTCATCCAACTAACCAGTGGCCTTCTCCTAAGTTCATTGCATCAATGTGGCTTCTTTCCATACTGACTACTCTACTAGCAGGTGAAATGTGGATGGAAGGTGCAAGACCAGAAGATGGTTGGTTCTTCTCAAATGTGACTTTAGATGCCTTTGTTGGTTATACTGTGCCGCTATTTGGTGCACTGATATTCGCCTCATTTGTTCAAAAATGGGTCGCTGAACAAAAGGGAGTCCACTTGCCTCATCTTTTCCCAATACCAGGTCCTGCAATGGTTTGGTGGCCATTTGGTATTCTTGGATTCGCATCCTTGCCTAGAAGTGATGCTCGCTTGTGGCCAGACCGTTCATCGCTAGGAAATTCAGCATTATCTGCACCATTGGTGATGATTATCTTAGGAATGGTTTTCACTATTTTAGGACTGAAAATCACTCCCGATGTAGTCCCTCTAACCACATCACCTCTCGCAATTGAACTGCCGTTGTTGATTCAGTTGATTGGGTTGAGCATTGAAGGCGAATTGGCGATGATTCTCAAAACCTCATGGGCCCATCCTCTAACACGAGCTGGAATGACGCTAACATTCATCGGTTGGGTTTCACTATTGCCTATTCCTACTTTCCCAGGAGGTAGAATACTCATTGCAAGAATGGGAATTCCAGAAGAACGTTCAGGTTCTACACAAGTAATGCTATTGATGGTAGTATTGTTGTTTGCATTCTTGTTTGGAGCATTTGCTAATTGGAGTATTTGGGTGCCAGTAGTTGCCTTGTGTGCATCATTGCTAATCACAAAAGGTAGTGACCCTCGCCTTCCAATTGTTCTTGATGATTTCAAAGGCCTACCTGATTCGGACCACAGAAGAATTGGAGTGATCCTATTCCTATCATTCATGCTAGCTCTCCCAGCATCAATTCCCTTCTTCGAGGATGAAGGTTGGGATGATGAAATCGAGTGGAGCATCGGTGAAGATGAATTGAAAATCGCCGATGGTTGGTTCAATCAAACAATTATTGTAAGCAACCCCTCACTAATTGTACACGAATGGAATGTTGCCTATATCGGTGGCCTGTTTGGAAATTCAGAAATAGCAAATATCGATTGTAAATCAGGAGAGGCGGATGACTCCTCATGCTCAGGAGAGATCAACCCTCTTGAAACAATAAAACTCAAGTTCAATTTCCAATGGTTAGAGGATTGGAACTCAACATCAATGGATTTACTTTGGCAAGTTGATGATAGAATAATATCACACAATATCGTTCCAAATCAGAGTATTTTCCCTGTTGGCTCGTGGCAATTTAATGGAGATTTGGACGATCCAAAATCTTGTATCGGCCTCAATACTGTTTCTCAAATATCGATTAACGTCTCAGCATTACCCAATTTCGCCACTTGGAGCAATTTGGATGATGAAGGCAATGTTACAGTTGGCAAAGATTCCCCCGAAGTTTGTATTGACGCATTGTCTGGTGATGACATGTCATGGTTACAGGAACTTGATTTCCAAATCAATCAGGCGCATTTCAAAGCGGATTATTCTTCGGAAAAAGTAGTAGTAATTCCAGATGTGGGAGTAGTGTTGGATGAGCAGGAATTGATGTTTAGTCAATCGATCCTAGCTCTAAATCATGAAGGTGATTGTCTCGGTCTTGGCACACCCTCTCCTCCTTTAGCCATCGATAATGGAACGCGAATATGGAATATGTCCCTTCTTCCTGTTGCGAATAATCATCTTGAAGATTCCAATGAATCCATTCGCTTATTCGCTGAAGATGGCGCTATTATTGCAGACTGTCAAAATGTGCACAATCCTACTTTGTTCAATGTCAGAAAAGGTCCACTGTTAACAATTGGACTTGGGGAAGAGATGACACAGCATTGGCTAGGTAGTGTGGAAGTCGTAAATGGTGAAATCATAATTGAGAACCTTGACTCTAGCGATGTTTCCTTGAAGATAGAGTTTGATGGAAACGGTCCTCAGTGGGTTGTATCTAATGACATAGTACTCACTTCAGGCCAGGTAACCAATGTGTCTGCAGTCGCTCCAGAAACTGGAGTTTCGTTTGCATGGTTAGAACTGAATGAGGGTGACGTCATCCTACATCTTGTTAATCACGAGGTCTGACCATGCGTATTGCTGTATTAGGGGCCGGTTCTATCGGTTGTCTAATCGCGGCAAAATTAGTAGAAGCAGGTCACGAGGTTCTAGTTCACGCTAGAGGTGAACATGGTGCTATACTAGCGATTTCTGGGTTGAAAGTGTCAGGTGTTTGGAACTTTGAAGTCGCTCCAAATCAATGGACTGTGAGCCTTGATGAGGCGGTGATACATCCTTCTATGCAGAAATCTTTCGACCAATCAATTATCACTTGTAAAGCTAAAGATACCGAGAAATTATCGCAAATTGCGGCATTGATTACCGACGGCCCTGTCCTATCTTTGCAGAATGGTTTAGGGAATTTAGAAATTTTGAGTAGGTTCGTTTTCGAAAACTCAGCAGTCGGAGTTACCACCAACGCCGTGAAACGAATCGCTCCGGGGCAAATCGAATGGGTTGGTAAAGGAAGTATTTCCGTAGGTGGGCCTAAAGGCGAAATTTTCGCTGAAACTCTATCGATGTTTGACACTGGACATAGTGAAGATTTGTCAGCGATCATTTGGAACAAATTACTCATCAATGTCGCAATTAATCCCCTTGCTGCAATTTGCGGGGTTCTGAACGGAGAACTGCGTACTGAGCCACTGATTTCTCAAGCAGAATCTACAATGATTGAGGCTGCGAATGTTGCTAGGCTACTCGGAGTAGAGGTGGCAGATGATCAAATCTTGATTCAGAACTTGCACTCTGTTCTGGAATCAACTGCTGAAAACGAGTGCTCAATGTTGGCTGACGTTAAGGCCGGAAGAGAAACAGAAATCGATTTCCTATGCGGCCAAGTTGTTGCTAGAGGAGAAAAATTAGGAATCCCTACTCCACTAAACTCAATGTTATTATCGCAAATCAAGGCTCTCAGATGAGGTCCTTATTCCAATGCAGTCCTTTGTTTTCTGAGCGATTTAGTGCGTCTTCGGTTATGTGAGTAGCAACTAAAACTAGGTTTCTCAATTCCACTAATTCTCGAGTAGGTATGCTCTTCCTCCAGATCAAATCGACCTCATTTGCGAGTAACTTTAGCATACGCTTTGCTCTTTCAAGTCTGTCAAAACTTCGAACAATCCCTACATCATCAGTCATGGTTTTCTTCAGAGTTTCCAAGTCACGAACAAGCGGTGCATGCTCCTGTAGTTGCTTCATGCCTTCAGCACGCCAATTAGGAACCTGCTCCAAATTTTCGATTGGATTTGCAACGAAGTGCTCCGATGCTTTATTTGCAAAAACGACGGCCTCTAGTAGACTATTCGATGCCAATCTATTGGCTCCATGCATGCCAGTGCAAGCTACTTCCCCAATCGCATAAAGACCAGGCATAGGGTTGCCATTTTGCATTAGGACTCTTCCTTGAATGTCGACCTTCAATCCACCCACCATGTAATGGGCAGCGGGAGCAACAGGCAGAGGGTCTCTTCCCAAAGATAGACCCAATTCATTCAATCTAGATTCGATTGTAGGGAAGTGGTTATGCAATTTTCCGCTATCCAAATGATTGGTAACCAACCAGACATTATCTGCACCTGTAATCTTCATTTTCTGGTCACAAGCACGTGCTACAACATCCCTTGTTGCTAGGCTTCCTTGAGGTGAAAAATCGAGTGTGAATGAAAATAAATTTGGCTCCTCGTCAGATGCTCTATAGTTCTTTAATCCCGAGTTGTCAAGTAATACTCCACCCTCGCCTCTGAGCGCTTCTGTAATCAAAAATGGTTTCTTGTTGTTTGACATTAATGCAGTAGGATGGAATTGGAAAAATGCCATATCTCTACTAGCGGCACCTGCTCTTACTGCCATGGCTAATCCATCTCCAGTTGCTACGGATGGATTGGTTGTTCGCTCCCATAATTGGCCGCAGCCTCCAGTTGCGATTAGAACCGCATCAGCAGCAATAGCTTCCATATCTCCACTGTCGAGGCACAAACACCAGATCCCTTTGATTCCATTTTCCGCATTACCATGTGTCCTTTGGATTAGGTCAACTCCTAATGTATGCGCTCGCATGGTTATTCTATCACTTTCAGTTACCGCTTTATTGAGTGCTCTTTCAATTTCTGCTCCAGTAGCATCCTTTGCGTGTAGGATTCTTCTTGATGTATGTCCGCCTTCTTTGACATAATGGAAATCCTCGCCCTCTCTTTCAAACTCAACACCCACTGCAAGTAAATCTCTGATTCTGTCACCGGCTTCTTCTACAACACATCGTACAATTTCTTCATCGCACAATCCATCGCCACTCAATAATGTGTCAGCAATATGCGATTCCATTGCCTTTCCATCGGTTTTATCCAGGATTCCAGCAATCCCGCCTTGCGCCCAATTTGTTGAAGAATCTTTAGGCCGTTGTTTGGTGATGATGATTACTTCATGCCCTGCCTTTTCGAGTTTTAATGCAGCGAATAGACCCGCTATTCCGCTGCCGATAATGACCACTCGAGACATTGTCTTCGTGTGGTCGTGTAGTGTCTTACATTCAAATGTGACTCATAGAAATGTGCGACATCAATAAGGTGCTTGCCGTTCACCGGCATGTATGGGCCTGATGAAGAAGTTGGCTGCAATCATCGGCCTTACTTTAGTAGGCCTTTCTGTTGCCAATGTAGAATTTGGTGCTCTGATGGGGCTAGACCCTCCGCAAAAAGTGATCCTATCACGACTAGCAGACCCTGGTTGTAATGCTGATGAGATTCAGAAAGACCTTGATTCTGGAGATATGAATGCCTGCGTGACTACTCCCGGTGTGTGGGAAGCTCCTGACTTGCTATTGTTGGCTGAAGGGTGCCTCATGTTCTTTGCGTCATTCATGAGATGGCCAAGAAAGGGAAGATGGGCGTTACGTGTACGTAAAATTGCCATTGTTGCGGGAATAATTCTGTGCGGTATTGCACTTGCAGATAGATTCGACCAATTACCAGGAACTTCATCGGATGATTTAGCAGCACTTCTTCCATTCCCTGCTCCGGGAATCGCAGTACAGATTGGTTTGTTCGGTCTAGGAATTTTCTTGATTAGAGGTCCAAAATATCGAATCAAGTTTGACAAGAAGAAGGATAAACGCAAGAAAAGAGATTATTCCATTCAAGAACTCGACTTTGCATACAAGAGAGGTGGAGATTTGGGTTCTCTGTCAAAATCTCGTAAACCTAAGGGTATTGCGAAGTACAAGACCGTGAGGGACCTTTGGGGACATCAAGGTCTTTCCAACTACGAGGACGCATTTGAAGGGGGAATGCGTGATAATTTCAATCTCAACACAGGCCGCACATGTCATTTGTGTAATGGTGAAGGTTGCAATGGTTGTGGAAATACCGGAATATTGTCCTGAAAGGGGCACGGTGGCTAATTTCAGTGTGTCATCGAATAGGCCTCTCGCGAGCGCGAGTCTAGTAACCTTCAAAACCCCCCTCGTCTCCTTAGCGGTCTGAGGTCAAGGATTCAGTACCTTGATTATGAGGGAAAGGGATGTTTCTAAAATCACTTGAAGTCGAGAATTTCAAATCATTCAAGGGCGAGGCCGTGATTCCATTTGACCGTGGATTTACTGCGATTACCGGTCCTAACGGATCTGGTAAATCCAATTGCGGTGACGCAATTCAGTTTGTATTGGGGGCTAGGTCTGCCAAAGTATTGCGTGCACAGAATTCTAAAGACTTGATTTTCAATGGAGGTAAATCCAATCGCCCTGCGAGAAATGCCAAGGTAACTCTAGTTTTTGCAAACCCTACTCTTTCAAATGGTCGCAGAAGACTACCTCTGGATTCAGACGAAGTTAGGATGACCAGAGAGGTTAGACTGACCAAATCAAACAATACCGTTTCTACATACCTGCTTAACGGAGAAGAAAGCAATCAGAAGGCATTCCATCGCATTCTTGGCCAAGCCAATGCACGACCGGACGGTTACAATATCGTCTTACAAGGCGATGTAACCAGACTTTCCAGCATGACTGCTATGGAGCGCAGAAAAGTTCTCGATTCAGTTGCTGGAGTCACTTCATATGATGACGAAATCCGTAAGGCTGAGAGGCAAAAAGGACAAGTCGAGGATTATATTGAGAGAATCGCTTTGGTTGAAGGAGAGCAAAAAGACCAGTTGAAGAAACTGGAGAAAGAGAAAGCTGTTGCCGAAAGGGCGAAAGAGACCAAAGAAGAATATGATACAGCAAATATCGTTCTGCAGCAATCACGCCACCTAACAGCTAAGGCTGAAATCAAACACCACGCTGACGAAAGAGCTAGGTATTTGGGAGAGGCTGCAGATCTAGAATCTAAGGTAAAAGAAGCAGAGATTGTTTTGTTGTCATTGGATGATAAAATCGGTGAATTGGAAAAACAAATTTCCGAAGCAATGGGTGGTGACAAAGGCGGACTAAACTCTCAAATCGGGGAATTGCAAGTTTCTCTCGCATTGAAGAAAGACCACATTGAAGAGGCAGAATCTGCCGATATCGAGGACAAGGAATTCCTTGCTGAATTGGAAGAGCAAATCACAGCAGCAAAAAATGACCTCCAATCTCACGAGGAGAGTCTAATTGCTGCCAAAGAAGCATTGGATGCTAGCAAGTCTGCTTTCGCTGAGACAGAAGCGATAGAAGCCGAAATCAGACAAACTTTGGAAAATTCAGGAACAGCAAATGCCGCATTATCTCGTGCTTTATCCAAAGCCAATGAAACTCTAGAATCATGCCGTAAGTCGGTTAACGATGCAATTATTGAGGCTGAAAAGGTTGCCAATCAAGCAGATATGGTGGCCGAACAATTGTCTGCTGCTGAGGAGGCGGTCGATGATGCAAGGTTAGCGCATGATGATTTGCAGTTGCAAGTAGAAGAGTTAGGCGAGTCTAATCCAGAGAATGATAGGACAGCACTTGGAGAAGAATTACGTAAAGCACAATCTGCTGAAAAGAAACTCATTGAAGAGTCTACAACCGTGAATAGTCATCTGCAAAACGCGGAGAGGAAACTCGCTGCAGCCCGTACAGAACTAGACAAGCGCTCTGGTAGCAATGGTATGGCGCCAGGTGCTGCAGCGGTTATGGCTGCTAGAGATAGGGGCGAACTAAAAGGAATAATCGGTACGATCTCTGAATTATGCGCTCCAAAAGACGCATCTCACGCAGATGCTCTTGCCACCGCAGTTGGCGGAGGAATGAACTCTGTAGTCGTGGAAAACGACCAAGTTGCTGCTGAAGCAATGGCCTTACTGAAGAGCAGAAACCTAGGCAGAGCGACATTCTTGCCTCTGAATAAGATGCAGGCAAATAGAGCGACAGGTAAAGCTGCAATGTCGGTAAACAAGCCAGGTGTGCTAGGATTCGCTCATGAATTACTCGATTATGATCCTAGAATCGCAACAGCGGTTGCTTACGCATTACGAAACACCCTTGTTGTAGACAATATCGGTACGGCTCGACGATTGATGGGTGGAGTTCGATTAGTTACACTTGGAGGAGAAATCACCGAACCAGGAGGTGCCATGGTTGGCGGTAGCAAGCAGAAGATGAAGACTGGCTTTGGAGGTAAAATCCACGGTGCTAGCGAAGTCGACAAGTTGGTTGGAGAGGTTGAAAGACTGTACGCAATCGCTCAAACAGTCTCTTCAGCACTAAGTGAGGCTAGAACAAGGCAAAACGACATACGTGGCAGAATCAATTCCCTGGCCGAAGACGACCATTCGATCAAGGCTGGAACTTTGAAAGCCGAGTTGGCAATTGCTGCTAAAGAATTGAACAAAGTCAAAGGCACTGCTAGCGAACTACAAAGAAAACTTTCCAATTTAGAATCAGGCCACGTCGGTAAGATGGAGATGATTGAGAGTGCGAAAAATCGACTAATCGAAGCAGAGGCTGCAAGAGACAAGGCGTCAGAAGATGTGCAAAACGCTAGCCCTGAAGGAATACGGGAGAGACTCCTTGACGCCCAAGCTTTGAGATTAGAAGCCGAAGGAGCTGCAAACAAAGCACAGGTTACACTAGATAGTGGTAAGGAGAAAGGAGACTTACTTGGTGAAAGATTGGATTCACTGACATCTAGGGCCGATGAAATCCAAGCTGAAATGGCAGGTAGAGAAAAGTCAATCAAGACATGGACTTCTGCTATAGAAAAAGAGACAGTTCTACTAAAAGCAAAGGAAGATGAACGTGCTTCATTGCTTGAAGAGCATGAAGAATTAGAGAATGAGAGGAAAGAGTTGGTTGAAGAAAGGGCTGAGGTCAAAGCTAATGCTAACCAGAAAGCAAATTCAGCAATCAACTGCCGTTCGATGGCAGAAGATATTGCTAACAGCCTTGCAATCAGAGAGCAAAACCTCGCTGATTTGCTTGTTGAAATGGCAACGGAATCGATTCCTGTGGCTGATGATGACGCTGATTTACCGAATGTTGGAGATGCGCAAAAGAGAGTTAACGAACTTCGAAGGAAACTCGAGAAATTTGGCAACTTCAATATGTTGGCAATAGAGCAGTATGACGTTTGTAAGGCACGTCTTGATGAAATGAAGGATGATTTCAAGACTCTCCAACAGAGAAGAAAGCGATTGATCGACATCACAGACAAACTTGAGAGCCAGAGGAAGAAGCGCCTGCTATCTACTCTCAAAGAAGTCAATGAGAACTTCAAGGTTGTATACAATCGTCTCTCAAATGGAGGAAGAGGAGAATTATTCCTAGAGAATCCAGAAGAGCCATTCAAAGGTGGGCTTGATATGTGGGCTCAGCCACGTGGTAAGTCGAACAAGTCTAGATTACAAGGTCTATCTGGTGGGGAGAAATCAATGGCTTCATTGTCCTTGATTTTCGCAATTCAAGACCACGACCCAAGCCCATTCTACTACTTCGATGAGGTAGACCAGAACCTGGATGTACCTAACTCAAAGTTGATTGCAACTGAATGCCGCAACAGAAGTGAAGCGGCTCAATTCATTATGGTCACTCTACGCAAAGTTTCACTGGAACTCGCTGACCACCATATTGGAATCACACACGGTGGAGACGGATGCTCTAGAAGAATCGTCGACTTTGACAGAGAACGTGCAATCGAACTGGGTGCTCAGGCCGAAAAGGAGGCTAGTGATGCATCTGACAAGAATCATTCACGCATCGAAGAAGCCAGGGTTGTCGCTGAAGAAATGCCAGAGGTGCCTAGCGCACTGCCTGCTCCAAAGAGTCTTGGTGGATTGCTAAATCACATTGATGGCGAAGAGGAAACTGAAGAAACAGGATTCTCTGCACTTAGTGAAAGGGCTGAAGAGATTAGCGAGGATATCGAAGAGAGACAACAAATCGTGTCCGAATTGCTTGCTCAAGATGATGAAATCGAAGAAGAACCAGAGGCTGAGCAGGAGGTTTGAGTATGCAGCAAGCTGTCCTTGACGCTTGGTTCCTTCGCCAAGACATTCTCGACCAATTGATGAGCCAAGAAGAAGAGATCAGTGAGGCTGAGCGTTATGCTGACCGTATAATGCGAATTGCACAGGAAGATAGTGCTGAACATCAGGTGTTGAGTGACCCCTTTGACAGGTCAGTGGCATTGGTTCTTTCATTGGTTAAGGAAGAGGGCATGGACCCTTGGAATATTGACCTTTCAGCATTTTTGAAATTGTTCACACAACGTGTAAGAAAAGAATCTGCAGGGTTAGATCTGCCTGCATGCGGTCGTCTGATTCGCATGTCATGGGAAGTATTGACTCAGCAGGCATCCACTCTATTTGACAGAGTCATCGCCATGGATATGGAGGATGAGGAAGAATTCTTCGACTTTGGCTGGGAGGCAGAATATGATGATGAAGAATTTATTTTCACGTCATCAGTCCTAGAAGGTAATGCTGACCAACATCTTCCTGCATTATTTGGAGAGAGAATGAGAAGAGATGAGGGTAGGCCTTCGACTCTCGGTGAATTACTATCAGCTTTGAAAGATGCATGTGATGAAGCAGAGATTCTGAAGGCTAAGGAAGAATATCGTAAGGCTCATGCTGAGGAACTCAAGAGTATGCTTGACAATGTAGGTTCAAGAATGCACAATGAAGACATGGAAGGTGACATCCGTAGATGCTGGACTGCTATGCGGAAAGTAACCAAAGAACTTGGAGAAACTAAGGTTCCCGTGGAAGATGTTACTAATGAATTAGAAAAAATTCTCATAGAAACTTATGGCGAAATTCCTGAAGGATATGATGTAGAATCAAAGATTACATCTTTCGTTGCAGGATTATTCCTAACTCACAGAGGTTATGCTTGGATAAGTCAAGATGGCCCAGATGACCCGATTATGCTTGAAGATAGGTGGCCGAATGCGTCTACTTTTGATGAGGTAACCGTTTTAGCTGAGAAATTGATGGAAGAGGATTCTGAATCCATCAAGGGTGATGAGACAGAATCTATGAGGCATGCTGTCAAGCTTGCCGAAAGGGCTCAACAAGCACTTGAAGAAGAAAAAGAAAGGTTGAAACAGGAAGAGATGGCAAAATTAGCAGCCGAGTCAGAATCTGAAGATCCTGAAGATTGGTTAGTGGAGTAAGGAGTAATTTACATGTCAGAAGTACCATTGGAAACTTTACTTGAAGCAATGCTATTCAGCGCTGGTCGTTCATTGAGTGTATCAGAGATGTCTGAAAATTTAGGGTATGAGGAAGAAGAAATCCTAGAGTCAATTGGAAATCTACAATCTACGATAAAACGTCGAAGAGGTGGAGGCCTTCAAGTTGTAGAAATCGGTGGAAAATGGGCTATGGAAGTAAAGCCAGGTATTGCTGACCACCTTCCAAAAGAAACCAAATCAGAATTACCTCCAAAATTACTCAAAGCCGCTGCATTGATTGCGTATCATCAACCAATGCCTCAATCGAGGTTAGTAGAATTACTGGGTCAAAGGGCGTATGATCACATCAGAGAATTAGCGCAAGCAGGCCTAATCGGGCGCAGAAGGGATGGAAATACTCGCAGGCTAACCACCACTCGTAGATTTTCTGAGATGTTTGGCTGCCCTCATACTGATAGAAAGAAAGTCAAGGCATGGTTCAGAGAAATGGTTACCACGTCGGGAATGCTTGATGGGATGGAAAGTAAACTTGCCCTCAGGGATGAAACCGATGAAGAGGGTGGAGTTCAGACCACTTTGGATATTGGAGAAGATGAGTAATCATCCATTTCGAATACTTTCTAGGGTATCCTTGACCAATTGTTGGGTTACAGGGCCGCTTTGAGCGTTGACAATATTGGCTACTTGCTCGACTTCATCTCCTATGGCTCCTGCACTTACGGCCATATTCTTCGCATGCAATTTCATGTGTCCTGCTTGGATTCCACTAGTTGCTAATGCTCTCATAGCTCCAAGATTTTGAGCAATTCCTGCTGCGGCCATTATTCCTGCCAGTTCTTGAGCGGATTCTACTCCTAGTATAGACAGGTTGGCTCTAGCAGCAGGATGTACCTTTGAAGCACCCCCGACAATTCCTACCGCCATCGGTGTCTCTATTCTTCCGACTAGGTTTCCATCATCATCTCTATTCCACCGAGTCATCGATTTGTAAGCTCCTTCTTCGACTGCAGCCCAGGCGTGACACCCAGCCTCAATCGCTCTCCAATCTTGTCCACACGCTAGTGCAATAGCGCTTATTGCATTCATTATGCCCTTGTTGTGAGTAGCTGCTCGGTATG
>JAKURJ010000035.1 GCA_022452125.1 Candidatus Poseidoniaceae archaeon
CCAACAATGACGAAGCGTCGCAGAAAAATCACCTATTGTTTTCAATAACTGAACGAATTGCATTACACATGTCATTCTCAGTCTCGAGAATGAAGTGGGCTCCATGTGAATCCACAAGCCAGCCTCTTGGCATTCCTTCTTTGCCATAATCTTCCATTCGATTTGCAATTGTTGCAGTCATTCCTGCAGTTTGGATTTGCGCATGTGCACGATGAACTAGGTCCTTTTGTTTGATTCCACTCTCTAATTTGAAACCAATCCTAACTGCTCCATCACACATTTCTTTTAGTTCACTTATGTGCTTAGCACCTTCTTTCAACTGAACGTTAAGATCCCCTTGTAGAGATGCAATTTTACCTTCGACAGGCTCAGGTATGACATAGTCAAGAACTGCAGCAGCATGAATCCAAACATCGATGCCATCTTTGGTTAGTGCTTTCAATTCATCCAGCATGGAATTTGGTTCTGGGCATTTGATGTCCAAAGGCAACCATTCAGGTTTGCTGACTGTGGTTACACCACTTACACAGGTTACATCCATTCCGTGTCGGTATAGGTCGTCTGCAATTCTGTAACCAGTCTTACCACTAGAGGTATTTTGGACATACCTAACGTCATCAATTGCACTACGAGTTGCCCCCAAGGTCACAACTACTGAAGTTCCATTCTTGTTGATTAGATTACCAAGTCGTGCAACTATTTCTTCATGATTAGGAGTCTTTCTCTTGCCTTCTTCTTCGGCTCCCCATAGGATTTGAACACCCTGTTTTGCGCATTGGAATACTAGGTCTTCTGTCACTGGGTCGTTTGCCAGGTCATTGTGCATTGATGGTACCATCATTATTGGACAGTTCTTTCCTCTGGCTGCTGAAAGAGCCATTAGTAGAGGTCCATTCATCAGACCATGAATGAAAGATGCGATTAGATTACGTGTTGCAGGTGTTACTAATACCGCATCAAAACCTGATAGAGCAGACAAATCTCCATCCCAATCGGTAATAACTTCACCTTGAGATGCCCATCTTACTGCCATTGGAGTAATTATTTCTTGAGCTGATGGCGTCATGATCACTGAAACCTTAGCACCATGCCTTCTCAATTCTCTAGCAAGCCTGACAGTATCAACAGCAGCGATTCCACCCGTTACACCCAGCAAGACATGGCGCCCACTTAGTGAACTGCCACGGACCTCTACATCGGTGTCACGCATGATACGGCCAAAAGACACTGCTTCAATACGGCTTCGCTGATAAAATACGACTTTGTTTCACAGATAACCGGTTGATTCAATTGTAAATCTCACCTGGTAGTGGGTATGTCTGATGCTGATGAGATGATTCTCGCAGGCTCGCGGCCTCAGCATTCTAATCCAATTGATGCGCTACACAGTCGTACATCCTTCGTGTTCGTAGTCGATTCTTTGATTGTAACATTTTTCCTTTACAACATATTTGGACAACTCGCTTTGTTCCCTGCGTTTTTCTTTCTAGCAGTTTGGGCTGGATATCGTAATAGGGCTGCTTGGGCTTATTGGTTCGTTCCGATTATCATCGGTGGACTTACACTTGTATTCACTTTCCTTTTGTTCCTTAATCTGTATACTGTGCTTACAGGTTCAATCGGTGGTCTTGTATTTGCCGCAATTCTTGGTTATGCAATATTTTCTTCGATTCGATTCATCAGAGTTCACTTCCATCCTGTATACAAAATGGGATATAGTGGTCATTCCATCTACGATGAAGGACATAAGTTACCAGCTAACGAAATGCTAGCAGCCTGTCCTTCCTGCCTAGCAGTGCTTGCTGTGAATCCATTATTGCTATCTTATGAGGACAGATGTCCCCACTGCGATTCGCCATTGGTACTCGGCGGTCCTGAGGAAGAATGAATCAGCGAGATGCTAGGGTCAAGTTCTTCCACATGTCTTCAGGTACTTCCATAGCCAGTCTTAGACCGCCCATTGCACCCAAGCGTACTGGATCGTCTACTACGTGAACGTTGACTTCACCCATATCGGAAAGTCGGCGCTCAATAAGTGCTCCAAGTCCTCGGATTCCGGAACCTCCACCTGCAAGAACCATATTTCTGCGGAACTCATCGTGGAATTCAGGGTTTGAACCAGCGATTAGTTGCTTGACATTCTCAACAATTGGGTCAACGATGGATTCACAAGCAGCTTGTACACAATCAGTGATGTCTAGAGACATTGCCTTCCCTTCGATAGAGAAGTCAACCATGATTGGCTCATCAGGTGTAGAAGTTGATACGAAAGAGTACTGCTCCTTCCAGCGGCGAGCCATATCTTTGGTGATTTGAGCGCCGTTGTACTTCTTCTGAACTTCTAGGATGATTTGGTTGTCAACATAGTCTCCAGCATATCCGGTGTGCATTTGATCTCCTGGCCCTGGAATTGTTCCATAGACACGGCAAAGGTCAGTTGTTCCTGCGCCAATATCGATAACAAGTGTGTGCTCAATCATGTCTAGTGCATAAGCCACAGCGAAAGGTTCAGAGATAATCATTGCTGCGTTAACGGAACCAGCAGCTGCATCGAAGATTGAAGTCTTGTCAACGTGACTTGCTTCAGCAGGAGCACCGATAACTGCAACTACTCTGTCGTAATCTTCTGGGTCTGACAAACCAATTAGGTGAGTAATGAAGTGAGCGATGAACGCACGGTCCTCAGGTGTGTCCTTGATAACACCAAGTTCTAGAGGTCTGAACAGGTTCAATGCTAGTCTATTCTTCAGTGCTTCTTTACCGAAAAGAACATCTCTCTTCAGGAAATTTCTTGCAATTGGATCCTTTGGTGTTCCAATTACTGTAAGCTCTTCTTCTTCGTGACTGTCGCTTGATACCATTACAGAGCGAAAGGTTCCAAGGTCGATTCCAATGTATAGTACTTCTTCAGCCATAATACTCGCCTAATCAGGCGATTGGCTCTCACCTTATGAAGAATGCCTAAAGTGAGTATTCTAATCACTATCGAAAAATAATCTATAGTTCAGAGCACTAACACCAATTTTCACATGATTTGCAATACCATGCAGCATAGTCAGCATAAAGTTCTGCCATCTTCCCGCAAATAGTGCATTCCTTGAGTGCGTGGTCTCCAAAAATTTGTTGAACAATTTGAACATGAAGGTAATCATCGATCCCTAATTGCTGGCGCATAGCCCATAGCATCTGGTCTTCTGATGGCGATATAATCCCATCAGCTAGACAGATTTCTACAACAACTCTGTAATCTTCTACCATCCTAACGTCTCTGGGGTCCATAGAAACTCCTGCTTTTTCTGCAACAATGTCAGTGCCACCAGGGTCATCAACGAAGATTACCAGTGAATCTGGATTCATATCTTGGCTTCTCAAGTCCAGTAAGATTACACTACCTTCTTGAGTTGCATATACAAGATTGGAAAATCTGTTAATCACATTTGCAATCGAACGGGCAGTGTCTTCACCAGTTCGCCCCCGGCGCCATCCAGTCTCGCTAGCCTCGTCAAAAGCATAGAACTCAGTACCAAGTCCTGGATATTCGAGTCGCACTTCCTCTCCACCATCAAAGCCATTTGCGACTATGGTTATACTTCCTACCGTAGTATCGACTAGGTTGTCATCATCATCAAAGGAAATCATCAGTGGTTTTCTTTCCTCAGCAGCCGCATTGAAATGGCCGCTCATACCGCTCATCCATTTGTCCTCTAGCCTCTTCAGAGAGGCTTCCTGCTCACCAGAAAGGCCTGAATCAATTCCCAATACATTACTCAAATCTCCACTTTGCATTTCCTGCTTGAACTCTTCAATCAATTCTGCATCGCGACGGTAAGTTTCTGGTGGTCCTCGTTTCTTTGCAATGTGGTCGGGATCTTTCCACTCATAGCCACATCTAGTACAACTTAGGTACCCTGCAAGGGATGATGGTTGTTTCTCGCCACCACACCTAGGACAATCTCCTTCTTCGCTAATGCTAAGATTATCAAACGCTTCACGGCGCCCTTTCCGGATACCCATATTCAGGGTACATATGCGGAATTTGATGAAGGTTATCATTCGTATTTGCGCAAAACAGTGGCAATTCCCATGCCACCTCCAATGCACATAGATGCTAATGCATACTCTCCATTTATCCTATTCAATAGGGCAGCGGATTTACCGAGTATTCGAGCACCGCTTGCTCCGAGGGGATGACCGATTGCCAATGCCCCTCCATCCATGTTCAATCTGGAATCCTCAGGGGTGATGTCGAGGTCGCGCAGTACAGCAATTGATTGTGCGCTAAAAGCCTCATTCAGTTCGATAACATCGACATCGTCCATTGTGATACCTGCTCTGATTAAAGCCTTCTTAGAAGATTCAACAGGTCCTATTCCCATGATATGCGGTGGCACTCCCACCACGGCTGTTGAAACAATCTCTGCAAGTCCTCCAATGCCATGTTCTTCTGCGTATTTGTCTGAACAAATTAGATTGCACGCAGCACCATCAGTTAATGGTGAGGATGTAGCAGCTGTAACAGTGCCTTCATCAAGGAAGGCTGGAGGTAATTTAGCCATCTTTTCGATAGAGGTTTCTCTCATACAACCGTCTTTTTCTACCAGTTCTCCATCACCTTTTAAGCCAACAATTTCATTAGTAAGTAGTCCGTTACTTTGAGCACTAAGGGCCTTATTGTGGCTGTGTAAAGCAAACTCCTCTTGCTCAAGGCGCGAAATCGAATAATCCTTGGCAAGGTTTTCTGCGGTCAATCCCATTGAAATGTATGCGTCAGGAAACTTTGACTCAATTACGGGATGCAGGTCTCGATTCCAACCACCTCTTTTCACTAATGACATAGTTTCAACACCGGCTGCCAAAAACACTTCTCCAGAGCCTAATTTGATAGCACCAGCAGCAGTGTGAGCTACTTGCATAGAGGAACCACACAAACGATTTGTTGTCATCCCTGGAATAGTATTGGGCAGTTCCGGCAAATAGGTCGCGATTCTGCCTAGGTTGAGTCCTTGCACTCCTTCAGGATATGCACATCCCAGCATCAAGTCTTCAATATCGGTCAGTTCAACGTCATTTTTCTCAATTATGCCCCTGATAGTTGCTTCTAACATATCCTCGGGCCTAACTGATGCCAAAGCCCCTTTGTGGGCTCTATGGAACGGAGTTCGCAAGTAGTCTGCAATTACTGCTCGCATGACAGGTCCAGCAAGTCTGCTCTCATCATCATTGCCCTGATTAATATCTCAGTGAATAGAACTGATTATGAAGGAGTTGCTGGCAGGTCGCAATATGCTACGACAATGTAGAATACATGGGCACTTTACTGGAACGAACTGCCCTGAATGTAATGCTGAGGGCAAGTTCATCATGTCTGATAGAGAAGCCAACAGCCTTGGAAGAATTTTGGCACTAGTACTACGACACGCACCTGAAAAGTTTGATGTTGAAATGGACCTAAATGGATGGGTCAATTCTCGTGAGTTATCAGAAGCCATCCAAAACAAGAGAAGGCATTTCCACTGGCTACGTGGCTGGCATTTTGAAGCAATTGCAAATGCAGATACAAAAGGGAGATATCAAGTCGAGGGGGAAATGATTAGAGCAACTTACGGACATTCTATTGAGTTGGAATTAGACTTACCTACCGACGACATTCCTGAGGCATTGTACTGGCCGTGTGATCCTGAAACTGTTTCAACTCACATGGAGTATGGTATTACAGCAGGAGACAGAAAACACGTTCACTTGTCCAAGACAATTTCCAATGCTATGGAAGCAGGACACGTTCGAATTAGCCGCCCTGCAATTTTGGAAGTTGACACAACCAGAGCTATTGCAGATGGATTCACTATTTGGCGAGCAGGTAAGACAGTATTCTTGTGCGAAGAGATGCCACCCGACTACTTGTATCATGTCGAAGAGGATGACCCTTCAATCCAAGACATGATTGCAATGTGGGAAGAAGAGTGATCATTCCACATAATTCCCGCAACTAGGACAGAAGTCCAGGTCTGGATCCATGTTTGCACCGCAATGTGGGCACAAACCACCGGCAATTGCAATTACTTGCTTTGCGATTTTCGCAGAATCAGGGTCCTGGGTTGCAAGTGCCTGAACTATTTGCATGGGGTTCTGTCCTAGTTTGGACAATTCCTTGAATTTGTTAGCAAAATCAATCGCCAATAATAGTGATGATTCAATTTGCAATTGGCTCTTTTCTCTTTCGATTTTATCAACAATATCTTCGCATGCATCCAATTCAGCTTGCATGTGGCGAATGAACTCATCTACCGATGGTGACTCTGTCATGTTACGGGCCTATCCAGACTCCCATGTAAATCCAATGCACACATTAGTAGGAAATGTGTGGCATCTGCATGGCCGGCACGGTTGTCATCAAGTGGGGTGGCGGATTAATCACCCACAAAGACAAGTTGTGCACCATCAATCAGAATGTTATTGACGCTTTAGCAGATGTTTGCAAAAACTCCAGCAAGAGATTGGTGATTGTCCATGGCGCTGGCTCCTTCGGTCACATGAAGGCCAAGGAATTCCGTTTGGCAGAAGGTAGAGTCGCAGGCATAAGTCAGGATGAAGCTGTCTCTGAAGTACGGAATGACATGTTAGAACTCAATCAAAAAGTAGTTTCTTCATTACAGTCAAGAGGTTTGGATGTCCAGTCATTTCCCCCTCATCAGTGGGCTAAGGGAACAGGTCCAAATTTTTCTGGAGAACTCCCGCTTCACGAGGGTATTACTGTTGTTTTCGGTGATGTTGTTGATGATGATTCAAATGATTTCGGAATACTTTCGGGAGACGATATAATGTTCCGTTATGCTACGGAGGCGCCCGATGTAGAAAGGGCGATTTTTGCAATAGGTGGCGTGGATGGTATTCTGAGGGTTCCTCCAAGTAAGGCCGGTCCAGATGACTTGATAGAGGAATGGAATCCTTCGATGGAGTTCGAAGGAGAGCATGCTGCAGAGATAGATGTAACTGGAGGAATTGGATTGAAGGCTACTAGAGGGTCAATGATTGCTTCGAGGGGCGTTGATGTGATTCTAGTTAATGGTGAAATTCCACAGAGAGTTGCTGATGCAATTGAGGGTCTGCCGGTAGTTGGGACCAGAATAGTTCCGGGGAACTGTTGATGTAGTGGACGCGAAACCGGTTGTACGGTGAGTGCATGTCTGGATATGGCATAGAGGATGTTCCGACCATGCAATTTGAGGCAGATGCCTCTGAGGTGCTGGCAGGCTCCGACTCAATTCAGGAGTCTCTTATGGCCGAGGCAGTCATTCAAGTAACTGAAAACGACGAGGTTGTTGGCCCAATCTCAAAACTTGATAGCCATCACGGGGATGGAAAATACCACCGAGCATTTAGTGTGATGCTTTTCGATTCTTCTGGTCGTTTATTGCTACAAAGGAGAGCGTCCCACAAAATCACATTTCCAGATGTATGGGCTAACTCATGTTGTTCGCATCCATTACATTCAGAAGAAGAAATGGAACTCAAAAACGCTCTAGGAGTAAAGAGGGCTGCAGTCAGAAAATTGGAACAGGAATTAGGTATTCATCCATCTCAAGTTCCTATTGATAAATTTGATTTTGTCACCAAAATGCGTTACCAAGCTCGACAAGACGAAGATTGGATCGAGAGAGAAATAGACCACTGCTTGGTCATCCATGCAGATGTAGATGTGAATCCTAACCCAAATGAAGTTAGTGAAATTAAGTGGGTTTCTCAAGCAGATTTGGAAGAAATGTTGGTTGCTGAAGATGATGAAAATTTGATTGCACCATGGTTCAGATGTATTGCTGCGAGAATAATGAATGATGATTGGTGGAGACCCGGTTGTGTGTCCGCTGATGAGTTGATACACGATATGGGGGATGTGTCACACTTGCTACCAAATGCAATTGGAGCAAATTTGTCAACTAGCATTGCTGAGGGCAAAGACTTGGTAGAGAATCGAATCGAGCGAGCTCTGACTCACAGTGACCTACCAAGATTGTCTGGTGCAATGATGCATCTTATTGAAGGAGGAGGAAAGCGCCTTCGTGCAACATTACCTTGGTTAGTGGCTAAAGCAGTAGGAGACACTCACTCAGGCTTGTTGGATGTTGGTGCAGCCATAGAGATTATTCACAATTTCACTTTAGTTCATGATGACATTATGGACGATGATGATGTGCGTCGTGGTAGACCTGCAGTTCACGTTGAGTATGATTTACCAACCGCAATTAACGCTGGTGATGCGATGTTGGCCATCGCATTTGAGGCCATGGCAGTTGCAGAAGGAATCGAGCCTGACTTGTTACCATTCTTAGTAAAACGAATTGGTAGGATGGTTAGAAAGTGCAGTGAAGGACAGCAACTCGATATCGAATTTGAAGATAGGGAAGTAGTTTCTGAAGAGGAGTACATCGAAATGATTCATGGTAAAACCGCTGCGATGTTCTTGACTTGTGCAGAAGTTGGTTCTCATCTTGCAGGTGCAGATGAAGAAATTATCCAATGCATGCACGATTGGGGATTAGCCTTAGGACTGTGCTTCCAATTGATGGACGATTTGATAGATGTCCTATCAGATTCAGACACACTAGGTAAGCCAAGTGGAAGCGACGTCGCTCAAGGAAAGCGAACTCTGATGGTTATTCACGCACTCAGACAACCTACTTCAGAGGCTAAGGACAATTTGCTTGCTGTTCTAGGTAAAGGTGACAACGTGACTGCCGAACAGGTCGCTAGAGGTCATCAAGCACTGCATGATTTAGGCTCCATCGAATATGCGAAGGTAAAAGCCGAAGCATACCATCGTAAAGCTCACGATTGCTTAGATAGAATTTCAGAAAACCCTGCACTTAGGGCTCTGCGAGAGTTGACAGATTACCAACTCAAGAGGATATACTGATTTTCCCGGTTTCCAAAACCTTGCAATACCATCGAGTATCTCCTGGATATTTCTCATGCGAGATTCGGCTGTAATTTCCTTCAGTAAATGAATCAGCGATTTTCCAGCATGGAGTGGCATCTGAAACTACCTCCAGTTTGACTTCACATACCTCAAACTGCTTACCAACTGTCAATTCAAAACCCTCTACAAGCATGTTTTCGCCAGTAGTGCCGGCTTTGATTGGGTGGCCTTCGGATTGTAATTTTAACAGGAGTTCGTTTTCTAAAACACAAATGGCCTTCATTGGACCACCGTGGTGCTTTTTGTTGTTACAAGCGTCACCAACTATTCCATTAATTTCAACATCTGCGGACTCAATCGGGAGTTTTGGAACTCCCCCGTTAGAGACAAAAATTCCTAGCAATCTTCCCATTGCTAGCCACCTAAATGTTGGTTGAAGAACATCAATCAGAATAGTAAGATTCTGGGTTTGGTTCTGGCTTCAATCCCTTTCTTGTTCGGATTTCACCAACTACCTTGTCGAATAGTTGCGGTGGTAGCATCTCGAAACCGATGTTCTCTGAGTTCCAGACAGCACGGCCTTGAGAAGCAGCACGGATATCGTTAGAGAATCCGAATGTTTCTGCAACAGGTAGTGTTCCGATAACAGTGGTTGCTTCACCTTCAGATGGCATATCTTCGATGATACCTCTTCTGTTGGTGATTTCACGAGTAACTTGTCCTAGCCAGTCGTTTGGAACGCTGACGTGAGATCTCTGCATTGGTTCCATCAAAACTGTGCGTGCACGTAGCATTGCACCCTTGATACCGTTTCTAACTGCAGGAATAGTCTGAGCAGGTCCACGGTGAATTGCATCTTCGTGCAACTTTGCATCGACTAGTCTGACCATCATTCCCATAACAGGTTCATCAGCCACAGGTCCCTTCTTGCAGACTTCGTTGAAAGCTTCGATAATCAATTCACGAGTCTCGTGAAGTCCTTGGATACCCTTTGTATCATTGACAAGTACGTTTGTTCCATTGATTGCGTAAATCTTACGCATTAGGTCCTTATCCATTCCGAACTCACCGAATTTGCTTCCGATTTCTTTGGCATCTCCGGACCTGATTGTTCCGTTTCCGAAGTGGCCTTCTCTCAATGCCGCAACTACTTCAGCGGAAAGTGGTTCACATTCCATCATGAATCTGTTGTGGCGGTTAGGGGACTTGCCTTCGAAGGAGCGTCCCTTGTTGTTGCCTTCTACAGATTCTCTGTATACAACGATAGGTGGGCTGACCTTTACCTTGATGTTCTGCTCCTCTTCCAGTCTGTAGACTGTAATTTCCAAGTGCAGTTCTCCCATACCTGCTAGAAGTGCTTCACCAGTTTCCTGATTTGTCATAACTTGTAGAGATGCATCAGATTTTGCAAGTGACCTTAGAGCATCGATGAACTTTGGTAGGTCCTTCATGCTCTTTGGCTCGACCGCAACGGTAACTACAGGGTCAGAGTAGTGTCTAATTGCTTCGAATGGAGTGAAATCCTTGTCTCTAGACAATGTTACACCAGCAGCAGCTGAGCGGATTCCAGTGATTGCTGCGATGTTTCCCGCAACAACCTTTGGAACTGTGATTCTGTCTCCACCTACCATCATGCTGACTTGCTGGACACGCTCAGGCTTTGCAGCACCGATTGCGTAAACAGATTCACCTTGGTTGATAGCACCAGAGTACAATCTTCCTACAGCAACTTCACCAGCGTGTGGGTCCATCCAAATCTTTGTGATCATCATCGCTAGTTCTGCATCAGGGTCGCAAGTAACCATTGCTTTTCCGATAGGCGTGTCTAGGTCTCCAGTCCAAATGTTTGGAATACGGTATGGTTGTGCTTCAACAGGACCTGGAAGTTTGGTTACTGCCATGTCTAGAAGAACTTCATGAACTGGAGCCTTTTGAGCTAGTTCTCTTTGTTGTTCGTTGTTACAATACTCGAAGATATCCTTGAATGAAATTCCGGACTTAGCCATATATGGCACAGTAATACCCCAGTTGTGGTATGCAGAACCGAATGCTACAGTTCCGTCTCCTACGCTGACTTGCCATTCCTTCTTCTTCTCTTCAGGAGCGAATTGGCGAATCAACTTGTTGACCTTGGTGATGGTTTCTTTGAACCTCTCCATCATGTCTTCAGGAGTTACTTGCAATTCGTTGATTAGGCGGTCAACCTTATTGATGAATAGTACAGGCTTTACCTTCTCTTTCAATGCTTGACGAACAACAGTCTCTGTTTGAGGCATTGGTCCTTCTACGGCACATGCTAGGATGAAACATCCGTCAACTGCACGCATAGCACGAGTAACGTCACCACCAAAGTCAACGTGACCTGGTGTATCAATTAGGTTGATGAGATAGTCAGTTCCTTCAACACCGTGAACCATAGATGCTGAAGCAGCGTTAATGGTAATTCCACGAGCGCTTTCTTGCTCATCGAAGTCCAGAACTCTGCTCTTTCCAGCTAGGTCTTCGCTCATCATTCCTGCACCTGCAATTAGGTTGTCAGAAAGTGTAGTCTTTCCGTGGTCAATGTGAGCAGCGATACACAAGTTACGAATCTGTGGTAGGATGTGCATAACTTCTGTTGCCTTCTTGATGTTGTCTTCTTTACGGCCCATGGTAAATCACCTGACTCTCGTCTGTTCTCGCCACCTTGAAGGGGTTTATCAAATCGACTACGCAGTTTGCAAGCAAATCGTGTGCTGTAGCCTGTTTATGCAGCAGTCTTTGCTTGCTTATTTTGGCAATCATCTTGCGCTTGCTGCGATGCGCTGGACTTCTTCCTTCTTTGCTACAGCAAAAGACGTAACGTCTCCAACGCTTGCTTTGGTTAACTCGTTGATGATACACTGAGTTAGAGTTCTCTTGGACTTAGAGGTTCCTTGCTGATCACCCTTTTCCAAGTTTCCTAGAGCGACATCCAGTCTTCTTGATGGCGAACTGTCAACAGCTTTTGGTTGAGATACTGCACCGAACTTAATTCGAGTGATCTCTTCCATAGGAGCGGCGTGGCAAATTGCGTCAACAAACGCTTGCAGAGGGTTTTCACCGCTCTTAGCAGCCATGGAATCAAGGGCGTTCTCGAATGCTTTCAAAGCGCCCATCTTCTTACCAGTGTACTTTCCAGTACGCATTAGTTTGTTTGTGAATCTCTCTACAACAGACAAGCGAGCTTTTCCGAACCATGCGTTTGCATGTCGACCACCAGTGTGTGGAACACCGACAGTTGAGAGATTGATGTAAGGTGCTAGTCCAGGGTCACGGCATACAACTTCAGCCGCGTCATACTTGCCGAATACCAGTGTTCCAATACCTGCGATTGGTTTTACCTCTTCGACAGTTGTTTCTTCTTGTGTTTCGACATCGTCACTCATCACAATCACTCCAAATCATCGAACAGGCTTCTCCTTTCGTCCACGGACCATTTCATCTAATGAAACCCCGTTAACTTGGATTACCTTGTAGCGTACACCAGGAATATCTCCGTATGAACGTCCCATGCGTCCACCAATACCTTCGACCATTACTTCATCGTGTTCGTCGATGAAGTTGATAGCACCGTCACCGGGTGCGAAAGCAGTGAGTTTGTTCCCGTTCTTGATTAGTGAAATCTTCACAGCCTTTCTGATCCCAGAGTTAGGCTGCTTAGCCTCGATACCGACTTTTTCGATAACGATACCCTTGGCTTGAGTTGAACCTGCCAGTGGGTCGTGCTTAGCCCTTGACTTGAGCATACGCTTCTTGTACCTGCGGTCAGACCATCTAAACTTTTGGCGATCTTTTGCCATCTTAGTTCCAGCGAACAATCCACGACCCATGTCAAAAACTCCAGAGAAGCAACTTGCCGACCTACCTCCCCTATTTCATGGTGCCGATTGTAAAACCTAGGTCAAATGATGCACTAGCCACCGAAATCTAGTGCCAATGTTCATGGTTATAACCCTACACGAGTGCATCATGGCATTCCGTGATTTGCTAGGTGCGGCCACCGTAGTGAATGAACCAACAAGTGTACTGCATGGGGTTTTTGACAAATCCAAATCAACAGGTCACGGACTTTTGTTGTTTGAGAATTTAATTGAAGCTCCGGGACATAAAATTGCGGTCAATCTGTTGACGAGGCCTCGTCTATGTGCAGCCCTGTCGATTGAGCCGGAGGATTTTATCGACCTTCTTGGATGGGCTATGGAGAATCCTAGCGAACCAAAAATAGTCGAAACAGGTCCTGTCATGGAAAACCCGCAAAGCACTCCAAAATTGACGGAATTACCAATTCCACATCATTGGAGAGAGGATAGAGGTAGGTACATGTCCTCGAGCGTGATAATTGCCGAGTACGGCGGTATCCGAAATATGTCTTTTCACAGACAATTTTTGCGAGATGACAATCATCTAGTTGCACGTATAGTGCCAAGACATCTTCACACTATGACCGGAGAAGCAAGGTCGTCTGGAGAGGAAGTAAATGTCGCAATAATCAATGCTCCTGACCCAGTTGTATTGCTCGCAGCTGCGTTGTCTTTTGATACCAATATCGATGAATTAACAATTGCAGCAGCACTCCATGAAAAGGTGTATGGTA
>JAKURJ010000036.1 GCA_022452125.1 Candidatus Poseidoniaceae archaeon
TAGCAGCATTAGATGACAAGTAAAAGACACTGACTTGTAATTGCAGTGATAGAACTGTGGCAGCAAACCACAACGCTTACTCTTACCTGGCTTACAGGTATGATATCGAGTTCGTAACAGTTCACGGCTTGGACCCTGAAGGAGAACCATCTGCTGAAGACGTTGTCGAGGTTGTAGAACACATCGAAGAGAATGGAATTACTGTTCTGTTCGTTGAAGAATACACTGACCAGTCTTCTGTTCAAAGTATCGTTGACCAGACTGGCGTAAGTATACAGATTCTATACACTATGGAAATGGCACCATCGGATTCCTCTGATGATTACCTGTCCATGATGAACAAGAACTTCGAAAGCCTAGAAGCTGGTATGACCTGTTCTGCTTGATGGTAATATCGAGATTAGGAGTGATACAATGCAAATTGTTGACCTAATACCGATTGTACTGGTAGGAATCGCAATTTTTGTTTCTGCTGGATACCTACTCATAGAGTTCGTCAGAGCGCGCAAGGCTTAGAACCAATTCTTGGCCGCTTACTAGTTATCAGCGGTGTTTGAATGGAACAAATCCAGATTACGGTTGGCACTTCCTCACTGGAGGAAGAAACTGTTCTGGAAGTAAAGGATCTATGTGTTACTCGATCTGGAAAATTAGTATTAGAGGATATCAATCTCGAAATCAAATCCGGAGAATTTGTAGGATTGGTTGGACCAAATGGCAGTGGTAAATCATCTCTAATGCTTTCAATTCTGGGGATTCTAAAGGCCCAGAAAGGAACTGTACGGATCTATGGCTCACCACCAATGTCTAGGAACCAAATAGGGAAAATTGGTTGGGTTTCACAAGCCGCTGCCAATCTGAAAAAAGAGATTCGTATAACTGTTGAAGAACTGGTAAAACTTGGGACTCTAAATGCTAAGAATATGTTCTTCCGTTCTAGAAAAGAGCAAAACTTAGCAGTAGAAAATGCAATCAAAATGGTCGGAATGGAAGAGCACAAACATACTGATGTTTCGAAATTGTCTGGTGGACAAAAACAGAGAGCAGTTATTGCTAGGGCTCTAGCTTCTAATGCAGATTTTATCCTTCTTGATGAGCCATTGGTGGGAATCGAGAGAAATGCAAGCAATTCATTGTTAAAATTGCTGGACAATCTTTGTCATCATGAAGGAAATACCATTCTAATCGTTTCCCACGATTTAGCCGCTATTCGTCAAACAGCGCATAGGATGAGCTTCCTCGAACAAGGAATCTGGTTCGATGGTAGTTCAGACGAGTTTCCTGACCTAAACCAACTCGCCCACCTAAGAGGAATACGTCATGTCCACGGACATGGTAATTACAAGGAGGAAGAGGAATGACCTTCGAGGGCTTAGGCTTAGAAATTCTCAAACTGGTAGCACCCGTTTTAGAGTACCTAGCGCCGATTATGCCAGGAACTACCTTCCCGAGGTTCTTCGACATGGAAATGATGCAACGGTCGTTGATTGCTTCCTTGATGGTAACAATTGTTGCTGGAATTCTCGGGGTTTTTCTTATCATCCAAAACCTTTCATTGATTGGTGATGGTCTTGCACACGTATCCTTTGGCGGAGTTGCTGTTGCAATTGTGTTAGGTGCCACAAATCCACTTTGGTATGCATTATTATTCAGCGTAATTGCAGCGATTCTGATTCACGAATTGCAAGCTAGAGATATTCTTACGGGAGATGCTTCAATCGCTATATTCCTAACCGGAGTACTAGCACTTGGACTAATTTCTCTCACTGTTTGGGGAGGCGGTGTAACAGCAGATATCCATAGTTATCTCTTTGGAAGTCAACTGCTAATCGATAAGGAGAATCTAAATTGGATTGCTACAGTCTGTATTTTCGCATTGATTTTCATGGCCTTCATTGGACCTAGTCTATTGGCGTGTATCGTTGACCCTTTAGCTGCGAGGGTACAAGGACTACCAGTCAAAGGAATCGGCCTTCTTTTCAGCATAATTACTGCAGGCGCGGTTGTAACTATGGTCAAAGTAGTGGGTGCATTATTGGTTACTGCGCTATTGGTTACTCCGGCGGCTACGGCTCAACTAGTTGGCAACAGTTTCCGTTCTTGCTTGTTGTGGACACAATTCTTTGGAATCACTTCATTGCTAGGTGGTCTGTATATTTCGTCAGAAATGGGTGCAGGCAGCGGATCTGCTATCGCACTATTTGCGGCAATTTTGTTTGCATTTGTTGCAATATCAAAAACCACAATCAACGCTTTTTCTCAGAGTAATGACAACTAATCATTCCAAGGAAATTCGCATTGCAACAGCGTTTCCTCCGCCTAAACAAAGAGAAACTATCCCGCTCTTTGCTTCTAGCCTACGCATTACACCGATCATTGTCATTAGACATCGAGTCCCGCTGCTTCCTAATGGATGACCAAGAGCAACTGCTCCTCCGTGAAGATTGAATCTGTCCTCTGGAATTCCAACTTCTTGAGCGACTGCACATGATGCGCTGGCAAATGCTTCATTGTGTTCATACACATCAATGTCTAATACATCCATTCCTGCTCTATCGAGCAACATCTGGATTGCTGGGATAGGAGCATACATAACACGACTCGGCTCTACACCTGCAGTGCAATAATCTTCTACCACAGCAATGATTTCCCAACCGTTAGCCTTGGCAAAATCCTCATCTGCAACTAGAACAGCAGATGCACCGTCATTCAGAGTTGACGCATTGCCTGCAGTCACCATTCCATCTTCCTGAAACACTGGCTTCAGACCCGCAAGAGTTTCAGTTGTCGTACCTGCTCTAACTCCTTCATCACTCGAAAGTTCAGGCATGTCGAATCTTTCCCAATCAAACCAGCCATTTGCTTCAGCTTGCGCTGCATTGTTTTGTGAGCGTGCTGCGAAGGCGTCCATTTTTTCACGAGAGATGTTGCATTCATTGGCTACAATTTCTCCAGTGTTGCCCATGTGTACGTCATTGTATACATCCCATAGACCATCATGAACCATAGTCGAAACCATTTCTTTCTCATCGCCATTACGCTTCTCGAACTTTGGAGCATTTGTCATACTCTCCATTCCCCCAGCGATAATGGCCTTGTATTCACCAGCCTTGATGCTGTTTGCAGCCATCATTACAGCTTTCAATGAAGAACCACATACCTTGTTAATTGTGGTCGCAGCAATCGTGGTTGGCAAGCCAGCACCCAGTGCAACTTGACGAGCAGGCGCTTGCCCTGCTCCAGATTGAAGAACTTGGCCGAACAATACCTCGTCGATTATCCCGCTGGATGGATCGATGTTACAACGGTTCAACAATTCCTTGACCGACCTAATTCCCAATTCTACAGCACTTAGATTCGAGAGACTACCCCTGAATTTACCGATAGGGGTTCGTGCTACTCCACAAATCACAACTCGTGCCATAGATAGGCGAAAACGATTAGATTCTTCAACTTGCTCTCCAACGGAAGTGTTCTTGAGTAGTGGGTACTCGCCGTAACATGGCCAAGTTCAAGACCGACATCGAGACCGACCGCGCTAAAAATGAGATGAGAAATATCGAGGTTGAAATCGATTTCACTCCTAACGCTCTGGCAAGCATCCTATACCGCCAAGGAAACACGCACATTCTTTGCTGCGTAACTAAGGAAGCACGCTTACCTGGCTGGTTCCCACGTGATGCATCTAAAGGGTGGGTACATGCAGAATATTCCTTACTTCCAGGCTCAACCGATTCTAGGTTCCGTAGAGAACGCAGAGGGGCAAAAGGAAGAACCCAAGAAATCGAAAGGTTAGTCGCTCGCTCGCTAAGAGGGGCCATAGATCTAGAAGCTCTTGGACCACTAGCATTAACCGTAGATTGTGATGTGTTGAATGCGGATGGGGGTACACGTTGTGCTTCTATCACTGCTGCAAACATCGCACTTAGATTGGCAGTTCGCAGACTAATTGCAAGTGGAGACTGCCTTCCAGTTGACTTGAGGCCTAGCCGCGAAGACAGGGAAAATGGTTGGACTCCTCCAGATTTAACGCCAACCGAAGCAAGAAATCACGAGAACAAAGTCATCCCACACGACCTATCTGCAATCTCAGTGGGACTTATTGGTGAGGATGTTTATCTTGACTTGGATTACATCCTAGATTCTAATGCTGATGTCGATATGAATGTTGTAGGAACCGCTGACGGAAAATTCGTTGAAGTTCAAGGCACTGGAGAAGAATCTACATTCTCTTATGATGAACTGCAAGCACTTCTTGACATGGCAAGAGATGGCCTAGCGCAGTTGGCAGAAGTTCAAGCCGCCGTTCTAGATGACATCGAGTGAATAGCCGCAAGGCTTGAAATACAGATGTCTGTGGCAATAATACCCCGGGTTAGTAGCTTAGTTGGGAGAGCGCGGCACTGAAGATGCCGAGGTCGCTGGTTCAAGTCCGGCCTAACCCACCATCATCCAAGCAAGCAGCGTGCTTTTTCTCGAAATAATAATTTTGGTACTATAAATTATTAGTTCGGTTTATTTAGAAATGTAAGTTGCAAAAAATCAGGTATAGATATGAGTCTAGATCCAGTCGCAGATAGCAGAATTCCAGTTACTGTACTTACAGGATTTTTGGGTTCAGGAAAAACGACTTTATTGAATCACATTCTTTCTAGCATGGACCACAAAATGAAATTCGCAGTCATCGAAAACGAATTTGGCGATGTTGGCATTGATGAGAACATCCTTGTTGAAAGTTCAGAGGAAACAATCATCGAAGTAATGAACGGATGTATTTGTTGTACTGTTCGTGGTGACCTGACCGAGACCCTAGACAATATGTATGACAGAATCAAAGATTTTGATGGAGTAGTGATTGAAACTACCGGGCTTGCAGATCCTGCTCCTGTTGCTCAAACATTCTTCGTTGATGATAAAGTGGTCGAGCGCTACAAACTTGATGGAATAATCACTGTTGTTGATGCTAAACATATCATTCAGCATCTTGATGATGAGAAACCTGAAGATATTGAAAATGAATCTGTTGAACAACTTGCATTTGCAGACAGAATAATGCTAAACAAAATTGACTTGGTGGATGAAGAAGAATTGAAGATTGTAGAGACTAGAATCAAATCGATAAACAATCATGCACCGATTTTCAGAACTGAAAACAGTTTGATTGATCCCAAGGAACTGATTAACATAGGTTCTTTCGATTTGGATAGGACCTTGGAAATGGACCCTGAATTCTTAGACACAGACGCTGAACACGAGCATGACCAACGTGTAACCTCAACTAGCGCAAGGTTCGAAGGTGACTTGAATGTCAACAAATTGGAAAGATGGATTGGCACATTGATGAGAGACAAGGGAGAAGACCTATTCAGGTACAAGGGAGTTCTGTCTGTAAAAGGAATGGACGAAAAATTCGTATTTCAAGGAGTCCACATGCTGTTCAGTGGTGACTACAGTAAGGAAATAGGATTGTGGAAAGAGGGGGAAACTCGTGAATGTAGATTCGTTTTCATTGGACGAGACCTAGACCACAAGGCATTGCAAGATGGACTCATGGAATGCTTAGCTGAAGAACTCAGATTCAAGGTTGGAGATACCGTATACGCTAATGTTGGAGAGTTTATCGAAGGCAAGATTTTGAAGTGTTGGGAACAAGGAAACCCGTACAGAGTTGAAATCCAAAATGAGCGAAAATCGAATGTCTGGGTTCCAATCGACAGCGACCAGTTTGTACGAAGATCAATTTAATCCGGAAGTTGTTAGAATGTCGACTAAAATCGCTGTATGCAATGGTTGCTGCTGTGGAAGAATAGAGAAAGGCAACAAAGAAGTTCCAGTGGATAAACTCAAACAGGCATGGAAGGAAAATGATCTTGACCAAAATGTGAAGCTAAACATTTCCACTTGCTTGGGCCCTTGCAGTCAAAATAATGTTTCACTGATAACTATTGATGGTCAAAGAATATGGCTGGGCTCCCTTGAAGGTGAGCATTATGATTCAATCATCGAATGGGCGCAAAATATTGCAGAAAATTCAGAACTACCTGAAAGTCTGAAATCGCAACGATTCATTCCCCTTTCATAGGTAGATTCAGGATTTCCTTGTAAATCCTGCATAGTATTCATTTGCTGATGCCCCGTAGGGGCATACATGGGGTCCGATGATATCACAACTGATATTGAATCTGTCCCCGAGGATTCTGGAGATACCAAACCTATCGACAAGGTATCAAAGGAATTGGCAGGGATTCGAAAAAGAAGGAATACTGACTCAAAGAACCGATTTCCTTCCGCTATCGAGGATTGGACACTCCTAGCCGGTTTAGGATACGGTGCTCTCTATGCCATGCTCCTATTCGGAATGTCGAGCGGAGTGTTTGGTGAATCAACATCGCTTGACCACTGGGCTAGCGACACATTCCTAGATAGCGGTGACCAGTGTGAGGAAGTATTGGACACCCCTTGGATTCACGCATACCCCGATAATGATGTGGAGTCAGTAAAGATATCTGGTCGAAATTTGGCTGAAGGAATCGTTGTACTGAATTGGAGTGTTAGCGCTAGTGATGGCGGCATAGAGCCCTTGCCAAGCCAAGGTGAAGTTAACAAGAAAAACCTGAAAATCGACTATGCTGCATGGGAAATTGGAACTTACGAATTAGTCATTACAATCGATCTCTATGTTCCTGGAACAGATATGGATAACAGAACTGAAGAAGATAGAGTGAACGGCACTGAAAGAATTGACAAAACTTTGGAATTCGAGATCAGTACCTCAGAAAACGCACTATCCTTCCTACCTTTCATTGATTCAGAAGTCAAGAGAGAGGCTCACATTCTAGAAGATGGACCCCGTTCTTGCTGGTCAGTGACAGACTTAGGAAATTGGGGATTCGTTCTGATGGGTGCTGAATTAGGAGGAGGTCGTGAGACCGCTATGCTAACTGGTGGCGCTGCAGGAATTCCTGCTTGGTGGATGGCTTTCGTATCCCTTTCACTATCTGTAATTTCTCTATTCCTTGCATATCCAGTGATGTACAAATTGTATCACCAAGATACTGACGATATGCTATCGAGAACCCACATCAGAAAGGTTGTGGTAGATGTTCTCAGAAACGCAGAGTCAAGGATGCACATTGACATAGATTGGGATTTGTACAAAATCGAAGTTCGAGACCTATCCATCGACATTATGATTCCTTATTCAAATACTGAAGGCACATTCTCAGATTCAGCGGATGTAAGGTCTGAAATCCTCAAAGAAATCTTGGAAGAGTTCGCACTCTTCCGCGTATTCAAACCAGTTCAATTGACCGTGCGCTCGATTGGAGACAACCAAGCTATTGATTTCGAAACCGGAGTAGGAGTGGGTAGCGGAATGGTTGATGACCAAGATGTCGAAGACCAAGATTACACTGCCTTCTTCCGTGACTTGCACATGCTTTCCAAAGTCGAGGACGATGTTAGAGAGTCGGTAAAGGGCTATTTCAGGTCCAACAACAACCTTGACCTTCAAATGGCAACTGTTACGAGTGAAGACTCGATTATTTTCGTTAGAGTTGCGTACAAGCCTAATCAGAGATTTGCATTCTTCAGATTCAAAGACTCAAACTCAGATATCGAGAAGAATCTAAGAAAGTACATTTCTAGAGAAAATCCTGAATTGGTTGGAACTCAAGAATTGATTGTCAAAGGAAGGAACCTTGTTTCAACATTGGCAGACAGGTCTGGTGCTGGAAGAGTTGAAACTCTCTCAAGTAAAGACAGCGAAGATGCAAGAGTTGCAGCAGTCGCTAAACAAGATGGCTTAGGTGGACGTGTTTTACAAACTAAATTGTTCGGTGACATCTTATCCACTGTAGAATATACTGCAAACGAAAAACGTGAAATGATCAACAAGTGGGGATTCTGGGGGCTAATCGTCTTCGTTTGGATTCCTTTCATGGCATCTGGAGTTCTAGTAGGTGCAATGCTCGGACTGTTATCTAGAATGAAATTCATCCGTGTGCTGTGGGCAACCTTCTTCGGTGGCGCTGCTGCTTCTTTAACATGGGCTTACACTGCTGAAGGAATCATTACTGTGATGCACAAGTACAAACTTGAAGCTGCTATTCCAATTGCCATTATCGCTTTCATTGCAATGGCATTCTTGCACATGCGTTCGACCAAGATTCGAAGACAGGCTGAATTGTTTGAAGATACACTACTAGACTCATTCCATGCCGATATCCGTGATAAATACGGTAATCAGTGAGGTGAGTAAATGGTTGGCGACCCTGCAACTTTCGGAATCCTAACGGTCTCAGATAGGGCACATTCGGGCGAATATGAGGATGAGGGAGGTCCCGCAATTCTAGGGTTTTTCGGGGATGCTATTCAATCCGAATGGAACCATCATTACAAAGTCGTACCCGATGAAAAAGCGGCCATTTCAGCCGCTCTAATCGAGTTTGTAGATGAGTTAGGTTGTGACGTTGTAGTCACTACAGGAGGTACAGGACCTGCTGAAAGAGATGTTACTCCTGAAGCCACAGAGGCTGTATGTGAAAGGATCCTACCGGGCTTTGGAGAACAAATGAGAGCGATTTCTCTGCGGTTTGTACCAACTGCAATTTTGTCTAGACAAATAGGCGGAACAAGAGGTAAATGTTTGATATTCAACTTACCTGGAAGGCCTAAAGCAATAAGAGAAACTATAGACGAAATATGGAAAGCGGTACCATACTGCGTTGACATACTAGGTGGCCCGTACATTGACATGGACGATGATGTATGCAATGCATTCAGACCTAAAGATGCTAGAAGAAGGTGAAAAAATGGAAGGTAATATTCTGATAACAGGCGCAAAGATGGTTCTTCCAGATGGAATTGTAACCGGAGATTTGAGAATCACTGATGGAACTATCTCTGAAATCTCCACTAATGGTAACCTAGAACCTAGAGATGATGAATTAATCCACGATGCTAACGGATTACATCTCTTACCAGGAATCATTGACCCACAGGTCCATTTCCGTGACCCTGGACAGCCAGAAAAAGAAGACCTACACACCGGCTCAAGAGCTGCAGCGAGTGGTGGAGTGACATCGTTTCTCGACATGCCAAACAATGTTCCAAGCCAAACCACTCTCGAATCAATGTACAATAAATTGGAAACTGCAGCAAACCGCTGTGTCACCAATTATGGATTCTTCATTGGAGCAACTGAGTCCAATGTGGAAGAGTTGCAGAAAGCGGTAGGAACACCTGGATCTCCAATCGCAATTCCAGGAATATGTGGCATCAAGATATTCATGGGTTCATCCACAGGAGATTTGTTAGTCAATGAATCGAGCGCTCTGAAAACTATCTTCGATAATACTGCAGGGCTAATCGCAGTTCACGCAGAAGATGAAACCAGGATGATTGAGAGGGAAAAGGAGATTGAAGGTCGTACCGATATGGCTGCACACGCAGAGTGGCGTGACGACCAGACCGCATTAATTGCAACCAAGAGAGCTGTAGGATATGCTCAGGCAAGTGGTCACAGATTGCACATTCTGCACCTAACATCTGGAATAGAAGCGGATTGGTTGCATGATTTAACCTCGCTTTATGGAGAAGAGGGGAAAGCACACATCACTACGGAAGTTCTTCCCCAACATCTAACCTTCAATGAAGAGGATGTTGAAAAGCTAGGAACTAGATTGAAGATGAACCCTCCAGTACGTTATCAAAAGGACAAGGAAACATTGTGGAAGAGATTACTTGATGGAACTGTCAACTGTATTGCAACAGACCATGCCCCACATACTATGGAATCCAAACAGAAAGGATTCCCTGGTGCCCCTAGCGGAATGCCTGGAGTTGAAACTTCGCTTCCGGTTATGCTAACTCATGCCTCAGAAGGAAAATGTACCATTGAACAGGTTGTTGAGTGGATGTCAACCAACGCTGCAGAATGTTACCAAATGGTCGGTAAAGGTCGACTTGAGGAAGGCTATGATGGTGACATAGTACTGGTTGACATGAATAAAGCTCTAACAGTTGAGGATGAAAACACTTGGACAACAGTCGGTTGGAGCCCATTCATTGGCAAATCCCTAGTCGGTTGGCCTGTTCTAACAGTTGTAAATGGCATTCCTGTATTCGAAAGGAATGAAGAAACAGGACCTAAAGGACGATGTTTGGTAGAACCAGGGCAGGTAGGGAAGCCTCTGGTAATGCTGCCATGGAATTAATTTTCTAAGTGAAATAGAAATTTTTTCCGGCAAGTTTTTTACTAAAGCAGATTTCTTCAGAGCGGGGAAACTTATGAGTGGACTTGAAGAAAAACTTGGGCCTGGACATCAACAAATCGTACTTGGATTGCTTATTTTCGCAGCCGGTGCGCTATGGGGTATAATGCTAGCAAGTGGAGAGGATATCGACCTGAAGGATCTTTTCATATCTGCTGTAATCATGCTTTCTGGCGCCATGATTACCATGCTGGGAATATCATTTGGAACCGACAATGATGATGACAGAACCAATGATTTACAAGATGCAATAGCAGAACTTACTGGAATGTTAAACACATTACAAGCTAAGGTTACTGGTGGCAGCGAGAGCGAAGACGAATAATCACAAGTTGTACAACTTGGAATATTTTGCCTCGACATAGTTGAGGAACGGCTCCGGACTTGGTGGACTACCTGTTGCAGATTCGATTAACTCGGATGGAGTCATTACTGACCCTTTGACGTGAATCTTTTCTCTCAACCAATCTAGCATGCCAGACCAATCACCAGATTTGATGATTTCATCAATATCGCCTAGTTCTTCCGACATAGTTTGCAACAACTGAGCCGCGTACAGGTTTCCAAGAGTGTAAGTCGGGAAGTATCCGAATGCACCCATTGACCAATGGATATCTTGCAAGCACCCTAGTGAATCATCTGGGACTTCTATTCCAAACCAATCTTGCATCATTTTGTTCCAAGTTGCTGGGATATCTTCAACTTTCAAACCTCCGTTGAAAATCATCTTCTCTATCTCATAGCGAATCATTATGTGCAAATTGTAGGTCACTTCATCTGCTTCAACCCTGATGAAATCGGGTTTGACTTCATTTGCTACTAGATCCAAGACTTCATTACTCCAATCTGGGCAATCTGGGAATTGTTCACGGAACCAAGGCATTGCGACATGCCAAAATGCTGCAGTTCTACCGATTTGGTTTTCCCAAAATCGGCTTTGAGATTCGTGAACACCCAATGAAATCGCTGCCCCAACTGGCGAGAAACTGTACTCGCGAGGAAGCCCCTGCTCATACACGCCGTGGCCCGATTCGTGCATTACTGCGTACAAACAAGAAAACGGGTCCTTCTCATCAAAACGCGTGGTGAATCTGGTATCATCAGGCCATAATCCTGCACAAAATGGGTGTGTGGAGCGGTCCATTCTACCTGCTTCAAAATCGAACCCCATAGCGTTGCTTACTTTGTTGCAGAAGGCTTCTTGGGCATCAGCAGGGAATGTCATCTCCTCTGGCAATCTTGGAATAACAACATCAGATTGCATAATCTTCGAGAGAAGAGGAACTAGCCTAGATTTCAGACCTGCAAATAGTGGGTCATAATCTTCAACTGTCATACCAACTTCATATTCATCTAGAAGCACGTCGTATGGAGTATTTTCACATCCAAGGTAGTCTATTTTCTGGCGGGTCAAATCAATAAGATTCTGTAGGTGCGGTGCAAATTGTGAAAAATCGCTCTCACTCCTTGCTTTCTGACAAGCGATTAGTGCTTCACTTCGAGCTTTTGTGAACTCGGAAACGAATTCTGTTGGGAGTTTGACTGCCTCATCGTATTTTCTTCGCATTTCCTTGAGATTAGCGGTAAAATAATCATCATGATTTCCACCTTCTAGGTTAGAAATTAGTTCGCCCATTTCCTCATCGATTAGTCTGCTGTGGCGCTGTCCTGCTAACCAAGCTAGAATTTCTCCACGAGCTTTTGCTCCCTTTGCAGGCATTATTGTTTCTTGGTCCCAACCTAAATGGCCTTGAATTGCTTCAAACCGGTATAGGTCTGTAACGCGAGTCATGAATTGTTCCTTATCTCCCATGAAACAGTGCAAGAGGCTTTTTCACTTCAAGATATTTCTATGGATTCGGGCACAATTTCAAGTCGTAGTCGTACCTCCGCTGAACATGGCCTCTCCATTTCGCCGTAAATCTAAGGAGAGGAGGAAGTCGAAAAAAGACGACGACATAGATTTGGAAGAGGTTGTCGAAGCAGAAGAGCCGCTGGAAGAAAATGTGGCTGAGGTACTTGAAAGTCTAGAACTTGAACAGGCGCTATTTGAATCTGCCAAACGGGTAACTCATACATGTATGGACATCCGTAGAGGAGAGAATGTTCTGATTGTTTGTGATCCAACCACAGGAGAAATCGGGCAAGCTTTGCACCGTTCTGCAACAGAACGTTCTGACCGAGTTCTGCTAATAGTGATGCCAAAAGGCCGCCATCACGGAGAGGAGCCTCCTACACCGGTAGCCAATCTAATGAAGCAACAACAAATCGTCATTGCTCCAACTAAGTATTCCTTAACTCACACTAGGTCGATAAGAGCAGCGCTAAAAGACGGAGCAAGAGTAGCTACAATGCCAGGTATGACCGATGAGATGTTCATCAGCGGAGGGATGACCGCTGATTTTAATCAAATCAAGAAAAGCTTGTCTGACCTTTCTAGCACCCTAAGAAGAAAGAAATTGATTCACGTCAAAGATTCTAACGGTACAGATGTCGAGTTTGAAGTTTCATGGAAAGATTGGAATCTAGACGATAATGGAATTTGTAATCGACCAAGAATGATTACTAATTTGCCTGCAGGCAAGGCATTTGTTTTGCCCAAAGAAGGAACGATGAATGGTACAATTGTAATCGATGGAACATGGGAGTCAACTCTGCTCGAGGAACCACTAGAGTTGATTGTTGAAAATGGAATTGTCATTGACATGAAGGGTGATGCAACCGCTGCACAGATTCGCCAACAATTCGGAGAAGCCGCATCTAGACTGAGGTCAAAAGACAGAGAATTAGTGTGGACTGTAGCTGAGTTTGGTTTCGGGATGAACCCAAATGCAGCCATTACAGGTCACGTTTTAGAAGATGAAAAGCAGTTAGGAACATGCTATTTCGCAATTGGAGATAATACTAGCCTAGGAGGTAATTCTGCTGTTGGAATACATGTTCCTGGAGTGATTACCAACCCCTCGGTTTGGTTAGATGATACTCAAATCTTGAACGAGGGTAAATTCGTTGACTAATCAACGGTTTTGAGTTCCACAAACTGGACAGAATCTCCAATTTGGGTCGATTCCAATCCTGCATCCTCTGCAATGAAGTCCTGAGCGAATAGTAGGTTGCATTGGCTGCACTGGTTGACCCCAGCCTTGCTGTTGTTGCTGTTGTTGAGCAAGCCATGCCTGTTGCTGTTG
>JAKURJ010000037.1 GCA_022452125.1 Candidatus Poseidoniaceae archaeon
GATTTAGGTGCTGACGATGTTTACTCTCAGACTTTCACTGGAACACAGGCACCTATGGCAATGAATACACAGGTCAAATTGGATGGTAGTGACGTAGTCATCACTTGGGAAGGAGACTCCGAAGAGTGGGCAGTCGTTCACAATGGACAAGTCATTGATACTACTTCTGAACTGAAGTATCGCCACTCACCGACTATGGAAGGACAACACGTCTACAGCGTGATGCCAGTTATCGACGGTCAGACGATTCAAGACGAAAGCGCAGGCTCAACTGATTCAGTAGAGTTGTCCACTAGTTTAGTTCCAGAAGCACCCGGCCCAAGTGATACTGCAGGATTAGTTTTCAGCATTATTCTGTTGTTAGTGGGATTAATTGGCGTAGTAGTTTCGTTCCTTCCTAGGAGGGATTGAATGAGATTCAAGGTAGCTGTAGTATTGTTATTGATGATTCTTTCAACAACAATTTCTACTGCAAACCCCGGCGGCAAAGGAGATTCAGTGCGCTCAAGGGATTGTGCGGGTTCTTGCCATGGTTCGTCCTCAACGAACGGTGTATCTGATGCTGAGTTGGATATTCAATACCCCGATGAAGTCTATGCAGGGCTGCTAATGGAGATTGAAACCACGATTAGTTTCGCAGAAGTTAGTTCGAATAATATGGTTGGAATGACATTATTGGTCAATGAAGATGGTGCGAAAGACTTGCCTGCGAATGATGGATGGGAAGTTGTTACCGACCCCAATGGTGGCACCAACAATTATGTTGAGATTATCGATTCATTTTCGATAAATAGCATAGTTGATCGAACATGGACACTACGTGCTCCATCTAGTCCCGGAGTATACGAATTATACCTCGCAGTACAACACGGCACTCCAGATGGCGGTGTAGCAATGGCCGGTATCTCCGATGCCAAGCAGGTTGTAGTTAGTGAGGTGCCGGAGAACCTTCCACGATTAGCACCCGAGTGGGAGCCCGTGAATACTAGACTGATTGGAGAAGAGACAGAGATCACATTACAGACACTAAACACCGATTCAGCAACTGTAGAGCTAAAGAATGGTGGAGAAGTAATCACGATTCCAGTTGTTGATAACAAATTCACAATACCTGCAGCAGTAAACCCTGGTGCAGTTGAGTGGAGAGTAATAATGGAGGGCGAAGGGCCTACACAACATTCGCCATGGTTCAGAATAACTGCACAAGAACCCGGTTGGGAAGTTGACGAGTTTGCACTATATCTCCAAGGGTTCGCGCTGTTTGTTTTAGGTATTGGATTGGTTGTATTGCAGAGGTCAAAGGCCGAGGATATCGAGCCAAGCAAGTACGACAATACAGCAGATGTAGCATCACAATTTGGTAGAATCCAGAATACATCACCTGCAATGGTAGAACTGCCATCCGCAGGCCCTCCGATTCCTGAACAAGGCCTTCCTGAGGGCTGGACTATGGAACAATGGGAGTACTATGGCCAGGAGCATCTTGACAATTTAGCGAGAGGTGGTCAACAATGATTTCAGCCGGTACATTCCACGTAATTTCTACTGAACTTACGATAGGAATGTTCGCATTAGCAGGAGTGGCATTCTTACTTTGTGCAATTAAGAAAGGCCCATCGTCAAGAGAATCGGTAGCGCATTGGGCTCTTCTAGGCGGATTGATAGCAACTCCATTTGCAATTGTCAGCGGAGTGAACGCAATTCCTAGTGAAGGAATTGACAATCCAATTTTGGCCAACAAACTTCTGCTATCCATGGCTTCTGCAGGACTAGCGGTAGGTATTCTTTTGCGAAGAAAGTGGGGAGGAGAAGTCGATATTCGACATTCTAGTATTGGCATGATCTCCGTTGCTTTGATGCTCGCAACTGCAGGCATGGGCGGAGAATATTCACGTGGAGAGACTCTGCTGTTATTTATTCCAAAGGAAACAGTCATGCTATTCCCAACTTGGGCAAGCATTGTACTGCTTGTCATCGGTATGGCAATTGTTGGCAAATCAGCCGTAGAGCATAGAGGCTGAAGATGCAGAAGGTTCTGAATCTGCTCCTTCCATCATGCTTCTAATTTGATCTTCTAATTGCTGTGCTTCAGCCAGTAGAGGCTCATGGTCCAAATCAGCAACTGGTAACATCTTGTTCAGATGCTCAATAATTACTGCAGCAGCCCTAGCGTCTGGGAACCTTGGGTCGGCTTCAACCATGATACTCATGATGTTTCTTTTTCGGCTAGAACCTTCGCTCAGCATGGCTCCAGTCATTCCTTTGATAACTCCTTGTTCTAGCAATTTGATGTCCATTCCTTGTAGGATTTCAGCCATCTTTGGTGTAGCTGCAACTCCTAGAACATCCACATCTTCTGTGTCTTCGTATTCAACTAACGGTTCATTTCCGTTCAATCCGCCCTTCATACCTTTCATTGCGAAAGCATCGATTAGAATTCCCATTGCTGCATTTTGTTCCTTTGACCACTCAAATAGCGAGCTAACAATTTCGTGAACCAGAGGGTCAGGGACAATTAACTCACTCATCAATAGCAATACCTTGTCACAAACCCCTTCAAGTTTGCAAATAGGCTCACCAGCGTAGGCTCGAATTGGAGGCAGTGGAACACCGTCTTGGACTAAGCAAATCGCTGGAAGCTTAGGGTGTGCGACACCACCTACAAATTCTAGATTCAGGTGATCTATCAAAAAGTGCGCCACTACACTAGAAACCATTCCAACGCTAGGAAAACAGCACACTACTAGTGCATCTTCAATATCTATACTCTTGTCGAGCCATACTTTTGCTCCTTCCATGGATTAAGGACATACCTCCTTGTGTATAATCTCGCCCCCTAAATTGCTCAAAGCAACCCCAAGCAATTTGAAGTTGAAGCACTCAAGCCTGTTTATGGGCGAGGAAAGAGTACACACACTTTCTCCATCCGCATGGAATAGATACGAAACCTGCCCACGTATGTACTGGCTTAGTCGGCAAAGGTTGCCAAGAAAAGCAGGGATGGCGGCAAGCCTAGGAACGGCGGTACACGCCTCAATCGAAGACCTCCTTCAAGTGGATTTATCCGGTCGCGATTCAAGCGAAACACATTGGTTACCAGAAATGGCTGAGAAATTTTTGAAACAAAGGTGGGAGGAAGAAAAAGAGATTTTCTTCGCAACTCCAAGGAGGCCAATGTGGAAAGAAAAAGAATGGGACAAAGCGAAGAGAATGCAGAGGGGGGCAATCAAGATGCTTCTCGAATTCGTTGGCGCTGTTGGAGTAACTCCTCTGAAAACGACCGTTGGAATCTGGAGGAATTTATTGTCAAGAGTAATCGCGGTTGAAGGCGAATTGAGAACCAGCGACAATCGATTGATGGGCAGGCTTGACATGCTTTTTGCAGATGTTGACTCCAATGGAGAATTGCAAGGATGGGTTGTAGCAGACCTCAAAACAGGGCGTGCTCCAAATGAAGAACTAAAACCGGAAGTTCAGCGACAATTATTGCTTTACAGAGACATTCTTCTCTCGAATAATCCAAACGCACCGCCAGTAAAAACAGAAGGCTGGTACACTGAAAATGCAACCAGGTATACTGCAATAGGAGATTCGGTAATGGAAGATGCTCTCAAAGCGTGGGAGGAAACACAACCTAGCGAGGCACCGCTAGAAGCCACCCCAGGGCAGTCTTCTTGTGGAGGCTTTTGTGATTGGAAAGCATGGTGCCCGCACTGGTGGAATTGGCGTTTAGAGAACGGAACATTGGGAACCGAGGATTTCTCTGACTCAGTCATACTGTTGCATCACTATGATGACATAAACGGCTCTGGAGTTGCTGAAATTTGTGAACCTGCAAATGCTGAAGGAAGAGCTATGCCTACAGGAATACAGATTCCAATAAACTTCGATGGGCGAGGCAAGGAAGCGTTGCAAGAGCTTCTTGCAACAGGACACCAAGGGCCGATTTTCATTGGGAGTGCTATGACAAATAGAGATACCTGGAGAGTTGGACACTGGTGTGATGTGTTGGCTTGGTCACCCATTCCTGATGCTTGAAACGAGTTCACTCAATATCTCCCTGGCCGCGTCATCTTCTATTCCATTCGCTGAAATCAACCAGTCGACATACCGGGGATCTTCTCTCTCGATACTTTGCAAGTCTTTTCCGCGATGTCTTCCAAACGCCAAAATATACGCGCCTTCATCAATTCTAATTCTTCCATTTTTGTCTAACGATTCAAGGTCCGTTAACGCTCTTCCCAATTCACTTTCATCTTTGCGAACTTCTCCACTAATCAGCCATTCCTCAATTTCTTGCAGTGAGCGTCTGAAACTGGAAGGATGATCCCTCATCACTTTCCACAGTAGTAACAAGCAAGCAGCAGCATCAGCAGCAGCATCGTGAGCATTTGACAAATCAATACCATGTCTGGCACATTGTGCCCCAAGATTGTGTGGCCTTGGAATCTTCAACCTCCTAACTGCCTCCAAGGTGTCTAGAACAACCAATGGCTTAGGTGGAGAAATACCACATCTGTAGAACTCATTCTGCAGAAGTGGCATGTCGAACTTCCTAGCATTATGGCCGACTATTACAGCCCCTTCCATCAATTCCGCCAACTCGTTGGCACATTCTTTGAATACAGGCTTACTACGAACATCTTGGTCATAAATTCCGTGAACTCTTGAAGCATCTCGGGGGATCGGTCTTTGTGGATTGACTAGTATGTCGTGATGTATCGGATTTCCATCGGCATCTGCTCCAATTAATGCAACCTGCACAATTCTGTCATTATTCGTTGAAATTCCAGTTGTTTCTAGGTCGAATGCCAGAACCCTGTGCCCTTCTAAGACATCGACCATGAGGGGGGCTGGAAGCCGAGCCAAATGAACATCACTACACAATTTCTATTTTCATTATCCCGCCATAGGTGTTCATGGCCATCCGGGATTGGTTTAGGAAGAAGCCCGAAGAGGCCGAAGAAGTTATTCATGAACCGGTTGATTTACCGGAATTGGATAAGGAAGAATTACTCGATGAAACCTTGTCTGCACTTGAATCCGAAGAGGTTCAGTTAACCGAATCGGAAGTAATTGAAGCAACACCAGAATATGATTCGGGATTTGTTGAAGTTAGCGACCTACTCGATGATGAAATGGAGTCAAATTATGAATTGAATACGGTAGAAGAAACCGAGTTTGATGATATGTTGGAAGGAGCTGAAATTATCGGCGACCTGCCCTCAGAGGTAGATTTCGAATCAGAATAATTTGTCCCATTTAAGGGACAGAGTTAGATAATAAGCGCTTCAGCGGAAGTTATGAACAGCAAACGGCCGTTGTTTATCGGGGCCCTTTTGTTGGTTCAACTCCTTACAGGTTGCACAGGCGTACTTGAGTCTACTGTAGAGCCTAGAGCAGCACTTACAGCAACGCCTACTGAAATACAGCAAGGTGAAGAAGTGACTTTCGATGCTAGAGCATCGGATGCTATTGAAGGAGTAATTACAGAATATAGTTGGGATTTTGGTGATGGCACAGAAGCAACCACTATTACTGGATTCACATCACACCAGTTCCTGAAATCAGGACAGTTCAATGTCAGGTTAACCGTGACTAATGATCAAGGCGGAACCGATTCGACAACCGTGCTAGTCAGAGTAAATGGCGCTCCACAAATCAATCTATCAATTCCTGAAGTTGTTCGCAGTGGCGATATCATCCTACTTGATGCATCCAATACAGTCGACCCCGAGGGTGGACCAATGAAATTCATGTGGGATTTGAATTACTTGGAAGATAGTGATGGAGATGGAGATACCAGAAATGACGTTGATTCGACTGAAGATATAGTGTATCTGCCAACAGAAAGCAGTGGCACAATCATGGGCGCACTAACTGTCGATGATGGAGTGGGCGGCGTTGTTTCTGAGCAATTCACAATTGAAATACAACCACGTAGATTCAAGGTATCTTGGATACAGAATACATTAGAATGGACCTATGATGAATATCTAGCACAAGGCGATTCTTGGAGCGATAACATGACTCCAGGTTTAGATGTTAGAATCATGGCATACGACGCAGTACTAGAATTAGACCAGGACTTGGTATTCCCGCCCGATAATTTCACTTTATCACTCAATATTGTCGACGATGGGCACAGAAAAAGTGCACAAACCAGCCCTGGAAACGTGACTAGAAATGAGTCTACAATGGCTGAATTAAATGCCAGTAATTTGAATCCTGCCGCAGAAGAGGGAGTTTATGATGCTGACAGCGAGGAAGAACTCATGAGAAGCCTCCTCAACGAACCGGGAGCAAGATTTGGTCAAGGTGAATGGGTGTGGACAGTTGTTGCTCAAAATGCAGACCCAGATTCAATTATCCCTGGAGCACCTGATCCTGATGCAGGTAACGATTGGACACTTACAATCGTGATTACGGTGTTGACTCCTATACTGACCGAAGTCGCTTACGATTGAGTCAGTTAAACTGAATCGGCTGTACAGTTTTCCAATTTGCGTTAGCAAGCTTCTTTGCCTTTCCATCGGCAATAATTGGATGAATGCGATTTAGTCTACCGTGCATTCCGTGAACTCCAAATTTTACTCGAAGTTCAACTTGGCGATCTCTTTCAGCTGCCTCCATTTGTTCATCATCAAGTTCGATACTAGCCATCTCTCTTCCGTTGCTAGCTGAAGAAATCGAGAAACGATTTCCACTTATGTGAGTTCGTGGTTTGAAATCCATATCGTCAGGGTTATTCATCCATACTTCAACGTCTATGGACAAGTAATCGCGAATACCTACGCGCTTGATTTCAACGGAATCTACCATGTTGACCAATGCATGCGAGAGGTCGGGGATTCAAAATCTCTCGCATTACTCGGGACTCGTGGGTATTCACCCTAGTCTTTGATATGGGTTGACTGTGATTTTTGACTTATGTCACCACCAACAATAGGTAAAGGCACTCAGAAAAAGGCAAGATTACAAAATCTGAAAAACGAAATCAAGAGATTTGTTTTTGCGAATCCAGGATGTAGTGCTCAATCTATCGTCTCTTATTTGTCGAATGAAAAGAAATTTAGAAACCACGGACTTACTCCAAGAAAAGTTGGTTTTTTCATTCCTAGACATCTCTAGTCAGATCTAAAGTGGTGGCAAGACCATACTGCCGGCCGTCGAGTTTACGGGCCTGAAGAATCAGAATAATTTCAGCCCGGCTTCGCGATAGAAAAATTACTCTTTTTTCTTGGAATTATACCTCCCCTATGGGGAGGTATAAATTCCATTTAAAATAGAACAAACTAGTCCAACAATCATCTTTAAGAACCCTGAACCTTTTACTGAGATTCATGGCAACGAGCCATAGAAAAAACGACCATGTCGATTCAATCGACGTCCATTGGGATGTGAAGATCTACTTCGATCCTGAAAAGTCAAAGGGTCGCACGTCACACCGTGCAAGACACGATTCACGGTGGGATTAGGGGCAAAAACTCCCAATCCGATGACAACACTAGCCGCGTGCTGACTACACGCACCCTCTCGCCCATCGAAAAGACGGGCGAGAGGGGATGGCAATAGTAATCGTATTTTGAAATCAAAAATAGCCGACAATCTCAAAGGACACCTTTAGTGAGAATCACTCATGAGTGGCGTGACTGCATACTTCGATTTGGATGGCACCCTATTGGAGGCATCTAGTGAAAAAACCCTCACGGCAATGCTTGCTCGACGCCGCCCGTGGCGAATTCCTCTGGGTACAACCATGTGGAGTTTAGGATTCATTGGCAATTTGTTACGAGGTCGATCCATTTACGATGCTGCAAGAAATCGTGGCCATTTGGCACTATGCAATTGGGAAACCTTGCGCAAATATTCTGCTGAAATAGTCGAGACTAAATTATCAAAGAAAGTTAGTAATGAGGCACTTCAGAGATTAGAAGGGCATCGCGAATTAGGGCATCGCTTAGTTCTAGTTACCGCCACTGTAATGCCAATGGCGCAAGCTATGTCTGACTATCTTGGAATGGATGCTGTCTATGGATGCGGCCCGGAAAAGATGACTGGAATCATGAGTGGCTCAGAGAGAGGCTGGAGCGTTCCTAGAAGAAATGGGAAGGTTCAGATTGTAGAATCAGATGCTGCAAACTTGGGTCACGACTTGTCTGATTGCTGGGGTTATGGTAACACACATGCAGACTCCTTTTTCATGTCAATAACCGGAAATCCAGTTGCAGTAAATGCAGAAGGGCGTCTCAAGACAATTGCGAAAGAGAAGGATTGGCTTCAATTTGAGTGGCGCGTTTGAAGCGCCCGTCGCGCTTAAATGGGGAAGGCAGGTCGCCGAGTTTGCACTGGCCCCATAGTGTAGCCTGGATATCACAGTGGCTTGCGGAGCCACGAACCCGTGTTCGAATCGCGGTGGGGCCGCCAATCAACGCAATCAGTCTAGGCCCACGGACTTTCGTGACGGCACTAAAGTAGCGGTGGGGCCGCCACTACTCCTCTTCATTGACTAGAGTCACACTTTCGTTTAGTGCAGCTCTAGCAGATGCATTGAGTAGCGGTAAAAATGCCAATGCGACACACATTAGCATACAAACTCCACACAAGTATGACATTAGTTCAGTAATGGTCGTCACTTCTTTAGGGAGCATTTTATCTGAAACTTGAACCATCATCCAAGTTCCTCCAAAACCTCCTAGAAGCCCAATCGATGAACCTACGAGTGACAACTTTACTCCAAGCATGTTGAGTTTGAAAAGAAGGAAACCCCCGGATAGAACCAATAATCCTCCGATTAGTAATGAGTATCCACGAACCGAGTACGCACCATCGTCTCGCACTTCATCGTGGTATTCTTGATACTCTTCTTCAGTGATATTGATTTCTTGATTCTGATAATTTTCTAGTATGGCATCTAAGTCGGCATCAGGGAAATCATCAGCCATCGAATTTTGAACATCTCCCCACCCGACTAATAGCATCAAAATCGAGCCCATTATGAGCAGGATTGCGATTGTTTTGGGGCCCTTCTTGTCAGGCCTAGGTGCAAATAATGACGCAGGCGGAGCCAGTCCATCATCGTCCTTCATTCTGATTGAAACGTCATCATTCACCTTTGCATCCCTCCAAGCCTGTCCGCAACTCGGGCGGTATTGGTAATGATTCCATGTTTTTCATACTAACACAAACAGTGACTTGTTCACTAGACCACAGTAAATCTTGATTTTGATTGTGAAATCTATACTGCCATGTGCACGACTTAACTCCAACTTTCGAAATCCAGATTGTTGCATGTATTGTATCTCCATATCTAAACGGAGAATGAAACTCTGACTTGATGTCGACCACAGGGAAACCAATTTGCATTTCTTGAAGGATGTGAGGGTAATCAATTCCACACACAACCTCCCATGCTTCCTCAAAGAAGCGGTGAGCTAGGTCGAAAATTCTCGGATAAAAGGCGATGCCTGCCATGTCGAGCATTGGAAAGTCAACACGCCGAGTTAGCTTAACTGCCATGAACTTGCGTGAGGGCTATACTTCTTCAAGCATCCTCGGGCTTGGGCCACTTCTTTGCCAAAACCTTAGCAAGATCATCATCCAACTTGGCGTTCCACCAATCGGTTCCTTGCCAGATTGCGTATCTTCCTCGAATCCCTCTAATATCCGCTCCTTCGAAGGAACAATTCCTGAAATTTGAAAGATTTAGTCGCGCTTTTCGCAAATCGGCCCCGCGAAAATCACAATTGTCGAAGGCAGATTTCATCAAATCAACTTCAACCATTGAAGCACGACGGAAGTCAGATTCAACAAAATTGCCTTCAGTTAGATCGGCATTATCCAGAATGCATCTTCTGAAGTTCGAGCGCGGATGATTACCTCTTCTTAGCAACTCGCCAGCATGATTTTGGAAGGACCAATCTAGTGGCTCTTCTTCATTGTCGGTACTGCTGCCCGACATTACCATTCTAGCACCTCAATATCGGCTGCGCTTGTCAAGATGCGCTCTTCCTTCAGGAGTCAAAATCGCGTAGCGGTTTTTCTCTTTAGCGGAAGGTGGAGTAACCAAGAATCCACGTTCGCGCAATCTGTTAAGGTAGAGTGAAAGGTTACCAGGAGGCTCTAGTCCTGCGTCCTCAAATATTTGGTCGATGACCCGAGGAGGGCTGTCGTTGACACCCTCTACGTCGCGTAAATACTGGATTGCCCCTAGCACTTGGTCAGGCTTACGGATAAGATTGCAGTTTTCAATCAGGGCACGGAATGCTGATCCACGCTCAGGAAGCCCAGCTTCTCTTGCGGCTTCAACAGCAGCTTCGATTGCTCTCTCTCTAGCGTTTCGGATTCGGGATAATGCGATTGACCACGTATCATCTTCCTTCACTCTAGTCAGGCGTTCGTGAACGCTTGTTTGAGCCCCGGATATATCGATTTCAACGTCGCCAGCTCTGATCAATACTCTCGCTTCATCATTCATATTTAGCCCTCCATTTGCGCGTGTCTGCACCCTTAGTTAACTAGCACACCAGTTCGTTTTCACAGACTGAATGCATCACTAGCGGGGTGAATGTTTGTATTAAAGGCCTGTTTGGCCCAACAATTTGTGTTATTTAACCGACCTAGATAAATAACACGCCGGTAACATGAAAACAACGAGCAAATTGATATTATGAATCAACAATTTAGGATAAGGCACTTGAAGGGGCGACTACTCATTCAGGTTCTCGGGTGCTAACATGCGACGCCTTTCCCCTGTTTTGGTTATGCTTTTGTTGATTGGTTCATGTATCCCAATCGGACTTGTTACCGCTTCTGGCGAATCCACAACTATCAATACATTTAGCGGAGGTGTGGCAACCGTGGATGTGACACTGCAAGGCGGAGTTACCAATACCTCTGCGTCTTTAGATGTCCCGAGGAACGTGACATTCACAACAGCCGGATTCCAGATTAGTGTTGATGAAGGCGAAACTAGCCCAGGCCAAGTTTGGATTGATATTGATGAAGACGGAACATTTGAGTGGGAATTTACCGGTACGGGGTATGGAGACATTGGCCATCAGAATCATTTCTATGATGGAAACGATTGGTATGTTTCCAGTGTCAGCGCTGGGACATCATCTGGACCAGGTGTAATGTTCCCCTCCTCTGCAACAATTCAGTCTTCAAATCTGAATGTCAGTTTCTCTCCACAAGCAGGTGGTGGTTTCTATGCAATAGGGGGGCATCAGCAAGTTATCGAGTCTGACCACGATAATGATGGAAATCCAGAACCGGTTTTCCTTTCAAGCATCCAATCAAATTTTTCCACTTCAATAGTGTGGGCTGACTGGACTGCATCTGGCGGAATTTCTACTTCTACTCCAATTCAAACTTGTGACAATGCATCTTCAATTTCTGTGGGGGATATCAATGGAGATGGAGATGACGATATTGTAGCATTTTCTCAAAACTCCGGCATGGCATGTATTCACATGGCAAACGGTTCGTCATACGATCCTGTTCAAAATCACACAGTAAACAATGGCCTAATTGGTGCAGAATTAGGAGATATTGATTCAGACGGTGTCGCAGAAATCATTTCCATAAGCTCGGGCGGATTACTATCGCAGCAATCTTGGAATAATTCCACTGGCTTGACTTATGTTGCTAACCAGTCAATCGAAATGAATGGCTCAGCAGGAATGCCAGCAGGTCTGACATCACTATATGTTGGCGACTTTTTCGGAACAGGAAACACATCTGTCCTGATTAAGGACCAGACCGGGCATTGGACTCTTTGGCAAGATTTCAATGGCCTTTGGGGGGGCCCGATTACGAAGTTCGACGACATCATGATGAGCGAGATGCTGACCGATCTCGACGGAGACGGAGATATAGATGTCATCGGCCTTAATGACCAAGGGTATGCTTTCAGAATTAATGATGGAAGCAAATGGGATTTGACCTCTTTCCAAGGCCAAATCGATTTGCTGAATTCCACTATCGTCGACTTTGATAGCGATGGAGACTTGGATTTGATGAATCCGAATCCAGGACTTTCCGATGGAAATACTTCTACCGTTGAGGGCAGTATTACCCTTAGAACGATTAATTCAACCAATATTAGTGGTGTATCAACTTTAGAATTACAACCTTGGTCTATCCCTACCTCTATTATGACAATGGACTTAGACGGAGATGGAATTCTTGAGCACGTTGTTTCAGCGGGCGAGTCGTCTCTAGGAGTATTCATCGGAGGTTGGCACACTATCGAGTTAGATGCTGACGGAGACGGTAATGTGGAAATGAGTAGAACAGGATATGCGGGCGATTCGTCCAACGGTTTGCATCCTTTGTCTATGATAGACGACATGAACGGAATCAAGGATGATTTGGCAATAGTGGTTCCCAACGAGCCATCCACAGTTGATGCTTATGGCATTTCCATGGTGAATTATTCCATGAATGTATATTCAACAGGGGATGGAGATTTCAATTTCACAGACATGGATATTGGATATGACTGCACATTTTATGTGAATCCCAATCCACATGCTTCCGGAAATCTGACCAATGTACTCAACCAAGGAATGACTGCTGGAACTGGAAATTATACAGTGAGCATACCAGTTAACTCAACGAAACCGGGTACAATTTCTTTGACCAACATTGCAGCGAACTATGTCCAAGGAGCACCAAATTTGTCTTTGCCAATTGCTCCGACTATGATACTGCTATCGGCGACATCTGAACAAATTTCACTTGCTTGGAACGACTTGGTTGATTTCGGAGCGGATTTTGTTGAGTTTGAGATATTTAGATTGGAATCCGCTAACGCCGCAGTAGATTTAACCGATGTGTACAACTCAACTAGGGACAATCAAACAATAGATTCCAATGTTTCTGTTGGTTCTACATATTGGTACTTGGTGCGCTCAGTTCATACTTTTGGAATCGCTTCTAATCTATCTAATATCTTACAGGTTACAGTACCATATCCTTCACCTCCTGCAGCAATTACAGCCGTTGAACTGAATGATGATGGAGCAGATTTAGGCGGAGTATTGGAATTATCTTGGAAAAATTCACAAGAGGAATTTACTAATTATGAAGTGTATCTTGAAACCTCACAATTCAGTAGCATATCAGGGCTAAATCCATTGATGAACATATCATCATCTCTCAATTCCACGGTTCTATCGAACCTTACGGATGGACAGGAATATTGGGCAGCAGTAGTTGCTGTAAACCAGTATGGAAACAAAACTACAGAGGTAACATCGGTAG
>JAKURJ010000038.1 GCA_022452125.1 Candidatus Poseidoniaceae archaeon
GAGATGAAGTGGGTTGAATCTACACTACAATTGGTAATGGTAGTGGCAATCGTTGTTACCGCATTCAGATTCGTAGGCGTAATTCATGCATTCGTAATGTGGACTGATGATGATGGAGTGCTCGACGGGTCACAAAAAACCGTTGTCTCTGCTGCAGAAAGCATCATGAGATTTCTAATCGTTATTTTCGGGATGGTATTCATCGCTGACGCACTTGGATTCGACCTCACCACTATGGTGGCGGGATTAGGAATTACTGGGCTTGCTTTGGCGCTCGCAGCCCAAGATACTATTTCGAATATTTTCGGTGCGACTACGGTGCTTCTTGACAGACCGTTCCAAGTCGGCGACTGGGTGGTTATCGGTTCAGTTGAAGGAGAGGTAATGGAGATTGGGTTGCGAACAACATTAATTCGAACAAGCCTCGATACTGTGGTTACGATGCCTAATGCAAACCTTGCAAACACACCAGTTGAAAATTGGGGTAAGCGCAGATTTAGGAGATGGCAACCAATCTTCAAATTAGATATCAATTCCAACCCAGAAAAAGTTTCACATTTCTGTGACGGAGTTGCTGAATTAATCGCCGGACATGACAAGACAATGAAAGAAGAAGACTCGTTTGCTCGGGTTTCTACATTGGGACCTGATGCTATCGATATTGGCTGCAATATCTATTGGAATATTAGCAGTGGAAAAGCAGAGAGAGAAGCAAGAGATGGATTCCTCATCGAAGTAATGCAACTAGCAAAAACTCACAATTTGAACTTCCACGATAATAGAAGGCGTCACAGTTCCTGACGCCAATCTGGTTCGGCGAATGTATAGGCTGTTCCGGAAATTATCCAGATAATGGCGAACGTCCAGTATCCGATACTTGGTTGACTAATCTCTCCCGCTCTGTCGAGCATAAATGTGGCAATCAATCCAATAATTCCGAGTGGTGACCCCATTAACATCAATCGCATGATTCCTAATTTGGCCTGAAATCGGTCTACTCTAGATAGATAATCATCGATTTCTGCTGAATCTAATCCGAAAGCAACAGCTTCTGCTTTATCCAACAGATTCAGGTCGTACTTGATGTGAGCAATCCCTCCTGTTGCAGTTCTCATCACGTCTTCTCCTGAATATTTTCTAGGCATTAATTTTCGCCACTTTAGCAAAACGTTGTGTTTGAGCGCTTGACGAATCATTGGAAGATTTGTGTCATTTTTCCAAAGCATTGCCTCACTGAATGGAATTGGAACTGGCATCATTCCATCAAGTTCGAAACGTGGAATTCCAATTGTATTGTAACTGTGCGGGGCGCTCCACAAAGTATTGGTTTTCAGAGCGTCCTCTACTTTTTTCAGCCTATCATTCCAGCCATATTCATCTTGAGGCGTATCCCAGTTACCATTGATTAGAGTCTTGTGAAGTTCTGCCAGTGATTCTGCTGTTACATTTACTGCATCTGTTTTTGGGTAAACCAAAATGTGATCACCATCTCTATCAAGTCCAGCAAAAGGAAGTAGCAAATGAGCATCTAATGCATGTCTAAGTTGAGGATTTCTCCAAAGTCGAGAAGTTTGCTTCCCTGTCGGAATTGGTACAATCAATGCCTTGTAATCGCCAATATCATACCACATTCCGATTCTAGTTTCCTTGATGAGTTCCATTTTCTGGGCCTGTGGCCAGTCGCCCCAACCCCCCTCAAGACTATTCCACCATTCGATGGAAACTTCGGGAATGTGCAATGGCATAGTGCCCCAGGAAGTTGTGATTGAGTCATCACCGTGACTCAACGCGACTCCTTTCGGCCACCATGGTCGACCCTCCATGTTTAGGGCCGAAGGGTTAGTGGGGATTAACTCAAACGGTTGAAGCGGATGGGATGGACAGAGGGGGCGATGAGATGGGTATCAGTAATCGCCTAGGTGATGTACTCGGTAGTGCGGTAGAGTCGAAATTGCTTCGAGAAGTCAAACAGCACCCTGAGAAGGTTAACCATTTAGCAATAATCATGGATGGAAACCGAAGGTTCGCTTGGTCAAAAGCCCTCAAAACCGACTTAGGGCACAAAATGGGCAAGCTGAAGTTAGAACAAGTTCTTGACTGGGTACTCGAATTAGAAATTCATTATTTCACAGTTTACGCACTGTCAACAGAAAATCTCAATCGCCCAGAAAATGAGTTAGAAGGGCTCTTCAAACTCTATGTTGAGGGGCTCAAGGACATTGCTGATGATGAAAGAATCCATGAAAACAAAGTCAAAGTCCAAATCATAGGAAGGAGGGAACTTCTTCCAGAATCGGTTAATGAGGCCATTACTTATGCGGAAGAGAAAACCTCTGACTATGACAACTACACGTTCACAGTTTGCCTTGCATATGGTAGTCGCGAAGAAATGTTAGGGGCCATAAAGAGCATTGCGAAAGACCACTCCTCAGGGGAATTATCTCTAGATTCAATCAATGAAGAGGAGGTTAGTCGCAGACTTTACACAGCAGAAATGCCGGATCCTGACCTTGTTATTCGCACCTCGGGTGAAGAGCGAATTTCCAATTTCTTGTTATGGCAAATGGCTTATTCTGAACTGTACTTCACAGATGTTTATTGGCCATCTTTTTCTAAGAAAGAGTTGCTAAAAGCCATTCAAACATATCAGGCACGTAAGCGAAGATTTGGTGAATAGAATGGCTGCTTGTGATGAATGTGGCCAGTGGGCACAACCATCTTTGGCCGTTGATGCTGTTGTAGTCAGAGGCGAAGAAGTGCTACTGATTCGCAGAGGCAAACAGCCATGGGAAGGCATGTTGGCATTCCCGGGTGGATTCGTTGACAAGGGGGAGGACCCTGAGGTTGCTGTAGTTCGCGAATTGAAAGAAGAATGTGGTCTTGATGGAGAAGTAGTGCGACTACTCTGTGTCAAGGGTGACCCAAAGAGAGACCCAAGGGGGCATGTAATTTCAATTGCATATGTCGTTTCTGCGGATGGTGAACCGACTGCGGGAGACGATGCAGCCTGTGCTGAATGGTATGACATTTCACAGGTCAAGCAAATGGCGGGCGACCATCTTTCAATCCTTGAGGAGTTCAAGAATCTCTAGCCTGGTATTCGGCCAACCTGGTTCTTCTAAAGCATCGGTCAAATGGATACCTGCAAGCCAAGCAGCTAGGATTGATTCATCGTGTTCTTTGGCAATGAATAATGGGTATCCATCATTCACTAACCTGTCCAAGAATCCTCTACATGCTTTACTAACCAGCAATGTTGGAAGTCCAAGCAAAACGGCTTCACTAGCCAAAGTCACAGATTGAGTTATCACTCCATTCATACTAGACATGGTCGTGGTTAAATCCCAGGGATTTCCGTCAACCTGATTTTCATCAGCATAACTCAAATCTAAACCATCTAACCAATCCTCTGGAATCGATAGTATCTCATCACTATCGTGGATTCCATCGCCTTGCAATCTCCTAACCATAATCTTGGGAGGGTTGGAGATTGATGATGGCCTCATGTGGGGTTGCAGATGAACATGGCCATGCAATCCATCTATTCTATGAAATTTGCATTTCTTTTTCATCAATGGACCAGCTAATGAATCAATGAAATGTTTGGGAATAATGACATCTGTTGGCGTTGCTAATCGATGTGCTAAATGGTTGACTTCTGTATCTGTGATGTAGATTTTTTTTGCTTTACGAGGGGCCACTCTCAATTCTAAAGGTGCTCCAATACTGACTACTTTTGATACATTTTTGAGAGCCTTTTTCGATGTTCTGCTGCGCTTCCAAGCTTTATTCCACCTGCCTTTACCTACTGGTCTAGGTACCCAAACCGTCTTCCTGCGAGGCAAGTGACCATCACAATATTCGATCATCGAGCGTACTTCGGTTCTGTCACAGGCAATGATGACATCATCAACAGAGGATAGTTCACGCATTATTGGAGCCAGTAGGCGCGCATGTGCAGGATGGTCAATCACCCAGCCAGTCGCCATGTACTGTCGAAAATGACGGGCTATTTTGATGTGCCACCGTTTAGTGCCCGTGTCATGGCGAAGAAAGCTATTAGTGTTCCTGGAAGCAAATTGTACGGACCTTACACTCCCGGAGTGATGGCGAATGGAATGATTTGGCTCTCCGGGCAAATCGATGTAGAAGCAGGTGACGATACCGCATCACAAACTGCTGGAGCACTTGCGAAAATTGATTCTTTACTGGAAGCGGCTGGCGTGACAAAAGATGCTGTGTGCTTCGCACAGGTCTTACTGGACGACATTGGAGACTTCCAAGAGATGAACGAAGTCTACGGTGCTTGGGTAGAATCAATGAATGTGAAACCTGCAAGAGCTGCATTTGAAGCAGCGGCGTTACCTGCTGGTGCAAAAGTAGAAATTGTGGTTCAGGCAATCGATACCAACTGTTGCTGAGTGAGTGAAATGCCTGGCACTCCTTACCTCGAAGAAGAGCCGCAAGGTTTGCTAACTTGGCCTAAATTACTGAAAATTAGTATTCCAATTCTGACCGCTTTGACAGCGGTGGCATGGTGGAACGAACTCCTCCTAGAATGGGGAATTCTCCTCACTTTAGCATTAACAATCTCATTTCTCACAAGGAGATGAAATACATACGAGAAGACCCGCAGGCCTACAATATGGGAGAGTGGCCAGTACACTGCTTCAAGGCCTACGATATCCGTGGCTTGTCAGGAGAAGAGTTGTCTGACGATTTTTCATACAGACTAGGTCGTGCAATGGCGGCATATCTCGATTGTTCATCATTTGCGGTTGGTAGAGACATCCGTGAATCAAGCCCTGGTTACGCATCTAATCTTATCCAAGGCCTAGTCGATTCTGGAGTGAAAGTTCTAGACCTAGGAATCGTATCGACGGGTTGTTTGTATCATGCTTGTTGGACTTTACCTGTTGATGGAGGGGTTATGGTAACTGCATCTCACCTTCCTATGCCAACACATAATGGATTCAAAATGTGTAGAGGAACTTTACCTTTAGCAGGCGAAGAGATTCAGGAATTGAAGGATGTATTCTTGGCTGGAAATTTCAAAGATGGAAATGGAGAGCGTATTGACCACCCTCACGAAGATAAGTATCTCGAGGCAATAGTTGCCTCAACTGGGAAATTGGCTAGGTCGGTCAAAGTCGCAGTCGATTGTGGAAATGCGGTTCCTGGCCCAGCAATGTCAAAGTTGTTGGATATGATTGGGGCTGAACATTTCGACTTGTACTGTGATTGGGACAATACTGAACCAAATCACGGCGCCGACCCTACTCGAGAATACAACATGGTTGACCTCGCTAAGGTTGTAGTCGAAAACGGTTGTGAAATGGGTCTGGGCGCTGATGGTGACGGAGATAGAATCGGAGCAGTAGATGAAAACGGTGATTTCGTTTATCCTGACAGATTAATCGCTTTACTTGCAGAAGATGTAGTCGGTAAAGAAGACGGCAAAGACCTGCTAATCTATGATGTCAAATGCTCAATGAATGTTGAGAAAGCAATCATTTCTGCAGGTGGCAGACCAATGATGGCAAAGACCGGTCACTCATTCATGAAACGAGTTCTTGCTGCTAATCCTGATGCATTGATGGCTGCTGAAATGAGCGGGCACATTTTCATGGCAGACCGAGGTTGGTACGGGTTTGATTGTTCACTATACAATGCTGCAAGGCTTCTCGAGCTTTGGTCGAGACGTGATGGATTGTCGTTCAGTTCTGAACTAAATCGCCTTGCTCCTAATCTTCCAACAACTGGAGAAGTCAAGGTTCCATGTCCAGAAGAGAACAAGTTGCAAACAGTTGCTGCGATTACTGAAGCGTGCTCTGATTACGAATCTTCAACCATTGATGGCGTGCGAGTTCGATTCAATGGTGACAGTGGCCAGCAAAAGGGCTGGTATCTAGCAAGAAAGTCCAACACTGAGCCAATTCTAGTCATGAGAGTTGAAGCGAACGACCAAGAAACTCTAGATGGGATTCTTTCTATGATCGACGAAAGGGTATCGCCAATAATCAACGTCAGTAAACTACTGAACTAATCACTCGGCTGCGGTGATTGTGTACTCAAGTGAAATCAATTCAATGGTGTAAGCTACTTCTTCTCCATTGTCTGATGTTTGGCAATTACCAAGACCGCCACCCTCAGCAACATCAACTGAGATATCGAGATAGTGTTCTCCTAGTCCCATACCATCTCCATCGAGTAGCATCCTTATTCCTGATTCGCTCATGTTACTAACAGTAGTACCTAGCAGATCCGAAATATGCCATTCTACTGCAAGAGATTCTCCAGACACGACCTGCCCATTGGTTGGCAGCATCTCAGGGTATTCTAATGATGCACTTACCTGGTCATCTTCCGTCTGATAGCCTACACAGCCTATACCGCCACCTGATTCGTCATCGGTGTAAGTCAAGGTGGCTCTTACACCAACCAAATTTTTGCCTTTGATTTCATCCCCAGCAGCATCTGAATTTGCGGTGATTTCAATGGTAGAACCATCATCAATGTACTGAGAACCAGATGCTATTTGGTGATATGAATATGTTCCTTCAACGGAGTAATTGCCAATTGGACCGGGTGCTTCGAATTCGTCAACACTGTTCGCTGCATAATTGAAGTAAAGTGGGAATGCTATTGCAAAAAATACCATCCCTGCTACCAAAATTTGTGTTCTTTGATCGGTTTTTAGGTCATCTATGAATGCCATAATTTCGCCTCCGATGTTATCGCTGTACAGGTGGTAGTTTCCAAGGGTTTTGGTTCATTTCTTCTCCCACTTGGTTAATCCCAACTTAGCAAAAGCCTTGCGTGAACGCCTGAAGACGGGCAAGAGGTAGCCGATTCTACTGCGCTCACCAAACGACCATTTCCATGGACAGCGAGGAAGTGATTTGGCCCATTTTCGAATCAAATCCATCGCTTCTTCATTTCCTTGACCACCAGGAATAGTCCATGCAGTCATATTGATTGCTCCAGCACTACCTTTGGTCTCCGCCCAAGAGTGCATTTCTAATCCTTGTAGCGGTCCTTCCATCAATTCCAAACCAAGCGTTCTCGCACTCTGTGCCATTGGAATAATGATTGCAAAACGGTCGACTAAACGACTTCCCTCATGGGTTTTAATAGGCCAATCATTTGATTCTGCGATCAAACGGAAAGCTTTGACATTCTCAATTGGTGAGGTTGAAACCTCGAGAATGAACTCCTTGCGCTTGAGCATTAACTAAACCCAAATCGTAGGATATGAAGAAGGTAGGGGTGCATTCCTCATGCGAATGCTGGAAAGGCCACAAACCTCCCCTCGCATGGAGGGGAGGCCGTGGATGGTCCATTCACGGTCTGTCCCGCAATCCCCAGCCCAATATGTGGGCGAGGCTGACCACGGACTGTGGACCGCTTGGGTAACCGTAACTGGACCCTGCTCACGCTGATGGCCAATTGGCCCACGTGTTCTATTGGATCAGTTCGATTCAATCTGACTTCAGCCGAAGAGAGAGCCTAGACCCTCGAAGCCGCCACCGTCGTCTTCTTCCTCTTCTTCCTCTTCTTCTGCAGGTGCAGCGTCAGCGGAAGCAGCAGCTGCAGCAGGTGCAGCAGCAGCAGGGGCAGCAACAGCGGTAGCCATAGCTTCAGCGATGTCGACACCACTTAGTGAAGCAACTAGTGCCTTCACACGGGCAGCGTCTACATCCACACCTGCAGCCTTTAGGACTGCAGATACAGCGTCTTCGTCAATTTCTTTTTCAGCAGAGTGCAGAAGCATTGCAGCGTATACGTACTCCATTCATTTTCACCTCAATATTTTTCTTTTCAGCCGAACAAGGACCCAAGGCCGTCGAAACCGCCTTCTTCCTCTTCTTCTTCTTCCTCTTCAGCCTCGGCAGGGGCTTCATCGGTGCTCGGAGCTGCTGCGGCAGCAGATGCTGCAGCAGAAGCGGCTGCGCCAAGAAGTTGGCTTAGCTCTTCGTCGAGTGCGTCAGCAGACAAGGATCCCGCTAGGCCCATTGCGCCACGGTTTGCTCGTCCGATTAAGTGCGGCATAGTCTCTGTAGTGACGATTGCCGCTTCCAATGCCAGTGCAAGCGCTTCTCCGCTCGCCTTGGAAATGAGTGTAGGTGTTGTCTGTGATGTGAACCAACTAATGTTGCATGCAAGGTTGAAAGCACCTGCTCCAAAGCTGATTAGGTCCGCTTCGAATTGCTCATAGTCGATATCCAGAGTTGCTGGCTTGAATCTGGTTCCATCTTCGATAGTTCCACATAGTCTCAAACCGGTTACGATAGGGTTAATTCCAATCTTTGAGAGCATCAAACCAAGGTCTCCCTCGAATACTTCTCCTTCCTTTAGGATGGTGACTTTCTTCTGAATTTCAACGGACCCCTTCACAATCTTAGCAGGGATTCCCACAGAGTTCAATTCACCGACAATTGGACCAGGAGGCATTCCTGTGTTCATCTTCTCAACAATAATGTCGTGAGGAGCAACATCGCCTGGCTTTGCAGCACGGCCTGCCTCGGTCTTCTTTAGTTCGGAGAAAACCTCGAATGAGTTCATGTCTGTTTGAACAAGTGCTGGCTGAACCGCAGATGCGTACAACTCTTCCAAATCTGCGAAATCGTTGCCGACTGCTTCCCATGCCAACTTCATCAAGCGCTTCTTTGCGACTTGGATGTTCATGGATGAGCGCAGACCAGCACGCATCCCTAGCATTGCTCCAGCTGGAACACCGTGAATGTCGATAACTGCAACTGTACCGCCTTTCTTTAGCATGTCAGTCAAAGAAGCGACTGTGTCCTTCTTCCATGGTGAGACCTTAGGAATCAATTAATCACCTCAATTCTGCTTGCTGGCCCCATTGTTGTCTTGATGTACAAAGAGCGAATGTTTCCAATTCCACGCTCTAGTTTAGAAGTTACACGAGTGTAGACTTCCATTGCGTTCTTCAATAACTCTTCATGGGATTGAGCACGAGTTCCAAACGATGCTTGGAAAGTAATCTTGTCACGGGACTTGATTACAGTGGTTGATTGTAGACCGTTAGCGATTACTGATGGATCTACTACTGGAGGTACTGGGCGTGGCATCTTACCACGTGGACCAAGAACTACACCGAGATAGCGACCGATAAGACCCATGTGTGGGACTTCTGATAGGAAGAAATCATACGAGTTCGCTAGTTTCTTTGCGGTTCCTTTGTTCTTTCCAAGTTCTTCGATTTCTGATGGATCGATAACGTGGATTCCTGCAGCCTTAGCCTTCTGTGCAGCATCAGATGCTGCGAACATTGCGATTTTGATGTCCTTACCACGACCGTTAGGAAGACGGATTTCTTCCTGGATACGGTTGTTAGGATTCTTCAAGTCGACGTCCTTGATTGTGAATGCTATGTCGAGCGATTCAACAAATTTGCGTTCTGGAGCGCCTTCGATGGCGTTCTTGATTGCTTCAGATATTTTTTCTTCCATTTTCTGTCACCCCTCCGGTCTACGAGGAACTAGTCCTCTCCCGCGGTCCGTGAATCAGTTCAAGCAAAGCGTGCGTCCCAATCTCCATTTTCAATTGTTTTCAATGCATCCTTAGCCCAGAGGCCGTCAATCTTCACACGCATTGCGACACAAGTGCCGATGACCTCGCGGGTCTGCGCCTTCAGATCTGCTCCGGTAAGGTGGCCGTCGTCGTTCTTCTGACGAGCAACGTCCATTGCTTTCTCGAGGCTTAAGTCCTCGACTGCAGCGTCTAAGCTACCATTGCACTTCTTTACACCTAGAGCTTTCTTGATTAGCTCGGGTCCAAGGCTTTGGCATGCTTGTTCACCTCTGATACTCACGGACGTGAGCAAGTTGCCGACTTGCCTCCCCTATTTAATCGCGCCGCGTCGATTGCGGCTAGTGGTTTTCACGCAATTATTGGCTCTCACCGGATAGAAGGTTTTGGAAGTTGCCATGCAGTACTCCACTGAGTGCAGTCAATCCCCAAATAACGAGAGGTGGTATATTCTCAGCGAAAGTCATCTCCATCACGTCGCTAGTTCCAATTTGCCAGGTTAGTCCCATTGCACAAGAAATTACGAACCAAACCCAAGCAGGCCCTGCAATTACAGCGGTAAGTCTAGCCTGTTCTTCTCCTTCAATGAAGAAAGCGACATACAACATCGTTACAGAAGTCAGTAGCATGAAACCTCCAATCAGGACTTGAGGATCATCCGCCCAGTCTGTTTGTGAAATAATTCCAACAACAGCGTGAATCAATGCTGTCAAAATCAACCAAACCTTCGGGTTGAGTATTTTCTTTACCTGGTCCATTTCATTCACCCGATGTCAAGTCCTTGTAAGACAGATATCCTGCAACACCCATAGCGAGGGTTGTAAGCAAAGCGATTAGTGGGAGAATCATCCAAATCGTAGGAGGAGTTCCATCATAACCGTGGTGCCCTGTCATATATCCCATTCCACCGCCAACAATTACCAAAACTGATGCTGAGGATAGCATTGCCATCTGCGCTAGTGGTTTTCCGGTAACAAACAGTCCTGTTCCTATTGCGAAAAGACCCATTGGAAGTATGTGTAGAGCCCACATCTGTTCGTAAGCTGCATCGTGTTCGCCAATTGGCTCATCATCCCAGGCCCATTCAGCCCATTGCTCGCTGTTTGCCATTCCTAAGCAGGAGATAATGACGACCATTACGCCTGCTGCTATCATTAGTTTCTTCGGGTCTAGGATTTCTTTGATATCCATGTTAAATAAAAAAAACACATTAGATATAATGTTATCATTACTTGTGCAACCTAAGGCCACAATTACTTGTGGTTCTGAAATTACTCAACACGCTCTAAGACACGGACGTGGTCTCCACGCATCTTTAGAGTCATTGGAATAGGTTGTTCGTACAATTCCATGCTGACTTCTTCCTTGGTTTCTGAAACGCTAGTGACACGAGCCTTCTCTCCCTTGAAAGCGCCAGTGACGATTTCGACAATACATCCGACTTCGATACCACTGGTAACAGCCTTTGGCTCAAGGTAAGGTAGAATGTCTCTAAGAGGCGCTTCGCCAGGAAGAACGGTCTTTGCATTCTTCAGTGGAGTTTGGTTTAATCCACGTCGAGCCTTTGGATCACGGCCACCTGAGCGACCAATCAACTTCTCTACGTGGTGTAGAGCATTAGATTCGACCATAACGTATCCACGCATTCCAGTTGGGTGAAGGATTGCGAAGATGTTCTCTTGGATTCTGGATAGTGAACCTGACCCCATCAATCTTGCTTGCATTTCGTCTGCAACTCGCTTCTCAGAACCGATTGCGGTCTTTACAATGAATAAGTACGCAGCTACTGAACCGTACATTTCACGGAACAACTTGTCACTATCTTCCATTTCAAGATTGGAGAACATGCAGAAACGAGGTTTGCGGGTCGCTCTGTCTTCCCAACCAATGTTTCCTGGGTCAACCCACTCTGCTTCTGTGTAACGTCCCGCAGGAGTTACCTCTTTGCTGGTAGATACTACAAGGCATGGCGCAATATCTTGCAAGCGACCATCGATGTCGATACCAAGAGCAGGTCCATCACGAACGTACTCCAAATCTTCCATTGGGATTCCTGTACACTCTGAAACACGATTTAGAACATCTTCTTCTGTGTCTCCGATTCCATAAACACCGTCCCAAAGGTCTGCTGAATCTGGGTCAGCAGCGGAGCGGCGAAGTAGTAACAATTCTTGCTCATGGCGAACAAATGCGATAAATGCGTCAGTCATTTCTATTCCTCCAATCAAATTCCGAAGACATCATGGATAATCCATGGGATGAAATTGTCCATCATAATCAGCATAACGAACCCGATGAAACCTAGAACGAACAAACCAATTCCACAAATGATTGATGTTTGCTTGAACTCTTGCGGGGTTGGCTTACGAGCCATGCGAATAATTCGGGCCCAGCTACCGCGAGAAATCTTGCGGAATTGCGCTTCAATAGCGTCTTGTCTGTCCTGTACCTTATCCTCAAACGAGCGACTTTGGCTATTTTCATCTGACATGGTTTCACCTCAGGGGGTTTTGTGCGACTTATGGCCCTCATTTAACCTAAACGGTACAGAGTCGACCAATTATCGACTGGTTCAAAGCACACTTGTGCCTCGTTAGTGCCATGGCGGAAAGGGACCCATATCAGGTTCTCGGTGTATCACGTGGGGCGAGTGATGCAGAAATCAAGAAGGCGTTTCGCAAACTTGCTCGCCAATATCACCCCGACAGAAACGAAGGTTCAGCCAATGCAGAGGCTCGATTCAAAGAGGTTCAAGCAGCATACGATTCGATCGGAACTGCAGAAGCTAGACGCAAACATGAGCAGGAGCAAATGTTCTCCGGTTTCGGAGCGGGAGGCAATCCATTTGGAAACCGTGGAGGTTTTGCAGGTATGGGTGGAATGGAGGATGTTTTTTCACAAATGTTCGGTAAAAGCATGGCCGGTGCTCAACAACAACGCTCCGCCCCTAGACCGCCCCAAGAAAGAGGACACAATGCTAACGCTTGGATTGATTTGACTCCAGAAGAAGCAAAACAAGGTGGCTCATTCAATATCACTTACACTCAACTTATTCCAGGGAGTCATGGAAGTATTGACCGCAAACGCAGAACACTGAAAGTCACGGTGAAACCAAAATCCAAACACGGAAGTGAAATCAGAATCAAAGACCAAGGACACGGTCATCCTCAAGGATTGAACGGAGACCTGATTGTAACAATCCGTGTTGATCCCGGAGAAGGATGTCGCTGGGATGGCGATAGAATAGTCAAGGAAGTAGAGGTCCCTTATTCTACTCTAGTCCTAGGAGGAAAAGTTACAGTGACTTTACCGGACGGAGTAAAAGGGAAAATCACAATTCCACCATTATCCCAAGTAGGTGACAGGCAGAGAGTGAAAGATATCGATATTGAGTTCACACTTGCAGAAATAGAAGACCTGAACGAATCACAAACCGATGCAATTCAGGCTCTTCGCGATGCTGGACTGTAAGTAAGAACGCGGGGCAG
>JAKURJ010000039.1 GCA_022452125.1 Candidatus Poseidoniaceae archaeon
TTCCTCCTATTTCACCAATCGTAACAATAGCTTCAGTTTGAGAATCTCCCTCAAAGGCAGCCAGGCATTCAATGAATCCAGTTCCATTGACAGGATCTCCTCCAATTCCAATACAGGTAGATTGGCCCTCATTGATACTCATAGTTTGGGCAACTGCCTCGTAAGTTAAGGTTCCAGATTTGGATACAATTCCAATTCTTCCTTTAGCGTGAATGTGTCCAGGCATAATTCCTAACTTTGCACCGCCCGACTCTCCGGGGGTGATGATACCTCGGCAGATTGTCCCAATTAGCCTTACATTTTCTCGGTTAGCAACATATGCAGCAGCCTTTACCATGTCTAGAGTTGGGATACCCTCAGTGATACAGACAATAACTCCTTCACCCTTTATTGTTTCAAATGCATTTGCAGCTTCCATAATCGCTTCACCTGCAAATGGTGGTGGGACGTAAATTACAGTGGCATCAGCATCTGTTTGTGAAATAGCTTCCATCATGCTATCGAATACTGGAACACCTAGAACCTCTTGACCTCCTTTACCAGGAGTTACTCCTCCGACCAGGTTGGTACCATATTCTACCATTTTTCCAGCATGGAACATTCCTTGCTTACCTGTAATTCCTTGGACAAGGACTTTTGCATCTTCTTCAATCCAAATTGCCATTTCACTCACCCCCTCCAATTAGAGATACAATTTTCTGAGCACCGTCTGCCAAATCATCTGCAGGATGGATGTTCAAATCTGAAGCAGCGAGAATCGCCTTTCCTTCATCGACATTTGTTCCAGCCAGCCTAACTACCAGTGGCACATCTAATCCTAGTGACTCAGTAGCGCCAATAACTCCTCTTGCGATGATGTCACAGCGCATGATTCCACCAAAAATATTGACTAGAATTCCCTTGACATTAGGATCTTCAAGAATAATTGAGAACGCGGTCTTTACCTGTTCTTCATCTGCTCCGCCACCGACGTCCAAGAAGTTTGCAGGCTCGCCACCATAGAGCTTGATTACATCCATGGTCGCCATTGCTAATCCTGCACCGTTAACCAAGCAGCCGATGTTTCCGTCTAACTTAACGTATGACAGTCCGGTTTCCTTTGCTCTAATCTCTACTTCCTCTTCCTCAGATAGGTCACGAAGTTCATTCCATTCCTTGTGACGGAACTCAGCATTTTCATCGAAACTGATTTTGGAATCTAGAGCTATCATTTCATCATCTTCTGTCTTTACAAGAGGATTGATTTCTACCATTGCACAATCTTGTGCAACAAACATATCGTACATTTTTCCTAACATCTTGAAGAACGACTTCAATGCATTACCGGATAACCCCAATGCCATCCCTAAGTCTCTCTTCTGGAAACCAAGAAGTCCCGAATTCGGGTCCACGTTAATCTTGTGAATCTTCTCTGGAGTATTATGAGCAACATCTTCAATGTCCATTCCACCTTCGGTAGATGCCATGATCAGAACGTCCTTACTTTCTCTATCAACTAGCAATGCCAAGTAGTATTCATGAGCGATTGCACATCCAGATTCGACATACAGATTGTTGACTATTTTTCCTTCATCACCGGTTTGAATTGTGACCAATATATTTCCAAGAATGTTTGAAGCATAAGTTTCAACTTCCTCTCTTGAGAATGCGATTTTCACTCCACCTTGCATAACCTCTTCACGGGTCTGCGGGTCGTACATTGTACCCTTTCCTCGACCACCTGCATGAATCTGGCTCTTCACTGCTACAACCTTTGAACCTAGAGCGTCATAAGCCTCCAGTGCATCATTAACGCTGGTGCAATGTACCCCTTCTAAAACTGGAACACCGGCTGATTTTAGCAGTGCTTTTCCTTGATACTCGTGGATGTTCATGATTCTCCCTAACCACTCCGACCAAAAGACGCCCCTTCAATGATGCGATTTGAAATGGTTAATCTCACGATGCGTTCAATAGCAAAGTTGTGGTCGGATTGGATATGCAGGTAGTCGTCCTTGCTGGTGGAATAGGCTCTCGTCTACGCCCATTGACAAATGACATCCCTAAACCTCTACTTCCAATGCTAGATTCTACTTTACTAGAGAGGGTAGTGGAAGGAGTTCCAAGTGATTTAGTCGACGAAGTAATTGTAGCAGGTGGTTACAAAATTGATATGATCAGAGATTATTTTCGCAAAGCGAATGTAGACTTTGATGTCAGAATTGTTCCTGAGGACGAGCCTCTTGGAACTGGGGGCGCATTAGGTAATTGCCGTGATATTGTATCTGGCAGATTCGCTTGCTTCAATGGCGACATAGTATCTTCTTTGGATGTTGGAATGATGCTTGAGCAGCATTCATCAATGAACGTGAAAGGAACACTTGCGCTATGGGAGGTTGAGGACCCAACTAGATTCGGAATTGTTGGCCTAGATTCAGAGAATAAAGTCACACAATTCAAAGAAAAACCAAAACCAGAAGAGGTATTTTCCAATTTGATTAATGCAGGTTCCTATATCCTTGAAGATGATGTTTTTGACATCATGCCAAAGGAAAAACATAGCCTCGAGAGAGATGTATTTCCAGTTCTAGCTGAAGAAGGAAGTCTAGCAGGATTCCCATTCGAGGGGTACTTCATCGATGCGGGTACTCCAAGCAGTTGGCATGAAGCAGTACTTCGATGTATAGAAGAAAATAGATTCAAAACGGGTTCAGTTTCTGGTGGGACTTGGCACCAAGGTAAGCATACAATCGCAAGACATTCAATGGTCCAGGACGGTTGTATTGTGTCTGGAGAAGTAAGCCATTCAACAATACTTAGAGGTGCCAGAATTGATTCAGGCGCAATTATTTCCAATTGCCTAATTGGAGAAGGGGCAATCATCGAAAGTGATGCCAGATTAACGAACATTGTTGTTGGACACGGTAGTGTTGTTCCTGCAGGCCATATCCAATCCGAAGGTACGATTTGAATCGCAGTTTCCAAAAAGGGTAGGCGCTCAGGGCTATTGCATGGATGCCCCATTAATCGTTGTTAATTTCAAGACATATTCGTCTGCAATGGCAGGTTCTGCTGACAAACTTGGTCAGTTAATGGCCGCTGTTGAAACCGATGCGAGGATGGTCGCTGTAGCAAGTGCATTTGATTTATCGAGCGTAAGTTCAATCTCAGGATTAGAAGTTTGGTCTCAACACTTGGACCCGGTTGGACAGGGTAGTCATACCGGTTGGCTGGAGCCACAAACTGCAATTGAAAGAGGTGCTGCTGGGACAATCATTAATCACGCCGAACACAAGGTTCCTCTAGAACACGTCAGAGATTTGATGGCAATGCTACCAGATGATTTCCCGATATGTGCATGCGCTGCAGACGTTGATGAAGCTAGGGCTTTAGCAGAATTAGGTCCAACATTCATCGCAGTTGAGCCTCCTGAGTTGATTGGAGGAGATATTTCGGTAACAACTGCAGACCCTGCGATTGTTTCAGATACTGTTGCAGCTGTTAAGGAGGTAAACCCGAATGTCAGAGTATTGTGTGGTGCAGGTGTAAAAAATGGTCAAGATGTTGCAACAGCAATTTCCCTTGGCGCAGAAGGTGTTCTTCTAGCAAGTGGAGTGACTAAGGCCAACGACGTACCAGGAGTACTAAGTGACTTAGTATCTTTAATTTGAATCGGGATTCCGGGTTATATTTTATATTCTCAACAATCAATCGATTACCATGGAGATAGAAGATGGAATTTCTTCAGGAGATGCTCCTAACAGTATCTCCATCGAATCCAATAAAGTTCCAACAAAAGAACCACATCATTGCAGGTTTGGAGACTGCCTAAATCCAAAAATTGGATACGGCGATTTTTGTCGCGAGCACAAGGCAATTGGCAAGATTATTGCTGGGAAAATTGCTAGAGAAAAAGCGGATAGTGTTGATCATAGCATGTCAATGTACGAAGAAGCACTACGAATTCAGAAATCACCCTCAGGGCAAGTATTCGTGCAAGAAATAATGAAGATAATTATCTTGATAGCTGGAATTTTCCTGGCTGTTTACATTCTTGTGATTATACCAATTCAGGGCTTTTTTGAAATGTTCGAGGATTTTTTTCGGTATGGTTAGTTTAATTCAAAATCTCAAATTCATTGCCGGGTTATATTTTATATTCTCAATAATTAATCGATTATCATGGCGATAGAACAAGGTCTTCCTTCTGGAGAGACACCAAGTAGTATCACCATTGAGGTAGGTCAAAGTAAGAAAGAAGCACATGTTTGCATTGTTACTGGTTGTACAAGGGGTAAAAGAGGATACAGTAATTATTGCCGCAAACACAAAACAATGGAAAATGTAATCCAGCAAAAAATGGAGAGAGAAAAAGCGATTGAGAGTTTGAAAAACAATAACACAATCGACGTAAATGAATCACGCACATGTAGGTTTGGTGACTGCCAAAAACAAAGGAAAGGATACAGCGATTTTTGTCGGGAGCACAAGGCAATTGGCAAGATTATTGCTGGCAAAATAGCTCGGGAAAAAGCGATTGCGAAGATCGCTGAAAGAGATTTACAAAATCAAAATAATGAAAATTCACCTACACTACCGTCATCCTCAACCAATGGTAGTAATGAAATCTCAATTGATGAGAAATATGGATATACGGTTGAACTTACGATCATGGGTATGCTTCTTATCATCATTACATGGGCTTTAGTTGCTTCATCTGAAAACTCATCTGCTCCATCTGATCTACTTACTGCGTCGTGTTTCACTTTGCTCTTTGGATGCTGGATGATAACGTCTGCAGCTAAAGAACCAGTAACGAAATTCTTCGTATTGTTATTCCTAGCCCCAGTTGTGTTTATTTTAGCGCTACACATATTTGTGGCTACGTTGTTTATGTCATCAGGTGGAGGATGCTATGGAGTGTGTGGGTTATCTGGATGGGGTGGCCCGTAACTAATTCCGATTCACTCACCAAGACCGAGCACATGGGTCTTATCGACTACCCATAAATTCTACCAGTTCTAATTTAATCAATCATTAGCAAGGGACGCCATGTTTGCGATGAACCATGAGGACGCTGCGGCTAACTGTAGCCAATCTCCAGTTGACAATTGCAACCCATCACCACTAGCGTAACCATATACAAAGACGCTTACAATCCAACAAAAACTAGCCAAGGTCTGTCCCAGCCAATCTATTCTCAGGAACTTAGAGCGGGTAATATTCCCATCCGCTTCTGCCAAAACATCACCATTTGGGCTAGAACTAGAATTTTCGTTTAACATGTTAGACACTCCTGTCCACAGCATGATAAATCGTCCAAATACATGCCACATGATCTGTATGCTGCTACAAAATCCTCTGTGTCTAAACCTAGAGAAGAGGCAATGGCCTGCGCTACAATACCAAATCGTTGACGATACTTGAAAATGAAACAGAAAATGTGTCCATCGTGTCTAACTGAAGGTCCACATAGGAACATACCAGGAACGATTGTTGATTCATCATTCTCAGTCAATGAAGGGAAACCATCCTCTCTCTCCTCAAACAAATGTGCTACAAATTTGTGACCGCCATTGAAACCATTAGCGAGAATTGGTTTTGTTTTTGAATGGAAATCTTGGCCGTCTTCAGTAGTTAAGCAGTACATTCCATCATTGTAAGCAACTGATTTGACCGCTGTTTCAGAATATAGCTTAACGTTATCTTCGAACTTTTCGTTGCGCATTCGCTCAAACGAATATGTTGAAAGCGCGACACTGGGGTCTGAAGTTTTCTCACCCCAGGGGCAATTCATATCGAAGACGCGTGCATTATTTCCATTATTTGCCAAATGATAAGCGGCATCAATGCCACTTTCATATCCCCCAATGATGAGGAAATCATCACCTTCTAATTCTTGATAACTTCCAATGTTTGAGGTGTGTAGACACAACTCACTTCCTTGAAATCCACCTAGTGATGGATATTGATATTCTCCTCCAGCCCAAATCACATTTTCGGCAAAAATCTTGCCTCCTTCATGTTCTAAATGGAAAAACTCTCCATGCTTCTCGATACTGAGAATATCGGTTTTCTCTCTTATTGGTAGTTCAAAGTAGTCAGAAAGAGATTGAAGGTGGTCGGCAAAATCTTGACCTGTGGGGTGTTCTATTCGCATTGTAAAAGCAGGCGAAATGCCAACTCCAATGGAATTGAGATCCAACATACCAATGGAATTACTTGGAAAAGAAGGAGTAATGAAACGAGTTTCTGCTGGCCATGAACGGAATGAGGAGCCTATTGTTTCTCTATCGACAATGAGATAATTCTCGACACCACTGTGCTGTAAGGCAATTGCTACACCAATACCTGCTGCACCAGCGCCGACAATCACGACATCATAGTGTTCGAAATTTCCGGCACCGTCAGCACCGCCTTTACTTGCCATGTACCTGCCTAAATTAATAACAATTTAAACAGACCTAATAAATATCAAAATTTCAATTATTAATAACACATTTTGAAAAAATAAATCCGTAAGCAAGTGGCCTCCAATATACGCATAGGAATACAACGAGATCATGTGTAATAATCAAGCCCAGACGGTTACGTATTGGTAGACCAAATACAGACCAACGATTGACAATACTGCACCACCGATTTTCTTGATTAGGCCAGTAGATGCTCGCATTTTGTTAACAATAGTATCCTGGCTAGCGGCTACCAATAATGTGAATGTGACCATTAGAGCAGCAGTAGTGACTGCATACAGTGTGAAAATCAATGCTGTGTTAAACAATGTGTAGCTCATTGAGGCAACTAATAGAGCGATGAAAACCGGTGCAGTACAACCTGCTGAAGCAGCACCGTATCCAAGGCCATACAGGTATTGACCCATCATTTCTGAGTCTTCATTCTCTTCGAACTTAATCTCTTTTCTTGTGATGAATGACAGTATTTTCTCGATTGGTGGAAGGAAAATTGGTTTCAATTTTTTAGCGCCTGCTGCAAACTTCTCCTTGATAGGATAAGTGAATCTTGAGATATCAATATCGGCAACCATAATCAGTCCCATTATCAAAATAATAGCACCAGTGATCGGAATCAAAACTGGAACCATTTCGCGAACCGCTTCAGAAAAGAAAATTCCGAATATGGCTAAGCCAAGGAAGATGGTTAGAATACCTGCTGAAGCTGCTAGGCCTGCGGGTAGTGCTGCCCGCATGGTTTGCTCATTTAGGCCGCCTGAAGTCTCCTTCTTGCGCATTAAGTAGAACGAGACATAGCCGGGAAGGAGTGGGAACGAACAAGGTGAGAAGAACGACAAGAATCCTGCTCCGACAGCCATTAACCAAATTGAGCCTGATTGCAAATTGATTGTATCTGCCAGACCGGATTTAGCCGATACGACGGTGTCTTCTACCTCATCCAAAGGAATCCTGTTGCTCGATTTTTCATACACTAAGTCTCCAGACGGGTCAATGATGACAATCTTAGGAATCTTGATTCCGTTGTACGCTTCAAACGCTTCTTTGTTGACATCTAGAGCGTGCAACCAATGATAGCCGTGTTCTTCAGAATAAGCCATCAAACCTTCAGGTGTATCTTCACCAACAGATAGTGAAATGATTACGACGCCAGGGTCATCTTTGTACTTCTCATGCAAGGGAGTTAGCATATCATCAGCTATATCCTTGCACGGTGAACAAGTGGTTGCCATCAAATCCAAGACGACTACCTTGCCTTGTAAATCGGATAATTTGAATGTCTCTCCATCATTATCTCCACCGACCCATTGTGCTTCAAAATCAGGCGCAGTAGAACTTCCGCCCATCATCGTGTAGCCGATAATACTGAGGATCAACAGCATCATAACTCCAAGAGTTACGATTTTCGGGTTGTTGGCAGCTCTCGCTTTGACCATATCCCAGTTGGAATAACCGGTATCACTGCCCTTATCCTCAGCCATCCATTTCACCGCCTACTTCAATCGAAGTAAGTTCCCGTGTAAGGCATGCGTGCCCAAACTGTGAATGCACCACAGGCTAGAACGATTAGGCTGATTGCTCCAATCAATACGTAATTCAATCCCGGTGGAGCAGGGGTCACGATTGTTCCACCTGCGAAGGATTGGACATCATGGGTGTTGTAATTCTGCTTTCCATCCGCAAAGGCAAGTTGGTAGTAAATCGCTTTGCCTTCGACTGCAGGAATAGAAACCGTTCCTGTCGCATCCCCGTATGCGTAGCATACGCCTTCATCATCACAGATTTCAGAGCCTTGGATTTCGACATTTTGACTGAACCATTCCCCGGTGTAGTTTGAGCTTTCGTAATTGTAGAATACCGATGCAGTACCAATTCCGTCTTCGTCATCGAAGAAAGCCATGATGTTCGCATTTCCTTCTTCTATGGTTTCATCGATTTGCATTACCGTTGGCATTTCATTTTCAGCATCATATGCGGTGGAACGAGGTGTTGCAGAATTGATTGCACGAATCAATCCTTGCTTAGGATTTGGGGATGAGGATTTTGCCTCATCGTTTTGGTCATATACGACTGCAACAACTTCGATATTTCCTGGAACGACCATTGGGTCCATTGGCATGACACCAGGAGTTGCGTGACCACTTGGGTGCTCGATTTCAGAGGGAATAACCCATTCAGCCATTACTACTGCTTCTTGTCCTGCATCTAGGCTACCAGTTGCTGGTTGTCCAGCGTTTCCTCTGTAAACCATTGGAGTTAACACCATGCCACCGTGCTCGGAAGAGAACGCATAGACATCATGTTCAATCATGAACAACTGGATTTCGTAATCTAGAGTATCGCCATCTGCAATATCTTGTGGAATTCCGGTTGGGTCTGTAAGGTCGGGATTGAAACCTTCACCCAGATAGACCAAAGTTGCGGTTACTGTGAATGCTCCTTCACCATTGTAGGTTTGTGTAACGTTGAGAGTTGTAGGAGCTACTTCGCGCTGTCCAGCCTCTTCAACCGAGGACATCAGGTCTTGGCTTTGGATGTAGCCGCCATCGATTTCACCGTCTGGAGTGCCGATTGGAGAATAGTAATTGTAGCGGTCTTTCGCTTCCTGACTTGCGGTTGGGTCATCGCCAGCACCGCCATTTGTTTGGTGGAAAGTTACGATGGTATATGGCTGTGAGTTGTCTTGTTTCAATGACTCATGCATTGCGATAACTTGTGGCTCAGAGTTGGACATACATGGGGCACAGGACAGCGAAGTGAACACTTCTACAACCGGGCGATGAGTCCAGCCATTTGGATAATCGCGAGGTTCTGTGGTAGTAATTTCTTGACTGACTGTGGTAGTTTCTTGCATCACTTCTCCGCTTGCAGCAAGCGGAGCACCGAGCATTGTCGTCAACATTACGGCAACCATGCATACAGCAGAAAAGCGCCCCTTCATGTTCTACGCTTTGACATCCCTCTATATTTCAGTTTAGGATTTTCTCAATATCTCTCCCCCCCTAAGGGGGAGAGAAAATCTGGATTTTTCTATCTCGTTTTGCTAGGTTTTGGTGAGCTAAATTGAAGATACAGTTTTTGTCGGGCCAAACAATTTCCAGCCCTTCAAAATCAGTTTCGAGACAGATTTTACTGATTCTGCTCGTTTTGATGATAGTCGGCTTAGTACTCTATTTAGGAGCCTTACTTCTGTTCTACTTTTTCCTAATATTGATTGCAGGAGGAGGAGGGTTCTAATGACTCAGCTTCAAATCAAAAAGTGTATAGTTTTTGAACCTCTAGTTGGGACAATTTGCCATGCGTGGCAAGAAAGTGGTGGTTCTAACTGGGGCTGGAATTAGCGCAGAATCAGGCATCAAAACATTCCGAGATAATGATGGATTGTGGGAAAATTACCGCATAGAAGATGTTGCTACTCCACAGGCTTGGCAAGCTGATCCTGAATTAGTTTGGAAGTTCTATCAAGCGCGCAGAAGGCAGATGAAGGAAGTTGGGCCTAATCCTGCGCACGAAGCATTAGCAAGACTTGAGTCTGAATTAGATGACTTCACTTTAATCACTCAAAACGTCGATGATTTACACGAGAGAGGAGGTAGCCTTTCGATTATCCACATGCATGGTAGACTCGAAACTCTGAGATGTGAAAAATCTGGTCAAATCGAAGTACGCATGTCTGATGAGGACCTAGAAGACGACTTCTTGTTTTGCAATTGCTGCGCTGAATCTTCAAGAGTGAGACCGGACATTGTTTGGTTTGGAGAGATGCCAATGCAGATGGATGAAATCTATGATGCAATTGGGTCGTGCGACGTGTTCATTGTTGTTGGTAGTTCGGGCCACGTATACCCTGCAGCAGGACTAGCCAGTGCTGCTCGCTTGGCAGGTGCACAAACCATTCTAGTCAATTTTGAAATGCCAATCAATGGATATGATTTCGATGAAGTTCATTTAGGAAAGGCAGGAGAAATACTGCCAAAGTTAGTGGAAAAGTGGCTGGCCGAATAATCAACGTCGGCGCCTTTGCTTCTGGCTGCGCTGTGCGCGAGCTTGTGCTGCTCTAGCCTTATTCGCACCTTTGCGTTGCGAGCGAGCGCGCTTGTCGCCAACCTTTGGTCCACGCTTTTGTGCTTCTTTCTCATCGTTGCGCTGGTCTTTCTGCATTTGGCGCCATTGGCCACCGATGAGTTGTAGAATTTCTTCCTTAGATCCAGCGCCAATCGATTCCTTTGCACCTTTCTTTGAAACCCAGAGTCTACCTTCTTTTGCGTGCGGACGGTTAGGATGTGAAACTCTCTCTTCGCGCTTGACCTTTCTCAGTCCTAATGCGCGGGATGCGATAAACAGGCCCTCCAAGTCTGGTTTTAGAACACTTGAATCTCTTGGAACACGGCGACCGCTACGACGACTTACCTTAGCGTCGAAGTAGCCAGGCCAGACTGCGATTCGGTCTGGATTGTGGTCCATGTCAACCCCTCAGTGGGTGGTTGGATTTGAACCCATTCAAAGAACTACGCCGTTCAGGACGCCATCGTGTCCTGGGCGAGAAGTAATCTTGACTTGTCCTTTGTCGGTATCTACGATTGCACCCTTGGTCAGGATGTTTCTACGAGTGTAGTTTGGATTTGCATCATTTCTTACAACATTGGTAATTGTTGCGATAGAGGACTTTCCGTCCTTGCCGTTGACTGTGCAGCGGTTGTCTGAAAGAACACGAACTAGTGTGTTTCCACCGGTCTTACGGTAGATCTTTCTCTTAGGTTCTCCAATCAAAGCAAATTGCTTCTCGGATGAGATTTCGGTACTGCGCTTACCACGTGCAGCTACGCGACGACCACCTGTTGACTTGCGACGTGAAATTCCGTGCCACTGTGCCATGTTTATTGTCTCCAGCGGCTTGCCGACCAGCCGTTCATATTTGAATGGTATGCCTCAGACACATTTTGCGTGATGAGAGAGAATATGTTCGCTTTCGATGTATAGCGAGGCTGTTACCTCATCATTTTTTGACAATGGACCCACACCTGAAGGGGTTCCAGTAAACAGGATGTCACCCTCTCGAATAGGAGCCCAATTTGCAAGTTTAGCAATCAGTTGCTTCGGAGTCCAACTCATCATAGCAAGCGAGCCTCTTTGCACTTCATTCCCATTTACTTCGAGTGAATATTCTGCCTTGGGATTGTATTCAACCCAGTCCCCTAGAACTGCGCTTCCAGAAAACGCTTTAGCTTCAGCCCAAGGCAGGCTCTTTTCTTTGAGATGGTCTTGGATACTCCTCTTGGTCAAATCAAGTCCTAGAGCCATGTGACTAGGCTCGTTGTTTGGCCCTATTTTCAGAACCAATTCAATTTCATGATGCACATCTCCATCACATGAATCGATAATGCCGAAATCTACTACACTTGATGATGGCTTCAAGAAAAATACAGGCTCGGTGGGAATGGGGTTACCCAATTCCGTTGCGTGTTTGGGATAAGTTCGGATGGCGCACCATACGTCCATGATAATCCCAAGGGGACTAGGCTCATCAAACCGAAGGGTCAAACCTGTGAATCCATACGGCGGGATATGGCGAAGGATTGGCAAATCAAGAAGCGAAGGCCGGTACGTCGCAAACACATAGCACCTCTTCTCAAAGACCTTGAGGAGGCACTTGGAATCGACCTAGCGGTCGATGGGGCGTTTTTGGAAATGGCAGATTATGGCCCGTGGAAAATGGTTCTAGTCGATAGAGTTCCTCTGGCGGTTGAATTGATGAGCCCTGATGATGAAAGAGTAGTATTCCTAACCTTGCGAGGTTTCCTTGCACATCCATGTGAAAAGAGATATGTCGAAGTAGACCATGGTGCGATTCCATTTTTGATGAAAGGTGCAGATTGTATGGTTGCTGGGATTCACAACGCTGATGAAGAAATCGCTGAAGGTGATTTGGTTTGGGTTCGCGATCAGCAACACAAACGACCTCTAGCCATTGGCTGGGCTGTCATGGATGGAATCAGTTTGGTCGAATAATTAAAAGGGAAGGGCCTAAAGAATATTCATTGG
>JAKURJ010000004.1 GCA_022452125.1 Candidatus Poseidoniaceae archaeon
GAAGTCCTCCCACCCGTCGGTTATTTCAGACAGCATCAACACTAATCCTATTACTACCCTGAAAATAGCCAACGCCGCTCCAATGCCATTAGAGAATTTGAAAAAAGCATTTTTCCAATTGTGTTTTTCTTCTTCATTCAAGACAGTTGAATGAGGTACTACAGGCGTAGTAAAAACAGATTTTGTTTGTGCCATTATATTGACTTCATATTCGTGGATTTGATTGTATACAGATACAGGCATCCTGCCCGAGTCTACATGTGTTCTCAATCTAGTAAGGAATTCTATCCCTTGCATGGATTCATTAAGTTGATTGAATTAATAAAATCTCATCCGGTTTAGCATGTTTGGTAACAAAACGGTAATTTCTATTCTGACTGAATTTGCCTGATTCTTTCGATAGCGAGAGCACTAACTGCCACTTGTAGGTTGTAGGATGGAATGAAGCCGGGCATTGGTAGTCTGACAATCTCGTCAGCGGCAGCCAGGACTTCCTTTGATACCCCAGCATTTTCTGCACCGACAACGAGCAAAACATCTCCAGTTAAGTCGGTCTGCCATGGTGCTTTTCCGCCTACATCTTCAGCAACTACGATTCTGCGATTGCAAGCGGCTAGGATTTCTTCAGTCGTTGCATAAACTACAGGAATGAATCTCGTCGCTCTCATAGAAGCTCTTCGAATAGTTCTCCTTTCTTCGTGAGTTTTGCTCACGTTGATGATTACAGCAGTGGCTCCACTCACCTCTGCAGTTCTAACTCCAAACCCTAAGTTTGGAGCGTATTCGACACCATCAAAAAGCCAGATTGCGCCCTCTCTTTCAAAGACTTCTTCAAGTGTTCCTAGAGGCTCTCTTTCGATCAAGGCAAGGAGTTTCTGGTGCCCGTTTGCACTCATTCTCCAGAGGTCGGTAGAAGACCCTTCAACGACTCTAATATCCATAGAATTACAAAGCTCAATAATCTCCGAACAGTCCTCTTCTCTATCCACCAAAACAAGTTTGATTTCAACTCCTTTTTTCAGAGCATCGAGGACATCCTCTTCGCCGGTGATTTGAAGGGACACACACCCCCGAGAATGAACTCACACATGAGTGAATCCCCCGTAGGGGGGCGAAAAACCGCGTCGCGGTCTTCAAATAGGGGAGGCAAGTCGGCAAAATGCTCCAAGGAGTAGGTGATGTACATGGCTAAGGGACTTTACCAGCATGTTCGTGCAACATGGAACAACCCAAAAGCAACTCAATCTCATCAACAGCGCCAAGACCGTATGGTCCAGTGGCGCCGTGAACCAGTTAACTGCAGAATCGATAAGCCAACACGCATCGATGCTGCACGCCGCCTTGGTTACAAGGCTAAGCAAGGTGTCATTATGGTCAGAACAAGAGTTCGCCGTGGTGGACTTCGCAAGGGCAAGGTTCACATGAAGCGTAAACCATCTAAGGCAGGTATCGCAAAGATCACAATGGCAAAGAACACTCAGCGAATCGCTGAAGAACGTGTTAATCGCCACTTCCCTAACTTGGAAGTTCTGAACTCCTATTGGGTCGGCCAAGATGGTAAGCACAAGTACTACGAAGTCATTATGCTAGATCCTTCTCATCCAGCAATCAAGTCCGATAAGGACCTAGGATGGATTGCAGAATCTCACCATCGTGGACGTGCATACCGTGGAAAGACCAGCGCTGGCAAGCGCGGACGCGGTCTACACAACAAGGGTAAGGGTGCAGAAAAGCTGCGGCCTTCTCTAAAGGCTCGTGGAAACATCGGCAAGTGATTTTTGGTTCAAACCGAAAATTATCTTCACAATTAGATTAATGTATACCGTGCGTGTATTTCGGCACATGGACGCACAACAATACTACGAATCTCTCCTCGCCCAAGGCTATACGCCGGAAGATTCAACGAAATATACTCAAGAACACTATCCTGATTTTGGCCAAGAATCCGCACCAGCAGCCCCTGAACCAGCGGCACCTGTACCAGTTGCCCCGGCGCCAATGCCAATGCCAGCTCCAGGTGAAATGCCGGCTCCCGCACCAATGCCAATGCCGGGTGCACAACCTATGATGATGGGAATGCCAATGCCAAACGCTCAACCAATGGCAGTTGAAATAAAGGGCCCCAATTCAGCATGGAGAATCATAAATGGTGTTTCTGGAATCCTTTTGGCATTGGTAGTGCTGTACTTAGCATCATCAGTCAAATCAGATTATGATCAAGCAGTAGCATTCCTAGATGCATTTGGTTTTGATCTAACTGATGACCTTGAATCTTCACTTTCCACAATCTCATTAATGTGGCTAATTGTTATGGTCGCAGCAGTAGGATTGATCGGTGCCTCAATCTCTCAATTCCTCAATAAACCATGGGCTGCTAAAGCTCTATTCGCCGCAAATGGAGTATTGATGATATTACTGTTCATAACGGGTTACTTGGAGTATAACTTCGTTCTAGAACTAGACGAGGACATTTCATTATTCGAAACTAATGGATTATTCTTGAGTTATTGTACAGGAATTTGTTTTGCTACCTTCGCACTGTTCGCTTTCTTGGGACGCACCAAGAGCCCGCCTGTACAATTGCAAAATTAATTGTAATTGTCGAAATTATCCGTTGGGTTCATTGAGGGTCGCTTGCCTCGATGGTTCACAGGAGGGGTTTCGTGTTAGGTGAGATGAGCGTTTCACAACTTAATGGAAAGGAGATTTACCTTCCAGATGGCAGGTTGCTTGGAGTGGTAGGAGAGACCGTCATAGACGGTGCTCAGTTATGCGCAACTCACCTATTCGTAGCAGGTTGCCCAGATGAATTAGTAGAGAAAGGAGTTCATCTGACAATTCCATGGCGCTGGGTTCGATCGATCGGGGATGTAGTTATTTTACGTTGGTTCCCAAAAACACCGATTCCCTACGAACACTGAGGTGAGAGATTGAGCCTCGAAGTACACGTTTTAGGGACCTCTTCTGCAAGACCTGCTCAAGGCCGCTCAGTTTCAGGCTCAATAGTTGAAACGCCCGAGGGGATGTTCGTCGTAGACTGTGGAGAAGGTTTCCAAAACCGTTTGGTAAAGCATCGTTCACAAATGAAAAATTATGCTGGTCGACGCCTGAAGATGTCTAAGGTATCTGCAATTTTGTTGACGCACGGGCATTTAGACCACACATGGGGAGTTCTACCATGGATGCAAACCATGGCGCTTGATGGAAGGAAGGACAAATTATGGGTAATTGGGCCTACAACTTCAGAAGTTATCGATGCATTACTAGGGAGTGAAACCGAACCGGAAGTAACTCCTTCGGACTTGGTAATCCAGTACGATATGTGGATGGACCTAGGAGCGACAAGTGAAGCACTAGGATACGAGGTCCAATGGGTCCTGGGCGATGGTGAAAGGTGGGTCAACATGAACGATGGCTCGCAAATCCCTTTGCCGCAACCGATGAAGAAGGTTAAAATTTCAGCGCATAGTACTCAACATACTGTACCATCTTGTGCTTGGAGAATCTCGCTGGGAGAGAGAAAAGGTAAGTTCGATAGAGAGTCTTCTAAGCACCTTCCAGATGATGTCAAAGCATCTCTAGCTGCCGGCAATGATGTAGAATACAACGGAGACGTACTGAAGGCGACGGATTTCCGTTCAGATACAATTCCAGGTTTGTCGGTCATCATCTCTGGTGATACTGCAGAACAGGCAATTGATTCAGATTGTGATCTTCTAATTCACGAAGCAACCTTCCTTCAATCACATGCGGATATTGCAAATGAACACCTACATTCAACCGCTGCAGGTGCCGCTCGAACCGCCGTTGAATGTGGCGCTAACCATCTCGCACTTACTCATTATTCAGCACGATTGGATAGGCATGATGAATCCCTAGCAGAAGCAAGAGAAATACATGGCTCTGTTGTTGCATTATCTGATGGAGATAGATTAGTATTGAATGATGATTTGTCACTTACACACCTAATCAAATCAGAAGAAGGTTGGACTCAACAGGTTTGAGGCAATTTGAAAACCGAGATGCTTGTTCGCAAAAACATGAGTCGTCAACGTTTACTCATCTTCCTGCTGGCCGGGCTGTTGATTGCCCCCATGGTCTCAGCCACAGAAGGTCGAGCAGCACCTCAATGTGCTGAATTCGATCTTTCGGATGTAGTAACATCAAGTTCCGGTGTTTCTGTAGAACCAGGTGCGTGTCTGATAGTTGATATTGGAGTTAGGAGCCATACAACAACTCTTGCAATTGACATCGAAGTATTGGATGATGCAATGGACGTTTTGATGTTTGACCAAAATGCGGTTCAAACCTATAAAAACGGCCAAAATTATCGTTCTTCATTTAACGCAGAATCCTCTTTTGAGTCGATGATTGGCTCTGAATGGCTAGATTGGGCGCCTCCTCAGTCAATTAATGCAAAGAATTGGTACATCGTTTTCGATAATTCTGCCCATGATGGGGATGAGGGACTCGGAGACCAAGGTGGAATGATGTCGCGATTCAAACTTCAACTTGCTCCAGCTTCAGTTGAAGATTATCCATTGTTGCATGATACATTCATTTTGCAACCCGGTGAAAGAATCAATTTGGCGTCATTCAGCGTTGATTCTGGAACAGATTTCTCCTATTGGGCTCACCCACTTTCTGGTAGTGGTGATATGTTCATCCAATCGGATAATCAGTTATCAGGCGACCTCATCATTTCCAACACAGGAATGGAAGATTTTGGCGGTCAAGATACGACGCAGATTGATTGGACAGTTCCACAGTTTTTGGACTTGCAAAATCTCAATCTTATGGTTGAAGCCGGTTTATCAGGACTTCATTTTTCAGTGAAAGCCTGGTTTGACCCAGTCCTTGCACCGGAAATAGTGGACTATTCTAGTTCGACTACGACTATCGGTGAGAAGATCACTTTGGATGCTAGCAACACTCCAAATAGCCTGCAGCAATTGCTTTCGTTATCTTGGGATTTAGACTCTGATGGTTCCGTTGATGCTACAGGAAATTTGGTAGAGGCATCATGGTCAACACCAGGAATCAAGACGGTGAATCTCACTGCACAATCTCAGTCTGGAGAGACCACAGTCGTGTCACATCAAGTCGAAGTTTTGGATGTCGAAGACCCAATTGCAGTAATCACGGGGCAAGGAGGTGTGATCGATTTGAATGGAGATAGAAGACTACTGAGGCTATCTGATATGGTCTTACAGGCTTCCAATTCGTATGACGACCATGCAATCGCTTCCGCATCATGGAGCGTTGATGGCGAAACTAAGTCAAATGCATCACAATATACGGTTAGTTGGTCACAGATAGGAACCTATGTTGTTACATTAACAGTCATCGATCCTTCTGGGAATACAGGTTCATCTAACACAACAATTGTTGTTTATGATTCCACAGAACCGATTTTAGTATCCACGGATATTACCGAAATTACTGAAGTAGAACAGGGCGAAGAAATCGAGTTGAAAATCAAAGCTGCAGACGAATGGGATTCACAAGAAGACTTACGATTTACTTGGGACTTAGACCTGACAAAGGATACCAATGGAGATGGAGATTCGACTAACGACGCTGATTATACTGGATCAACATTAGCAATTTCATTCGATGAGTTAGGAAAAGCAAGATTTGCAGTTACTGTGTATGACCAATCTAACAATACAGATTTCGAAATTTTCGAAATTCAAGTTAAAGAGCCACCTAGTGAAGCCGGATTGATTGCGATTGTAGCGATAATTTTTGCAATAATAATCGTTGTTTCTGGAGTCGTTTTGTTTGGATATAAGGGAATTCAAAGAAGGCATGCAGTTGACTTATTGATGCAAAGTGGGCTATCAGAGGTCGAGGCGAAGGCAAGGATTCAGAGTATCGCTCGAGGAACCAAATTGCCCGCATTTGCAAATGCCTTCCAGATGGCTGGAATAACCGATGGTAGTGTAGTCATGTCTGCTGACCAAATGCAGACTGAGGCTAAGGCACAAGAATTTGAAGCAATTTATGGCAACGAATCTCAACAGGACCCTAATGCTGGGTTTATGCCGAGTCCGACGGTTAGGCAGGTTGACCCAGCTCTAGCTGAAGCTGCTTTGGCAGCATTTGCTGACGAGCCAGCGAAACCGGCAGTTGCTCCATCTGCACCTGTTTCGGGCAGAGTCAGGAGTGGAGGTGTTTCATTGCCACAAACTGCTAAGCCTGCATCTCACAGTCTCCGTAGTGAATGTACGGCTTGTGGTAAGCCGTTTTCAGTTAATTTGCCGCCATCTGCAAACAGCGTTGTAGTCGCATGTCCTTCATGTGGAAGCGAACAATTTGTTGAGCGCTGAAAAGCGCTGTAATCGCGCCCGCGAGAGGGATGGTTTCATTTGGGTGTAGGAACCGAATTAGTACTGATGTCATCTGAAGGCGTGCGAATGCTCCATCGCGGAGTCCCGCAACCTCTGGATTCACGAAAGGTAGCAGTAGTGCTAGTAATCGTGATGCTGTTACCTATTTTTACTCCGGTTACAGCCGATGAATCAGTCGGTAGAGACGATTTCGGGGTACTTGCAGCAATGGCAAACGCCCTTACTGAGCAGAGAGATTCTGGAGAGGATGAACTTGCACATGATTCAGCCGAAGGTATCCTAAGTGCTCTAGAAGCAAGGGGTAGAGAAATCGGTGACGGAGATGCATTGTTAGCCACAGATGGTGTAATTGGCGATATTTCAATGCGTGAAACGGACCCTCTAGAGCCATCACATCCCCGTCCATATGTATACTTGACAGACCCAAATTCACACCCAGATGGATGGCCAAACAATTTACTTGATACTCTGTTTGAGTTGCCTCCAAGCTTCAATGACCCTCTAGCCATTGGTGCTAATACTTACTCGGTTTATGTCAACTACACCGCTAGGAACAACGGCCCTCAACATGAAGCCTGGGAATATGGAACTTTTACTGGTGACATACTGTCAATAGATGGCGCAGGCATCTTTGAAAACGCGATAGACATTGATGGCGACGGTAGTAGTGATGTTGCCGTTGGTCTTTCGATTGTTGGCCTAGGAACTCAGGGAGAAGGATGGGGAGTTCAATGGAGTGACGGATTAATTCCAACCATTGAAGAGATCTGGATAAGACCTAACTTTCAATGGAAAGTAAGAGTTCTAGACCACAATGACCCATTGTGGGACGACATGGCAAGTATGGAAGTGTCTTTGATGAAGGGTGTAGCCTATGATTTGACCTTCACAGGGGATGGAGAATCATACGCCTTGGTCATTGATTCCAGATTTACTCAACCACCACATGATTTCCAAGTGCGCGTCGGCTTAGACCAAATGACTTTGAAAGTGACAGAAACTTTCACCAACATTATCCAAGTGTTGAACATTTTCAATGGAGGAGATGAGTCAGGACTTGAAGTCACATCGGTATCTGCACCGTATGCAATTATGATATCCAATCCAAACAGAAATTCGGCCAATGAACAAACCGATTGTGAGGATTCCTCATGGTATGACCCGATTGCTGACCACGACGCTGAGAGTAGAATGCATAAATGTGGATATTCGGTAGGAATTGGTTATGTTCATTTCAAAGAACCAGATATAGACGGATTCAGAGATCTTGATGAAATAGGATATATCGATGTGGGATTACACCCTGTCTTAGGAGACACATTGATTCCAGAGGAAGTTGATTTGGTAATCCGCAACGATAATGCTGGAGAAAACTCATTTGACAATATTGAGATATTTAGCGACACAGATGCTGATCTGTATTTCCATTATTTCGAAGACCGCTCTGCCCACATCGAAGAAGGTGGACAATTTGGAAACATCACAGATTCACGAGGCTGGGTTCGAGATATGCCAAAAGGAACCTTACCTCAAGAAGAAATCGATGCGATTTTCACCTTGATAGGTGAAGCACCGGGCTCATCGAACCTACCTGGACAAATGCCAAACAGGTTGTCTCTGATCATTTCTATCAAGAACTACACAGCAGACGACTCTACAAATGTCGCAGATTCAACTTTATTGATCGACCCAAGTGACAACAGGTGGAACAGTTTAATCCTAATTGCAGGTACTGAAAGAATTGGTAAGTTGGAATATGTTTCAACCTTCCAAAGACATGGCTATGCAATTGATTCATCCTCGATGGAGGTAGAAATAATCGATTTGCCTGAAGTTGTTGCAGTTTTCGGGACTTTTGAGATACCCTCCTCGAATCGTGTAAGAGTCGAATTCGGCACAGCACCAGATTTGCTGAGTGAAGTTTTGGATAATGTAGTGCTCAATTTGGTTGAAATCATTCTCGACTTAGGCACTATTTTGAATGGGCTACCGGAAGCGATAGTTGGCACTGCAGGGGAATCTAGTGGAGAGATATTCGTACAAATGTTCGACCAAGTTCGAGAAACCTGGAGTGACGGAAGCACTCGGTCTGAGACTACGGTCTCAAGCTTGAGTCTTGCAATAGGAAGCAGCCCACATCCGGTGATGGGCAAGGACCACATTCTGCTTGCTGAAGACCTTGATTACACAGACAATAACGGGAATGTTGATGGGAAATATGGTCGGATAAATGGCCCATTAGTCCCAGTTGGAATGAGTGTACGTATGACAGACATCTCCGGCGTATCATATTCATATAATCAAGATACGGATTTGCGAACAATATCTCTATCTGGAGTTTCTGGTGAAGAACTAATCATAGGGCATCTAACCCATTTCTCAAATACAACCGATGGTGAAGTCAAACAATTTGCATCAATATCAAATCGCCCAGGCAATCTAACTATCTCTCAACAGGGCTCAGTGATTACTTATTCCGCAACTGACGAGATTGGCACAATTACTTACAGTGGAGAAGGTGATGGTCAATATAATGCATTGAGATTGAATGGATTACCTTCACAATTCGAGTTAGAACTCGGCGATACGCTAGCCATGTATGCTCCTGATGGAATTGATTCGATAGAGGTACAGATTTCCAATGCCTCGACTCCATTAACCATGGATGACGACCATGCAAGATTCTGGATAGACCAAAACATCGGTGAAGCCAGCATGTCTCTGAAGTTGTCAAATCTAACTTCGGTTGTTCTCAGTCCTCCTCAAGAGCCGGGTGCAATTGGTCCGACAGGAAACAGTGAGCTAGTGATGAACAGAACCGGTTCAGCACCTTTCAGCGTCCTGCTTGAAGATGTAAGCGATAGGAACGATGAATTCCTAGGCCTTTCCGGACGTATCCATCTTGACCCCTTGCCGGCGAATGTAACCCTGTCACTGCCGTCTTCTGAGAATTCAGACATCATCTCAATTCCAGAATTTGGGGATGCAGATGGTATTCTTGCTCTCTCGTTCTTCCTTTCGGGAATGATTGATTTTGGTTCTTCAGTCAACGACTTCGCAGTGGAGAGCATGGTTGATTTGGGCGATGCTTCGAACATTGCAAAGAATCTGAGCCTTGGACTTAATTTGAAAACTGGCGAAGAATTTGACATTACCTTGGATGTCAAAAAGGGAGTAAATGTTCCTGTTGAACCTCGATGGGTTCATGGTATTTCAGGAGAAGTATTGGAAGCAACACAACTGGTGTTCAATTATTCACTGATGCCTGAATTTACGGAAAGTTCCAGAACAGTTGTTAGCGATGCACTCGAAGACTTTAGAATTACAAAACAAGAACGTGATGATGTAATTCAAGCCCTGACGTGGGGTGGATTATCCGATGCCGAATCATTGGTTGATGCTATGGAAGACGGATACATTTCGGCTAGAGAATTGAAATTATTGGATAATGCCACTTTGGAAGAAGAAGGCGTAACATTCGAACAAAGACGCTCTTGGCACAGTAAGATATGGATGCCTCAACTTCCTGCTGGTTTGATCAAGCTGAGCTATAGGGTGGAAATTATGGACGAAGTTCCTCAATTTACTATTGGAGCATCGCTTGAAGGTTGGACTCCTTTCCGTCCAGTACTAACTATCGAATTGAATGGATTGACTAGAACTGATACGACAATGGTGCTTACAGGTTTAGATACCGAACTTTCACGGAATGTAAATATTAGCGCTACAATATCCACAGAATCTGATTTAGTAATTCCGAGGACAACCATCGACATGTCATACAAACTTGGTGAAAGATTAGAAAATGCTAGAATATTGCAAAACAATCAACTAAGGGGAATTAGGACTGAAATGATGATGTTTGATGTTCCTCAGAATGCAACTTTATATTCGAAGATTGGAGATATTTTGCAGGCTGATTTAACAGTCCCACCTGCAGATAGAATCAATGGCCGAGATTCTGCAGATTCTATGATGTTACAACAATTAAGGTTGGTAGATGGAATCTGGTGGCCATCTACTATGTTCATCAGAGATGTTCCCGGAGAAATGCATTTACTCGCTGCACCAGCTAGTAATTTCGATATTCATGAAGAGCGCTCATTCCAAGGAATGTTTGAGATGGCGTATTCTTCCAACAGCGATGAGATGGATTTGTTTATCGAAACTAAAGGGAAATCACAGAACATACGAGGTAACAATCTGATGCTTTCTGAAAATTTGCCTGACAGATTCACTATGGAAGTCACTGAAGACTATGGTGCGCGTATTTCGGCATCAGGTAACGGTGTTGAAAAATTGTACATTCGCAGAAGTAATTCTCAAATCCAGGATGGTGTAAACATTGTCTCTGCTGAATTGGTTGGGGAGAATCTCAAGGGAGCAGAAGTCCACATTTATCGCCCATTAGGCTATCCAGTGATTGTCGTAGATGGAATCACAGGTGGAAGGATTGTAGCAACTGCTCACACTGAAGTAGACGTGCTGGGTACAGATATAGACGCCAGAGGTGTGCTATTAGATGCCCAATTCACCGGTGGCATTCCTACTGCATCCAGCGTAGGAGTTAACGGAGTTGTTTCGGATTTATCGTTGATTAGTAGCCTTACAGGTGGCGAAATAGAAACAACTCACATAATGATTGGAGACCCGATTTCATCTGGGTTAGCGACTATAATTGCGGCGGTGACAGGATGAGCGAAGATTATGATGAGGACATGGAGAAAGAACTCCATGAAATGTCTCAGGAAATCGGTGAGCGTGTCAAAGAAATCGCCGAGAGTATCCATCCTATGAGGGTTGCATTGGCTGGCGTTGTCTTAGTGATGCTTCTAGGCGCATTGGTTTCGACTTGGTATTGGGTCATTCCGCGTGACGATGTCGAAATCGAAGTAATGTACCTGCAAAGGAATGGACACATTGTTCTTGCAGAATTAGTAAATGATGGTAGTAGAGAAATTACCGATGTAACTCTCACAGTTGAGTTTGTAGATGCTGAAAAGACTGTTTTGGACAGCTTGCAAGTAACTTTCGATTCTATACCTAGTCATACAAGTATTTCAGGCGACAAAATGGAGATGGAGATTCTAGGTTATTCTGTCTGGGAAGAATATACAATTCAGATTGAAATAATTTGGACCAACTTCAAGGGTGAAGAAAACAAGGAGCAATTCATTCACATAGTTGCGGATAATATCACGGAGCAATTCCACAACGATTGTGAAGAAGTAACGTGGTTCTTTTGAGACTATACTAGGTAACTCCTAAAACGGGCTTTCAACGCCCTAGGGGTGTGCGTAGAGCCTTCTTGCTGCTCATTATATTCCTTCTTTCAGGAATACCGGTCGTGAGTCAACCGGTAATAAACGAAGAAGAATCCAATGTAGAGTGGATCAGGTTCGATTTACCTGAAGATTCAATCCGTAACTTAGTTGGTGAGTTAGATAAATCGCTAGCACTCGAGGAGCGCCCTCTTTTAGCCCATTCTAGATTAGGAATTCACGATGCTTCTGGAGTTCTATTCGACACCGATATTCCAGAAGAATTGTTGATTTCAAGACCTGATTTGTCATTGGTTCTAGTTTCCACAGACTATCGAATATCTGAGGTTAGAGGTGCAATTTCCGACCATCCTGGAGTGACTGTAAGAGAGTTCATCTCCCCTTCTGGTTTAATGATTCAAGGAACGCAAAATGGTCTGGGTAGTGTAATTTCTATCGAAGGTGTTGCATCTGTACAGCCAGTTCCCCTCGCTATGTTGGTTGATTTTTCAGTGATGGAATCTCTAGAAAACACGCCGGTCAGAATCGAATCATGGCGTGCGGATTCGTTGCTGCCGGGTGTCGATATTTCTGATAACTGGGGGATGAGATTACATCAGGAACTAGATGTTGTTGCAAACAATTTCTTGGACGAATCAAAGTTTGCTGAAACAGGGCGTTATGATGGATTTACCAAATCCTCAATCGCAAAGATTGCTGCTGAACCTTCAGTAGCTTGGGTTGGTCCGCAACCAAGCCTTACGATCTGGAACGACCAATCTAGAAACCATATGAACATCAATGCAATGGAGCAATATTATACCACAGATCTCGATGGTTCTGGACAGATAGTTGCAGTTGCCGATTCGGGATTGGACCATGATCACGGTGACTTTGGGAATCGAATTATCGGCAATGTAGATGTAATCGGAGATGGCTCTACAGCTGATGCCCATTCTGGGCACGGCACACACGTTGCATGTACGGTTCTTGGAGACGGAACTAGAGGGAATTATGCTGGAATTGCACCAGAAGCGGAATTATATTTCCAGGCTATGGAGAATGATAACAATGGAAACTTCCAATGGTCCAGCATCAATAACATGTTGAACACGGCGTATAACAACGGAGCAAGAACTCATACCAATTCATGGGGCTCATCATCTTCATCTGATTGGGGAGTATACACTTCAACATCAGAAGATGTCGATGACAGAGCGAGATACTATGACCAATATTACAGCGGTAGAGAAGGATTGACTGTTTTGTTCGCCGCTGGAAACGATGGACCGAACAGTGACACAATTGGCGCACCCGGTACTGCCAAGAACACCATCACTGTCGGTAATTCGCAGAACAGATATTCTGGTGCACCTAACACAATAATGGATGGTTCTAGCAGAGGCCCTGTTGATGATGGCCGCATCAAACCTGACATCCTTGCTCCAGGAGGTTATGTTCGCTCTTGTAGAGCTCAAGAAGCGACCGATATCGGTGGAGCAACATGGACCAGTAATTGGTATCTGGAGTATACAGGTACAAGCATGGCAACTCCAAATGCAGCAGGAACTGCAGCATTAATTCGTGAATATATCACGGAGGTGGCTCAAAGACCAGAGCCTCAAGGTGCTTTGGTCAAGGCATTGATGATTTTAGGAGCAAGAGATGTTGGTACTCGGGATATTCCGAATATGGATGAGGGATGGGGAAGAATCGACCTCAAAGGAACTCTCGCTCCAAACAATGGACGAGGTATATGGGTCGATGACCGTTCAGTATTATCTTCAACTGGTAATTCCAAGAGTTACTCATTCAACATTACAACTCCAAATCAGGCATTCAAAGCAGTGGTTGCATGGTCTGATGAGAGAGGTTCAAGATTTTCCAATACACAATTAGTCAACAATCTCAATTTGTTGGTTACAACTCCTAGTGGAGTTGAATACAGAGGAAACGAGTTCTCTCAAGGCCGCTCAATTCAAGGCGGTAATTATGACACTTTGAACAACGTAGAAGTGGTATTGGTCGATTCAGCTGAGATGGGATTATGGACAGTGAAAGTAACAGATGCAGGGCATTCTGGTTCACGCGCTCAGCCTTTCGCTGTGGCAGTTTCAGGTGTTGGTGTAAATGATTTGAGACCAGACCCTTCACCCATTCCTTCTTCATTCACCACAGATATTGCAATTCCTCAAGTCGGTGACGACGTCTTGGTAGAGATGCAGGTTTCTAATCTTGGGAATGTAGAGGCAGAAAGTGTTGAGGTAATTTTCCAAGAAGAGGGTCTGTACCTAGACACACAGTCTTTCAACTTGGGTCCTGGTGGCTCTAAGGTTTTGTTCTGGAATTGGCAACCTCAAACCGCAGGAGCAAGAACTCTGACATTTTTAGTGGATTCATCAGACACCATAGATGAAATCAATGAAGGAAATAATCGGATGGATGTCGTGGTCAATGTAACAACTCCCGGAGTAAGAATTGAATCGGCGTCATCAACCGTGACTCTGAATGATATCAATGCCACTTCTTCGTCTTGGCAGGTTACTCTAACCAATACCGCTCTACTAACTACTAATGCATCTATTTCATCTACAGGCGTGACTAGTCCAAGCAATTCTCAACTATCTTGGTATGTAGGTTTAGACCAAACGGATTTCGAACTCGATGGGCAAGAAGGAGCTTTGGTAAACGTCACATTGGTTCATCCTTCAGGTCCCGAACCCGGAATGTATCTCATCAATCTCTTGGGTTATGATGAAGATAATGATGTAAGCAGTCCTCACATTCTGATGTTAGATGTACCTGTGCTATCAGATACTCGAATAGAATTTGATTACACTACAATTCCAGTCAATCCATCCAATGTGACATCGGTCGATATCAGGTTGTTCAACTTAGGAAATAGCGATATCGGATATGACCTATTCTTGGAATCTCCTCCAGGCTGGTATGCAGGTTTCGATGATCTTTCGGCCCAAGGAGGTGCAAACTCAGCCTCAACCGGATTGATGCTAGAGGATGGTCAGATGACCATTGGAATCTCATTCACTCCCCCTCAAGTCATGACTTTGGCTGGCGCAGAATTGACAGTTGTCCTAAAGGTAGTTTCACAGAGCGAAGAAGCTAGAATTGTGCAATATGATTTACCACTGGTAGTAGAAGAGATTTCGCACATTACAGTAGATTTGGAGTCTTCATTCTCATCGATAACCCCGGGAAATACAATTTCTTTACAATACAGTGTAGAAAATAGAGGAAATGTCGATGTAATACTGAATCCGACTTTGCAATTGCCGCTTGGATGGATTCAGAACACCGTGCTCGAAGACTTTGAATTGTCTTGGACAGAATCTAGAAATTTCGCAATTTCAATCACCGCACAGCAAGATGCAAGAAGTGGAGAAATCAAGTTGGTTATGGATTCTAATCAGTATTCATGGTTCCATTCTGAGGATATTGATGTTGTAGTTCTACCAAACCCAGTTCTTACTTTTGCATCAGTCGAAATTGGCGGAGCCACGTGGTCAAACATCTTCGGTCCAGGCCAACACCCAACAGGCGTTCCAATCAATTACACATGGCTGGTAGAGAATACTGAAAGTGCACCATGGAATCCTTCGGCCACTTTACAACTGGACAACAATCTGCTGGGCGATTGTACCTCCCTTGGAACAATTTCAAAGGGAGATATCAAGCCAATAACATGTACAATCATTATCTCTGCAATGGCTGATCCAGCATCAGAACCGGAATTCAGGGTTACACTGTCTGGAGATTTGGTCTCAGTCAATGAAACAGTAACCATGCTGGTCGCACTTTCCAAGGAGGTTTCTTGGAAGGTAGATGGGCCATTGAATCTTGAAACAAATGAGCCTTCAGTACTTCAATTGACGATTACCAATACTGGAAATACCTTGGTTTCAGGGGCAATAGATATCACCTCTCCGAGTGGATGGAATGTAGATTTTGATGGAGTTGACTCTGTTAATCTTGAAGCAGGCCAATCTCAAAAAGTTAGGTTGGACATTACCGCTACCAAGCCTGGTGATGGAATTCTTTCAATTTCAATTAGCGGAGCTGAGGATGTGATCAATTCGAAAATCGAGTTGGATGTTTCCAGTGAAGGAGCAGCGATTAGAGATGAATCATCAGGTATGAGTCCAGTGGTTTTGTCGATTTTGGTGATTATTCCTCTAGTCATCATTGTTGGACTGGTTATCTTCTTGAGGAACAAGAACGATACATCAATTCCAAATTCTGCTCCTGCACACGGGTCGTTTGCTGCCCCAGCGCACCAAACAAACGCAACTCCTTGTTTTGCTTGTAGGCAACCGATCCTATCAGTGATGCAAGGATGTCCTTCATGCGGGGCGAGATACCACTTAACATGCAAGGTCGAATCCTGTGTCAATTGTGGTGCACCTTCTACAACTTTCGTAAATGTTGAATGAATGAGCATTCGTGCATAGCCTTTTCATGTGACTACCCCGACCGGGGTTCATGGAACCCCGCAGAAAAGACACAAAAGCCGGTCAAGGCATAACCAGTACTCTGCTGATTGCATTGATGCTATTTTCATTGGTTCCAGCAATGGCAAATCCAGTTACTGCGGATGATTCAGGACGTGATGCAAACATCTCGGTATCCATTTCTCCGAGTGCTCAAACAGTAAATCCAGGAGAGACTGCTGAGTACACAGTGCGCGTCTACAACAACGGCGCCAACACGGTATCGGTAAATTTGGCTGCAACCAATGAACAAGACTGTAATGGATACTCTTCAGCAATTGGGCAAATTGGACAACCAATCGAAGCAGGCGACTATGGTGAAACATTCCTCAATGTCACTCTAGCACAAAACGCCGAGGGCTCTTGTGTTACTACTGTAACCGCCAATGCTAACGAACAAGTCACTCCACCTGACCAGCCTGGTCAACCATCTCAACAATCGCAAGATGTCGAAACAACCGCTGGAGATGGTGCAGGTTCGACAGTGTTTGCAGTTGACCTTACCATCGACGCTCCAGTAAACCCGACCTGGAACGGAGAGTCAACCATTGAATGGGATGTTGAAGTTGAGAACACAGGAAGAGTTCAGGAAACAATCCAGTTAACCGTCGACCCAAGAAGCGGGTCCGGATGTAAATCTGATAGTAGCCTGTCCATTAGTGTGGACCCCGAAACAGTTACTGTTGACAATGGTTCTTCAGAGTGGGTTACAGTAACTCTGGACGTCCCTGAAGGCAAGGAAAGCGACAAGTATTGCTGGGAGATTGAGGGTGTTGTAACCAACGACCAGAATCCTAACGGCAGCGCTTCAGATACCGAGGAATTCAGCTTATTCGTTCCAGAATTGAAGAAGTGCTCTTCTTCGCTATCAAAGACAAGTCTATCGCTTGAACCCGGCGAAACAGGAACTCTCGTAGCCACATATTCCAACGAAGGAAACACCGATTGGTCAATTACTGTAGGATTCAATGGTAGCAAGTCCAATTGGGCATCTGTTGATGGGGCATCAAGTGGAATGTTGAATTACAACAACGGCAATGGCGAGAAGGAATTCACTATCGAGATTACTCCAGATGATTCTGTTGAAGCTAACACTCAAAATGAGTTTTACATCGAAGGTAAAGACGGCAATGCATGGAAATGTCGCACCACAGTTACAGTTACAGTAGGCCAATCACGTGGAGCAATAATGTCATTAGGAAATTCAGGCCTCTACAATATCCAACCAGGCCAAGACGCTACTACTACACTTACAGTGACAAACCAAGGCAATGGCCCAGACACATTCAGGATCTCAGCATCTTCTCCTCCAAGGGGATGGTCTGTTTCATTGGAATCCTCAACTATCTCTACACAATCAAGGTTTAGCAATGAGAAAACTGGTACCATAGATGTTACAATCTCTCTACCACTGAATGCTTTGGCAACTGAAGAAGTAACAATCACATTTTCAGTGCTTCCTAACAGTGGTAGTGGCGGTGCATATGCAACTCAAGAACTAACTGTAACGGTCAAGGAAATACATGGAATGAGCGGAGGGGCTCCTGCTGAAGATCAAACAGGTAGGTCGGACACAACCGTTAAGTTCCCAATTACTGTAACAAATGACGGTAATTCACTTGACAGATTCAGGTTCTCAGTAATCTCTCAAACTGCTCAGCCTGCGTGGGGCAAACATTTCGAAATGGAGGATGGAACAGTAGTTACTGAAATCGACATTGATGCACGTGCTACAGCAATTATGTATCTCGTAGTGTCTATCGATGGAGAAGAAGAATTGGAGAGCTCTAGACTAACTGTTCGTGTTACTAACTTGGGTGACAATAACAACGGCGACGCTAATGACGACGGCGTACCTGACAATCAGCTTGAATTCGTATTCAGAGCAATCCTATCGAATCGAGATTTCGCAATGGATGCGATAATAATGAATTCCCAAGACGACCTTTCCCGAAATGCAATAATTGTATTACCGCCAGGTGGTAGTCAAACCTTCAACATCAAGGTGACAAATACTGGTGATATGACCGATGAAGCAATATTTGATTTCACAGGCTTATCCGGAACCGCTACACGCACTTTGACATACCGTGGAATGCCGATTGATGGGCCACTTCTTGTACCAAAAGGCTGGGGGGCGTTCAATGAAACAACTGGTCAATTTTACTACATTGGGAACTCTCCAATGATTGGCTCTAGCGAAGATAAAATCTTTGAGAAGATTGTAGAGAATGACCTTGTAGATTCTCATATTCCTTTGGTTTACTATGCTATTGTTCAGTTGAAGATAGAAGTCAATACAGGTGCAGAAAACGGAGATGGCGGTTTGTTAGAAATGGTGGCAACATCCGTTTCTAATGCTGCAAATCGAAGCGGCAAAGTGACATTCTCTTTATCTGTTGAAACTGTTCTTGGCGCCGAATTGATGCTTGATGGTGATATTGAGAGAGACATTACTTTCGGTGAGATTGGTAACTCTCCGAGGTTTGAAATCGAAGTATTCAATTCAGGTAACGTTGAATCTGAATTCAAAATCTTCTCCAGCGGAGGAATGAGAGGATGGAGCGTTATTCTAAGCTATAATGCCGGTTCAGAATGCACGAACAATGGCGATCATATCCTATGTACTATCGAGGAAGGAGAATCGGTATTGATTACTGCTAAAGTTAACCCACCAGGAGGCCAAAGTACTGCCGAAGTTGAGGATTCGTTCAAGTTTACGTTCTCCGTTGAACCAACCGAGACAGGTTTGGTCGATAGAGAGAACATTGAATTGATTGTAAACGGCCAACCAGAAGAGTTCGGATTGAACTCCTTGATCACTCCTAATGTGCTAATGGGTATTGGAGCATTGGTGATAGTTGGATTCCTATACCTTGCTCTTCGCAAGCGAAACTGACCCCTACGGGGTCATGATTGAGGCCATCGCAATTCTAGCGTACACTAGACAACGCTTATGGACGGTTGTCGAGTGGACGTGACAAGAGAGTGTCAACGCTCTCAGTTGGTGGCATAGTTGGTCGGAGCAGAAACGGTAACAGGCACCTATCTTTCGATGATGTGGATGACTCTAATCGGCATAGGTATGCCATTGGGTGCTTTCATCACGCAGTACTTCGTTATGCCCAAGGTTGACTCATCTCGTCCACACATGACAAAATCATGGTTGATGGAGGGATATGAGCGGGACCACAGTCTATATCCTCGCCGTCTTTCTACCTACGAATGTGGTTCAGAACCTGTCGGAGAAGCGATGATTCAATTCCACTTCCAGTACTACTGGTATGCGATTATTTTCCTTGTTTTCGATGTCGCTTTCATGTTCATGGCATTAGGGGGACTTCTTGCTATGGATGCAACTGGAACCTCTTCAACCGATCCAATCGACGTAGTTGGAACAGAAATGATTGTTCTAACCGTGTTCTTCGCCACAATGACTCTTGGCGTGTGGCACGTTTTCCGAAAGAGAGGTCGCATTTACATCTGAGGTGATATGATGAGTGATACAGGAGAAAATTACACCACTTTCAACAGCAGAACGCTTGTAGAAATCGTCGGCGACGTTACCGATGAGGCGCTGAAAGCTACGAAAATCAAACAGTTGCTAAGTGTTCTTGCTGGCCGATTTTTCAACTGGGCTGGCCGAAAATCATTGTTCACACTCCACCTTGGGATCAAGTGCTGTGCAATCGAGATGGCGGCTTCAGCAACTCCGAGATTCGACGGAGATAGATTCGGAGTTCTGTTCCGTTCAAGTCCTCGTCAGTCAGATGTTTTGCTGGTCAATGGTCCGATTTCCAAGAAATTCGCAGACCCTATTGTTCGTCTGTGGGAACAAATGCCTGAACCAAAATATTGCATCGCAATGGGTGTATGTGCTATTTCGGGCGGACCTTACTACCAATCCTACAATATCCTAGAAGGCGTCGATACCGTAATTCCAGTCGACGTATACATCCCAGGATGTCCTCCTCGTCCTGAAGCACTAATCGATGGTTTCGGTAAGCTTCGGGAGAAGATTATCAGAATCGGTGGAGCGCCTTCCACAGGTAGAGATGGTGACAAGCCAGTTATCGTAGGAGAGGACTGAAATGGGTACTACAATCACCAAGGAACAGAATTCCTCCGCTGCTAAGGCTGCTGCTGAAAACCTTTCAGCAAGGTTCGCCGATGCAGGTGTTACCTCAGAAGTGGTCGCACACTCTGCAGGAAAGAAATTCGACTTTGTCAGAATAACATGCTCCCCTGAACAATGGAGAGCGGTTGCTAAGCATTTGAAGAATGAATTAGGAGTTAATCACTGTGCCATGGTTACAGGAACTCACTATCCTTCTGGAAGCGGAGACAGAGGCTGGGAAGTAGCTTACCACATGCACCGCTGGCCAATTACCAATGTCGAAGCGCACACCATGATTGTGCATGAAGGCGAGAGCCTTGAAGGAGATGACATTCCAATGGAGTTCGAGATATTCATTTCTCTAGAGGCAGGCGCCTCCCCATCTGTGCCATCAGTTCAAGATTTGTGGGTAGGCGCTGATTGGAATGAAAAGGAAACTTGTGACCTTGTGGGAATTGACTTTGAAGGCCACGAGAACATGCACCGTGTTCTAAATCCTCACGACTCTCCAGAAGGATTTCATCCGCTTCAGAGACAGCACAAAATCCGTTATCACGACTTCAATGAAATGTACGATGATCCGCAAGGATTCGATAGAAAACCGGTTGACGAGGGCCGTGTAAAGTGAGGTGTTATTATGGCAGAGATGTGGATTACAATGGGACCTCAGCACCCGATGACTCACGGATTGTGGACTCTACGTGTGAAGGTAGACGGAGAAACAGTTACCGATACTGAAGCAGAATTGGGATACATTCACCGTGGAGTAGAGAAGATTTGTGAAGCAAGAGATTTCACTCAAATCACTCCCTACTGCGACCGACTTTGCTATGTAAGCGCAATGACTTGGGCTCACTCTTACATCATGGCAGCAGAGGATTTACTAGAAGCAGAAGTGCCAGAGCGTGCCGAATACATTCGCCTAATGGCTGCTGAAGTCCAAAGAATAGCTAGCCATTTGATGTGGCTAGGTGCATTCGGGCCAGATATTGGAAACCTGACTTTGATGACATGGTGTCTTCGTGACAGAGAAATGTTCCTTGACCTGTTGCAAGAACTTGGCGGTTCAAGAATGCACTACAACTATCCAAGGGTTGGAGGAGTCAAGAGAGACCTCCCAATTGGTTGGGCAAACAGAATGAAGGCTAAGGTCAAACTATTCGAAAACAGAATCAAGGAATACGAAATGCTACTTGACGAATCAACAATTTGGCTTGTTAGATTACAGGGTGTAGGTTACGCAACTGCAGAAGAACAAATCGATGCGGGTGTAACCGGGCCGAATATTCGTGCTGCTGGTGTCAATACCGATGCTAGATGGACTAACCCTTACTCAGTCTACGATCAAGTTGATTGGGAACCTGCTGTAGAGAAGCCTACCAGTGTGAAAGGTGCAGATTGCTATGACCGCTATCGAGTTCGAATGGAGGAGATGAGACAATCTTGCCGTATGCTATTAGATGCAGTAGAAAAGATTCCTGGTGGGGCGAACACTCACTACCAGCCAGGTGATGAGATGCTGATTACAAAGGCTCCAACCCGTGCACCAGAAGGTGCGACTGGCTTCAGTACTTACGAATGTACCAGAGGGGTTTCAAATTTCTACATTCAAGGCGGTGGTGACGGTAGAGGTAAGAATCCTTACCGAGTTTCAATTAGGTCTCCAATGTTCATTACGATTCCATACGTTGCAAAGACAATGATTGGTTACAAGGTCGCAGATATTCCTGCAATCATGGGTAGTTTCGATCCATGTATCGGGGAGACTGACCGCTGAGGTGATTATCATGGACGACTGGTTACAACTCCACGATTTTGTCTACAATCAAACAAGAGATTTGTTTGGATCAATGCTAGAGGATACCTTCTTGGAATCCTCATCGAATGATATTGCGTTCTTTGTTTTCACACTCGTAACCTGTTTGGTTACTTTCGGTGGAATCATGCTTTCAATGTTCATGATTCTATGGATTGAAAGAAAATTCTACGCTCGTGTAAATGACCGCCGTGGTGCTACAACTGCATTGCGTTCTCTGTGGGTCGGAGAGAACGGCGTTACCGCTGGAGAATGGTGGAATATGATTCCATTCGGATTAGGAAAGCCTGTTGGCGCTATCAACAAGTGGCTAAACAAAGTAGCTGGTAACAAGGGCCACGACCAAGAAATGGTCAACCGTGTAGGTAACCGTTCGTGGTACGGCGTCACAATTTTCCCGGGTTTCTTCCAGAACATCGCAGACGGAATGAAGTTCCTAACCAAGGAACACATGGTCCCATCTAGAGCGGACAAGGTGATTTTCGAACTAGCACCTTTCCTAGTTATTTCCTCTACAATTATGATTCTAGGAATGATTCCATTGTCTAGTGGAATCTACGGCGCAAACCCAGAACTGTCAGTTCTATTCGCATTCGCAATCTTCGGAATTGCCCCTCTTGGTGTGTTCTTTGCAGGTTGGTCTTCAAACAACAAGTACACTCTACTCGGAGGTATTAGAAGCGCTGCACAACTAACAGCATATGAAATTCCATTGCTACTATCCATCCTGGGTGTATGCGTAATGGCAGGTTCATTCAACTTCCTCGAAATCATTCACTTCCAACACTCTTCAGGCGCTTGGCTATTCTTCTTGATGCCACTTGGTGGAGTTCTGTTCTTGGTCAGCATGATTGCTGAGGTCGAGAGAATTCCTTTCGATATGCCAGAAGCAGAAGCAGAACTTGTAGAAGGATGGTGGACTGAATACGGAGGAATGAGATTCGGTTTGTTATTCGCAGCTGAGTACATGCGTGTCTACGCTGCAAGCATTCTCTTTGCGCACTTCTTCATGGGAGGATGGCACGCTCCATTCGCTGGTACAATTGGCTCAATCCCGTATCTTGGGGAAGCTTGGTTAGCAATTCCTGGAATCATTTGGACTCTGTTGAAAGCATGGTTCATCTTCACCGTTGTATTCGTTTGGGCAAGAACTGCTCTGCCTAGAATTAGAACCGACCAGATCTTAGAGTTTGGATGGAGAATGTTGCTACCACTCGCAGTATTGCAAGTTGTGCTATCAATCGTTTACCGTCTGTACTTCTTTGATGCCGGAGCACTATCAGACACAGTTGCTGGCGGCTGGTCTTGGGACCTAACCATTCAAGACTTCACAATCCCATGGGGATTGCCTATCATTACGACAATGTTCTGGTTGGCAGTATTCGTGGTGTTGATGAAAGATGAGAACATCGAAGAGAATGAGGAACGTATGTACCACATTCGCACGATGACTCCTGCGGGAACGCATACTGCAGGAAAGGAGTGAGGTGAGAATATGGCATCACATCCACATGGCAAACCAAATTTCAGAAACCTGTTCTGGTACCCGTTTAAGATAACTGGATTGACCGTTTTGAGAACTTACGAATTCATTGGTAAGAGATTCTCGAGCGGCTATCACAATACTACTCACCCAGAGTTTATCGATGAAGGGGATATTGTTCGCTCTGAAAAGACCAAGCACATCAACGACATCACGAAACACCACTATACCCCAGACCGTGCTGGAACCGATTTGACTCCAACAATTTGGAAACCTCAGACTATCAGTTACCCGTATGAGCGTCTAGAAGAAATTGAACCGTGGCTATTCGTACCTGGAAATTACAATGGTAGAATCGGTATCATCTGGGAGACATGTACTGCGTGTAAGATGTGCGTTAACATCTGTCCAAACTCTTGCTTACACATGACTACTGAATTGAGAGTGGACGTTCTAGATAGTGCTGAAGGCGAGTGGGAAGGCTATGGCGCAGAACTCGAAGTTGGTAAATTCGCAGCAGTTGAAAAGCCAGAAGTCGCAGAATCGCTATCTTCTTTCAACCTTGCAACCGCTCACGCCGACGCTCCTGATGAGTGGAGATTCGGTGAAGTTCTAGACTTGACTGGCGACAGTGCACGCATGCGCTGGAATGACACTGGAGAAGTTGACCAAGTTCCTTTGGAATCCTTGTACCCAGCTGACGACCAGATAGTTTCCGGAAGAATCGATCTGGGCCGCTGTATGTTCTGCGGTCTATGTATGGAAGCATGTAACTTCACATCTTTCTTCATGACAAACGAGTATGATGGAATGTCCGGATTCACTCGTCAGGACCTATGGATGGATGCGAGCAGAACTAGAGTTCTAATCGGTGACCACCAAGAAGCCGTTGATGCTGAACTTGCTAAGAGAGCCAGCAAAGAGCGAGACAAGAGAGCCAAGAAAGCCGCTAAGGCGGCAGGGGAGGCTTGAGTATGGACCTAGCAATGTACCTTGAAGTTGGTATGTTTTTCCTGATGAGCACCATCGTAATCGGTGGAGCTCTTGGCCTGATTTACATGCAGAGAGTTGCACATTCAATGATGTGCTTGATTTTCTGTTTCATGGGAGTTGCTGGAATATTTATTTTGATGGGCGCAGAATTCCTTGCAGTAATCCAGATTCTGGTTTATCTTGCAAGCGTAATGTTAGTCGTTCTGTTTGGTATTATGCTGACTAGAAGGCAAATTCTTGAGGAGGACTTCGAATGAGACTACTATCTATTCTCGCAAGAGTTGGCCTAGTCTTTTTGGGTGCAGTAATCGTTACCGCTGTTTCAGCAGATATCGTTTGGGAGGATTCTTCTGATGAAGAAATCACAACCAGTGACTTAGCATCAGCTCTATTCGGAGAGTGGGCACTTCCTTTGCTTGCTCTAGGATTCCTGATGGCTATGGCAATGGTTGGAGCTGCATATCTTGTTCGTGACGAGAGATTGGTGAATCTCGAGTGGGAACTTACTGGAGGTGAAAAGAAATGATTGACCCAGCATGGGTATCTGGTCTAGCGGCCATTCTTTTCATCATCGGGTTGTGGGGCGCATTCAGCAGAAAGAATGCTATCGTTGTACTGATGTGTATCGAATTAATGCTCAATGCGGTTAACCTACAGTTCGTAGCAGCTGCAACTCACTGGGGCGATGTAACCGGATGGGTTTACGCAGTTTTCGCAATCGCAATCGCAGCAGCGGAAGTAGCAATTGGATTGGCAATCTTCCTCTCAATGTATGGGCAACATGAGACCATATCTCTAGATGAGGTTAATCTCTTGAAGAACTGAGGTGTTATCATGAGTGGAAGCGAAATCATCGATTATGCCGTACTAATTCCTCTATTGCCATTCTTGGCATTCCCGGTAATATTGTTCCTGGGTAGGATTTTCAATGGAACTCCAACATGGGTAAAGAATGTCAAGGAAGGGGGAATCATCGCACTCGTTGTAATGGGTGCAAGCCTGATTCTAGCACTGTCTCTAATCAGAGAACACATGAACAAAGTAGGCGCTGCAGATGTATTCACTTGGTTTGAATCATCTTGGTGGAACTCGGAAACTGGTGCGATAACTACCAAGGCATTCGGCTTTGGAATCTACATTGACCATTTGACAGTAATGTTACTCTTCGTAGCAGCATTCCTTTGTTTCTTGATTAACATCTTCTCGATTGGATACATGAATACAGATCCAATCAACGATAACCGAAACCACCGTTTCTATGCAGAATTCGTTCTATTCTGTAGCGGTATGCTTGGAATGGTATTGGCTGACTCGTTCCTTTGGTTATTCATATTCTGGGAATTAATGGGATTGTGTTCTTATCTATTGATTGGATTCTATTACGAGAGACCAAGTGCAGCATATGCTGCAAAGAAGGCGTTCCTAACAACTCGTGTTGGTGACGTTTTCCTGGTAATCGGACTCGTAATTCTGTGGAACCTATTTGGAGGAACCTTGGATTACGATGTTCTATTCAATCCTGACAACATTGCAAATGTTGACTCTGGAGAATTACAACTTGCACTGGGTATGATTTTCATTGGCGCAGTTGGTAAGTCTGCACAATTCCCTCTACACGTTTGGCTGCCGGATGCAATGGAAGGGCCAACGCCAGTTTCTGCTCTAATTCACGCGGCTACAATGGTAAACGCCGGTCTATACATTGTTGCTCGTATGTTCCCATTCTTCAGCGAAGCTGACATGGGCGCACTTTCCACACTTGCAATTATCATTGCAATCATCGGTGGAATAACCGCAGTAATGGCGGCACTAATCGCATTCGTACAGATGGATTTGAAGAAGGTTCTAGCATACTCTACAATGAGTCAATTGGCTTACATCTTCACAGGTCTAGGTTCAGCATTGTGGCTAGCAAACAACGGATATGATGAACTAGCAGCATTCGCAATGGGAGCGTCTCTGTTCCACCTATTCAACCACGCAATGGCAAAGGGAATGCTGTTCATGGCATCCGGTTCAGTCATTCACGAAATGCATCACGCTCACCATGAAGTGGCTCACCACGGCCATGATGATGACCACCATGACGACCATCACGATGACCACTTTGATGCTCAATCTATGGAAAACATGGGAGGTCTAGCCAGCAGGATGCCAATCACGGCTACTGCTATGTTTGTTGGAAGCATGTCGATTATCGGCATCCCTCTAATTGGAGGATTCTGGTCCAAGGAAGGCATCATTGCTAGCGCATGGAAGGTCGCTTTGAAGGAGCCAATCTTCCTACTGCCAGCTATGTTAATTTTGATCGGTGCTGGAATGACTGGCTTCTATATGTCTAGAATGTGGTTCATGACTTTCGCTGGTAAGCCAAAGACAGAAGTTGCTGAGCATGTCCACGAACAAACTCCATGGATTCCAATTCCATTGGTTATCTTGACTTTCATGACCTTGGCTGCAATTATCTTCGCTGGAATGCATGCTGGAAAATGGCTAGGGAACTTTGAGTCGGGCCATTACACCAGCTTCGTCGATGGAATCGGCTATGAGATGGAGCACGTATTCATGAATCACGACGCATTCTTGTTTGTCTTGACATACGTTGCTATTGGTTTGTCACTAGTACTAGGCCCATCCTTCGCAATGGCATTGTATGGTGGTAGCTTGGACAAAGGTCAGAAGGCTAAACCATGGATGCAATGGGCGATTAGCCTATCTGCAAAAATCAACAAGAGTTCAAGTTTCGACAACAGCGCATGGGCAAACTCTAGCCTCGCACACTCTTTACACAAGAGATTACACTTCGACGATATTTACGATGCTGCAATGATGAAGATTGTAGTTGGCTTTGCGAATCTTTCAGCAATCTTTGACTCCAGATTTATTGACGGAGTAATCAAGACAATAGAATCTACAAGCCAGCAAGCATCCAGGAGACTACGTGCTCTTACCACCGGTTCTGCAAGAGATTACATAATGATGACTACGCTTGGAACTTTGGTCATTTTCATGTTACTATGGGGGGTGGCTTGATTGGGTAGCAACCAAGCATTAGATATCAAGAACAAAGAGTTCATGCTCATTGGTGGTTTACTAATCATCGTTGCTGGATTGATGGCATTCTTCCCATCTTTGAATGATTCAGACACTACAGTCGACTGGATTAGCCTACCATTGGTAGGATTCCCAATTATCGTGAGTTGTATTCTGTTGGCATTTGCTAGCCAAGAGTCTCGAGCAAGAAAGGAAGTTATTGCCGTTCCAATCAGACTGTTTACTTTAGTCGCATCATTGATTCCATTAGCGATTTCTACTGCCCTATTCTTCGATTGGCTGATTTTAGTCGATTGGGATCTAGGATACAATGAATATGCTCTTGAGAAGGAATATGTGTGGATAGAGACTATTGGAGTCTCATGGCATGTAGGAATGGATGGCTTGTCATTCCCAATGGTTTGGTTGACTACTTTCCTTGTACCAATCACAATTATCACGACATGGAATGAAAAAGACGGTGCAACATACCACCCGCTTCTATTGATGATGGGAGGAGCTCTAATCGGAGTATTCGTCGCTCTTGACCTATTCTTGTTCTATGTGTTCTGGGAATTAACATTGATTCCAATGTTCTTCCTTATCCTAAAGTGGGGTGGAAAAGACCGCAGATACGCTGCTCAGAAGTTCTTCATCTACACTTTCTGTGCTTCGGTAATTATGCTACTTGGTCTAATTACTCTGTATTTCCTTCAGCCTGAAGGAAGTGGTGCACAATACGGAACTGTAACCGGTCGAACATTCGACATGACAGTCTTGTTCTCTAATGCAACAGCATACAACATGGGGGACAATGTCTTCTTGGGCGAAGATATGCAAAACATCCTATTCGCTATGCTGATGATTGGATTCTTGGTTAAGTTACCAGCAGTACCATTCCACACTTGGCTGCCTGATGCGCACGTACAGGCACCAACAGGGGGTTCAATGCTTCTAGCTGGTGTTATGCTGAAGATGGGTGCATATGGTATGCTAAGAATACCAATCGCAATCTTCCCTGATGCGGTAGTATACTACCAAGATGTCATTATGGCAATCGGCCTAATCTCTCTTGTTTGGGGAGCAATTGTTTGTCTAGGACAGACTAACCTGAAGAAGATGGTCGCATATTCCTCTGTGTCCCACATGGGTGTAATTCTATTGGGTATTGCTAGCATGCAACCTATTGGATACGCAGCTGCACTCTTCATGATGTTCGCTCACGGAATCATCTCTCCAATGCTGTTCGCAGTTTGTGGTGCATTCAAGCACCACTACCATTCTATGGAAATCGGTGCAATGAGAGGGATGGCAAAATGGTCACCTTACCTTGCAGTCTACATGATGTTCGCTTGGATGGCAAGCCTTGGTCTCCCATTGCTAGCAGGATTCGTCGCTGAATTGATGGTAATGATCGCATTCTGGCCAGAATACGGCTGGTGGATTCTCCTGCCTGGTGCAGTTCTAGCAATCACCGCCGCATACTATCTGTGGTCTATGCAGAGGACAATCTTCGAGGGTGGAGATGAAGGTCAACCACCAGAATCTCTCAACGGTGAAACGCCACCAGACATCACTCTGTCTGAAAACATTGGAATGATAATCCTTGCAATATTCACCGTAATCTTCGGTATTTTCCCATTCATTGCTTTGGGAATGATGGACCAATGGACTGTTGCCTTCTTCGAGGGCGTATTCAATATGGGGGGTATCTGAATGGAAGTAGAAGTATTCAGTACTGAATTCTGGCAAGCATTTGCTCCGGAGACAATCTTAATTGTAGGATTGCTGCTTATCTTTATCATTCCAAATCTTGGGAACTCCAAGTTTAGAATTCCGTTAACCAAGGTGCAAGTTCCATGGTTCCTCGGAGGTCGCAGATTCTCAGCTACAGGTTCTCCTGCAATCCCAGGTATGTTAGCCACTGCAACATTGTTTACTGCACTTGGAATGATGGTTATCGAATCTGTTGATGGAAATATGGATACTACAACAGTAACGAGCAACGGCTTAGCAATTCTACAGTTAGACAACTTCTCAAGATTCTTTGAAATTCTGTTCCTAGCAGCAGTTCTTCTTGCTTCTATGGCTAGTCTGGACCGTATCCCTGCTCACACATACAGTGGAAAGAAGAGTCTAGAAGAAATGTATGACAATCGCCGTCAAGCAGATTTCTACATCTTAATGCTAACAACTGCAATTGGTATGTGCATCGTTGCATTAGCTCAAGACTTGTTCGTTCTATTCGTGGGTTTAGAATTAGCGAGCCTTGCTACATATGTCTTAGTTGGATTCCACAAGGAATCAAAGGCAGGAGCAGAATCTGGAGTCAAATATTTCATCGTAGGTTCTGTTGCAAGCGGAGTTGGATTGTACGGTCTATCTCTACTCTACTTAGAGTTCGGAAGCTTACAATTGACTACTATTGCAGCAAATTGGGCAGATTCAACAATCCTAGGAACTATCGCACTGGGATTGGTTGTGGTCGGATGTGGATTCAAGGGCAGCGCAGCACCATTCCACTTCGCTGCTCCTGATGCATACGCAGGAGCGAACTCACCTGTAGCAGGTGTTCTAGCAACTGCATCTAAGGCAATGGGAATGATTGGTTTAATCAGAGTATTACTTGTCATCGCTCTGCCTGAAGCGGGTGCCGATGAGAGCGCAATTTGGTTGTACACGCTAGCAACCCTTTCTGTTGTCACGATGACATGGGGTAACATCGCAGCATTAGGCTCCACTAACCCGAAGAGAATGCTAGCGTATTCATCTGTTGCACACGCAGGATACATGCTTGCAGCATTAACTGCAGTCGGACCATGCAAGTGGGGAGAAGTTGAAGCACCCGGAGATTATGCTGACGCCTTTGTTGCAGCCGTCCGGTTCCTCCGCTGGGTGCTCGTTGGGTTCACGGTAGGAGCTTTCTTGGT
>JAKURJ010000040.1 GCA_022452125.1 Candidatus Poseidoniaceae archaeon
GGGCCTCTGGAGGTCGATCCTTACAGCAGCGAGGTCGGGGTAGGTGCGCACGGCGGCGGACCATCCAACGCTCTTTGTGACCACATGCAACAACAGGGTTTGCGAACAAGACCTGAAAATTACGGACTTATCTGTCACAAACAACATCCTGGAGTCAGCATTGGAAAACCAATTTTGGTAATTCATGGAGACTATCTTGATGCTATTCGCTCGATGGACAGGAGAAAATTCCTAACGGCAAATGCTGCAAAGATGTGCCTTGGAATCAATGCGCCAGAGATTCCTCTCTCAAGATTCATACAATCTTTCCCGCAAGACCCTGTTGGCTTCTCGATGTTCCTCGAAAGCTTCAGACAAGCCAAGCAAGAAGGTATAGACCAAATCGCATTCTTGCGCTATCCCTATTCAAATGAAGAGGCAATCAAAGCATTCCAGTCGATTGGAGTGGATGTAGACATGACTGGTTTCGCTTTGCGTGAAAGGAAAAAGAAGTACTCTCCCCGTTCTAAAGATGTCAAATCAATTCTTGAGACATACCAGAGCTTTGACTTCGAGGAGTGATGAACATGATAGGTTGGATAAGCACCTGGGGAATCAGGTGTGGTATTGCAACTTACTCTCGCTTCTTAGTCGAACAGATGGATGATGTCGTCGTCATGTGCCAATCAGGTGAAGGCGATGTTGAAGGCGCAATTCCTTGCTGGAAGAGAGATTCGAATTTCTTTGGAGGCATTATCGCTCAGATTGCTGCTAAAGGAATAGATACCGTTGTTATTCAACACCAACCGGGTTTGCTTCGCTTCTCATACCTCAATGAGTTATTGTTGAAGCTGGCTGAAATGGATGTCAAGGTCCTAATCACGATGCACAATACACGCGACCGCTCAATGATCTTCCCAAGCAAAAGAATTGAGAAAGCGGTTGAGGGACTCAAGACCTGTTCGACGGTGATGGTTCACACAAATGCCGATGTTGAAAATCTAAGAAAACTAGGACTCACGGATAATGTAGTCATGATTCCTCATGGAATATACCCCCCTCCTTCAGATTCAGCAGAAACTCTACCAATTGAAGGTAGAGTGATGGGGACCTTTGGATTCTTACTACCTCACAAAGGCCAATTGCAACTCGTTGAAGCCTTTGAGAGATTACCAGGGTGGGACCAACTTCTGTTGCTTTGCGCCACCAGAGATGGTACAGGAAATACCGAGAAGAAAATCAATTCCATCATTGAAAGCAAGGGCCTGAAAGACCGTGTTAAACTGGTGACTGATTTCTTGGACGATGATATTGCAATCGCTACTCTGGCAAAGTGTGAACTGTTGGTTTTCCCATATCAGAACACCAAAGAATCCGCATCTGGAGCGGTAAGAATGGGTGTCGCATCGGGTGTGCCAATCGCAGTTTCACCGATTCCAATCTTCGATGATGTCAACGGTGCTATCAGAATGCGAGGTGGAACTGTTGACGATATTGTTGCAAGCATCTCTATGCTTTCACAAGAGGAACTAGACAATTCGAAGCAAGCGATTGTCGAATTGAGAGATTCCCTTCAGTGGGACGAAGTCGCCAAGAGGATTCAAGAGCGGCTCAAGTGATCAATAATCTGCTCAGCAGCTTCTTCTGCACTTAGTTGAGTTGTATCAATTCTGATTTCTGGATTCTTTGGAGCCTCATACGGACTAGAGATTCCTGTGAAATTTGGCAACTCTCCCGCCCTAGCCTTAGCATACAGGCCTTTGACATCTCTTTGCTCACAGACTTCGATTGGAGTATCGACAAAGATTTCGACAAACTCTCCTTCATCCATCATACCTCGAACCATATCTCTCTCTGAGGCGAAAGGAGAGATGAATGAACTAATGCAAATCAATCCTGCTTCGACCATCAGTTTAGATGTCTCGCCAACCCTGCGAATATTCTCAACACGGTCTGCTTTAGTGAATCCTAAATCTCGGTTTAATCCGTGTCTAATGTTATCACCATCAAGAGTAATCGTATGGCGGCCCATCGCTTGCAGCTTCTTTTCTAGAATATTTGCAATAGACGATTTTCCAGAGCCTGATAGACCAGTGAACCAAATCAAGCGAGGGCGCTGGCTCTTCTGTTCTGCTCTGCTTTGCTTTGTCACATCCATCGATTGCCAATGGATATTGTCAGCACGACGCAAAGCGAAGTCAATCAATCCCATTCCAACAGTATTGTTTGTCATACGGTCAACAATAACGAATCCACCCATTACCGGGTCGTCATCGTAAGCATCGAAGGCAATGCGAGATGAAAGAGAGATATTGCAAACTCCAATTTCATTCATGTCCAATACCTTGGCAGGAAGTTCTTCCAGAGTATTGACATCAATTCGGTGCTTTAGACGACCGAGGGTCATTGGCGAAGTCTGTGAATTAGACTTGAAGAGGTACTGACGACCTGGCATCATTGCAGAATCATTCATCCATAGAATTCTCGCTTGGAATTGGTCGGCACTACTGCAAGGAGAATCCGCAGAAGTGATGATGTCTCCACGTGATATGTCGATCTCATCCGTAAGAGTAAGGGTTACTGAGCGGCCGGCGCCTGCTAATTCCAAATCGCCATCATAGGTCACAATCCTCGCAACAGTTGATTCTGTACCGCTTGGTAGAACTCTGATTTTATCTCCGGCAGAAATACATCCACTTCCGATCAAACCAGCAAACCCTCTGAACTCACGGTTAGGGCGATTCACCCATTGAACTGGCATTCTGAATGGGCGTGATTGTGAACTTGCTGCAACCTCGACCGTCTCCAAGTATTCCATTACGGATTGGCCATCGTACCAAGGGGTGTTCTCGCTCGACTCGACGATGTTATCTCCTTTCAAAGCAGAAATAGGGATTGCAGTAATCTCTTCAAGGGTCAAAGCTTCATTTGCAAATTTTGTGTAATCAGACTTAATTTGATTGAATACTTCCTCAGAATAATCGACTAAATCTAACTTGTTAACTGCAAGAATAATTCTCTTCACGCCAACCATAGATACGATGAATGAATGTCTACGAGTTTGCGTCAAAACTCCTTGACTTGCATCGACTAGGATGATTGCAACATCAGCGGTCGATGCTCCAGTTGCCATGTTTCGAGTATATTCTTCGTGTCCAGGAGTATCGGCAACGATGTACTTTCTCTTGTCGGTAGAGAAGAATCTGTAAGCGACATCTATTGTAATGCCCTGCTCTCTTTCAGCAGCTAGTCCATCGACGAGTAATGCAAAATCGATTTCTCCTTCTTGAGTTCCAACCTTCTTTGAATCCGCTTCTAATGCGGCTAGATGGTCATCGAACAACATATGAGATTCGTAGAGCATTCTACCAATCAGCGTGGATTTCCCATCGTCAACTGAACCACAGGTGATGAATCTAAGCAATTCCTTTTGCTCATGTGCAGCAAGATAGGACTCTATGTCCTCTGAGATTAGGTCACTTACGTGCACCATCAGAAATACCCCTCTTGCTTTTTCTTCTCCATAGAGGCGGTGCTATCGAAATCGATTACTCTACCCTCTCTCTCAGAAGTAGTTGTCAACAACATCTCTTGAATTACATCTGGTAATGTATCTGCTTCAGACTCAACTGCACCGGTTAGTGGATAGCAGCCAAGCGTGCGGAACCTGACGGTTTTCATCATCGGCTCTTCGCCGTCCTCCATTGGCAGACGGTCATCATCTCCCAGAATCAGAACTCCATCTCTTTCGACTACAGGTCTGGGCTTAGCCAAGTACAATGGCACGATTGGGATTTTTTCTAGATGGATGTACTGCCAAATATCCAGTTCTGTCCAGTTTGAAAGTGGAAACACTCTGATGGTTTCCCCTGGATTCTTGCGAGCATTGTAGACATTCCAAAGTTCTGGCCTCTGCCTTTTTGGGTCCCAATGGTGGTTCTCGTTTCTGAATGAAAATATCCTTTCTTTGGCTCGAGATTTTTCTTCATCCCGACGCGCTCCACCGAATGCAACATCGAAGCCATGCTTGTCTAAAGCTTGCTTCAATCCCTGGGTTTTCATGACATCGGTGTGCTTTGCTGAACCGTGAACAAATGGATTCATCTTCATCTGTTCACCTTCAGGATTGATGTGGACAATCAATTCCAAACCGAGGTCCTCAGCCATCTTGTTACGGAAACCTATCATCTCAGAAAACTTCCACATCGTGTCGATATGCATTATCGGGAATGGTGGTTTTGCTGGGTAAAATGCCTTCATTGCGATATGTAGCATCACTGAAGAATCCTTTCCAATCGAATACAGCATGACTGGGTTTTCTGCTTCAGCGACAACCTCTCTCATGATATGAATAGCCTCGGCTTCCAATCTCTGGAGATGTGTCATTCTGTCTTGCATACAAGCACCTCAAGCAGACCTGCGGGAGTTGACTTCATTCATCAAGGCTGTTATTTCCTCTTTGGGCAGATTATCGATGCCGCCAGCCGTTGCTCGACCTCCTCCACCAAACATTGCACACAACTCACCAATGCCGGTTTGACCTCGCATCGAGATTTGGAATGTGGTTACTTTGTCGATTGCAATAACGTGGGGACCTGCAGTTTTCTCATTGATTCTGTGAGCCATTACTCCGACTACTCTACGTGCCCAGGCTTCATTTGGTAGCAGGAAAAATCCGTCTTGTTCTATGATTGAATCAGCATTAGAAATGTCGGAATCAAAGCCTTGCTTGAGCTTTGCAAAAGCGGGTGATTGCATGAATTGTTCTGGGGTTTTAGATTCAAGGCATAGCATCATCAAATCGTCAGGATGGAAATGTAGGTCCGTCAAATCCGCACCATATCCATTGTAATTCAGCAATTCACCTAATTCCTTGTATTCAGGGTTGGAGGAATGTTTAGACAAGCCATCACCATGCAATGCGACTTGTGCCCAACTGGATTCAACGCCTAGATATTGTTCTACAATTCTAGCGGTACAAACATTGTCAGCAGTGTCAATGTATGCGTTGATTAATTCTATCTTGTCACCTGCAAGGTGGTGGTCAAACCAAGTGATGTCGGCTCCATCTTGCGCTAATTTTTGCGCCATTGAATGATTACGGGCCAATGAAATATCCATTACGATAACTTCGTCGTCATCACTTGGATGGATTCGGTCCAAGAGTACGATGTCTCGCTTCACACCAGTGATGCGTTTTCCTTCAACACCATGCACTAATCCCCATTGCACCATTGAGCAAATGCCATCGGCATCGCCATTGTATGCAAACCAGCGCATGCTGTGGCGACTTAGGCATCAGACATGAGTCTATGCCTCAAATAATCAAAATGCGTTGATGTGGTACATTTTTCATGGTTTAATCAATAATCCAAAATTTACTTGTCGCCCGCATCTATATCTATTCCCCGTTTCCATAAGCATTCATGCGCCGAGAGTTGGGGATGGCAATCATCCTCCTCCTTTCCACTCTAGTTGTGGTTCCGCAAGTTGAAGCGGGCGGTCTTGGCAGTGAAGATCCGGGCGTCAGTGACACGGTTACATGGCGTGTTGGAGACAAGTGGGTGTATGCCGGTGCGTTTGACCCAACCGTTCTAGTCCAGGATGCTGGCGTCGATGCGGTTGTTGGAACAATTAGCGGAGACGCCACAACAACTGTCGATGCAGTAAATGAAGTCGACATTGATGGCGTTCCAACCTTGGTGTACGAAACATCATCTAAGGCGGATTTCGACAAAGGCGGTGTTGCTCTTGAAGGCTATACAGGGAACCTATTCATTCAATTCCAGGTAGACGAAGTCCGCAGGGTTTCAGACTTGGCTAAACTCTCAACTGACCTTTCTCTTAATGTCAGGTATGTCCCGTATGGAATCTCATCACTAACCCAACAAATTGCAGATATCACAATATCAACAACCTATGACCCGATGAGCGAGAACTACGATTTCCCTTTGCGAATCGGTGAAACATGGAACACATCCTATGTTTCATCAACAGCATGGTCTGGGTCCTCTGATTACATCACTCCATTCCCACAGCCAACAAGTGGTGCTAATCACACTAATTGGGAAATTACAGATGTTGGCAAACCGATTAACAGCTTAGGAGAACAAATCGCATACGGAGGATGTAATGCTTCATACGAATTGACTTCTTATGACGACAATGGAACTGAAACATCCTACGAGTGGTTCTGCCCTGAAGTTAGAAATTATGCTTGGTCACATACTGAAGAGGACATTGGCTTAGTCATTGATTTCAGATTGAAGCAATATATGCCAGTGGCATCAACGGGGGTTGTTGCTAATACTAATCCTGGATATCGCAACATGAATCTCGATGTTGAATTGTCAACTCAAATCACTGCACTGAACACTCCAATTGAGGTTTGGGCTAACGTTACTGATTCATCTGGAACTCCGCAACCCGGACAGACTGTTGAGATTAGACATGAGGCTGAAGGCTTCTCCACAACTGCAGTAACGGCTGCGAATGGTAGCGCATGGGCTATAGTTGAAGTCGGAGATGCCACAGACACATCAGCGACTACTGTCGACTGGTCTAGTCATGGAATTGTAGCATCAAGTAATGGCATGTATGGAGTTGCAACAATCACTCTGGATGAGAATATCGTGGGTCTTGACTTAGTTGCGGCCTACGAAAGAGCTAGCATTTTGCGAAACCGTAGCGGGGAGCTAACCGCACTAAACTCGATATCTGGATTCAATGTTCTGCCTGGCGACCATCTTACAATTCAGTTGCCGGTCTACAACCGAGGAATTACAACAAGTAATCCAACGACCACTCACATCACTTATCCCGATGGCTTTGAGATAACTGAATCATTGCCAGCGTTGGCGCTTTACGAGCAGTACATATTCGAAATTGAATGGCTGGTCGATGCCAACTCAAGCATAGATAACAAAACGATTCAATGGGAAGTGGACCGTCAGATGCTGAATCCAAACGATGCCGATTCTGCAAACGACATCGGCACTCTACCGATATTCATCGGTAGCGCACCGACGTTTGTCGGTGAAGACATGACTGCATGGACTAATGAGAAGATCCTAATCGATGCATCAGGCTCTTTCGATGAAGACGGAGGAGATGTTTGGTGTGAATTCGATATTGAATACGATGACGGCACTCGTTCCACTGCTAACCAACAAGTAATGCGAAGTGGTTGTTCTATCAATTGGACTTGGATTGATGATGGCTTATTCTCAATATTCGTTACAGTTACTGATGAAGAAGGTGATTCGATTGTCGAATTGCTAGAAGTCGAAATCAGAAATCGTGCACCTAGCGTTTCGATTTTCTCCCAAAGGGAACAGGTTAGAGTTGAGCATCCTGTTACCTTGTATGTGCTCGCAAACGATTCCGATTCTGAAGACCCATGGCCGGGACTAGTGGACATACACTGGCCTAATGCACAGTGTGATGAAGGATACTACACGCGAGTCTGTACTACAACTGCATGGGAGGAAGGATTGCATACATTCACTGCAGTGGGAACTGATGACGACGGTAACCAAACATATGCAACAATCGATATTGAATTCACAAATATCGCACCGCACGATGTTGCAGTAACAATGCGGGATGAATATGACAACCTCATCGAGGCGACGGGACAGATGACCTGGCACGTACAGGAGGACCAAATGGTCGAGTTATCTGCAAGAGCTGAAGATTCAATCGACGACCTATCGGGGCTAAGCTACGAATGGTCTTTCGGTGTCAGCACTGACGGAAGAGAATCTAGAGTTCCTACTATGTGGACAGATGCTGGAATGAAGACTATACTCGTAAAAGCAATCGACTCTGAAGGTGAAGATAGTGGATGGGTCGAGCGCTGGGTTGATGTCCAAAATATGGAGCCACAAATCGAGGAATTACCTGAAGTTATGGCCGTAGCCGAGGGGCAAAGTGTCAGTCTTTCTGGCATAGCATGGGACACTGTTTCGGACATGCAGGACCTGATTGTATGTTGGGATATTGACCCAGGAGCGGATACTGATGGAATCGGTTCTGCAGACGATGATTGTGATGTGCCTGGAAATAACTTGACTTGGTCTTGGCAAAATGCTGGAGTGTACAATGTAGTATTCCATGCAACTGATGATGATGGGGCAAGAAACTCCTCCTCAGCCACAATTACTGTTCTGAACTTACCACCTATTGTGCTTACAGATGTACCTAGCAAAGCGATTGCGGGTGAAATTATTACCCTCGATGCATCAATGACTAGAGATTCCTTAATCGATCGAGAGTATCTGACCGTTGTCTGGGACATAGATTGCTCCGTAGATAGCGATGGAGACGGGATCAAGGACAATGATGCCGACCTTGTTGGTTCCAAAGTCGAATACAAATTCCCACGTGCTGGTAAGTTCAAAATCAAGGCCATAGCATGGGATGAAGAAATTATGAAACCGAGTAGCAAAACCATGGTTGTTGAAGTCGATTCACCGGACATGACTGCCTTCGAGGAAGTCATGGGATCGCTAACTGGTGAAGAGGCGAATCCTTTCATTCAATTGATGCTAATTGCGATAGTTATCGCCGGAGTAGCAATGCTGCTAAAGCGGGGACAGAAAAAGAAGAAATCGGTTTGGGACGATGATGATGGACCAGTAATAGAAGCACCTTTGGAAGCGCCAGCAATGGATGTATTCCAGTCATCTGATTCCGTTCAATCTCAAACAGATATGACTTCACAAGCATTGCCAGTTCCAGAAGAAGGTCTGCCAGACGGATGGAGCATGGAGCAATGGCAACACTATGGACATCAGTATGCAGAAATGGGACAAACTGATGAAGGACAGTATGAAATGTAATGAGGTCTTCGTATTATCATGCGAAGTGCCATTCCCATCTTTATCATCGTTCTGATGACTGCGTATGGACCTCTATCGATGCTAGAAGAATTAGATGCTCCTGATGCTATCAAATTCAGTGAGGAGAACAACGGAGTTCATGATGTCCCCACGTGGCGAATCGGTGACAAGTGGGTGTATGAAACTCAATTCGATGTTGCTCAATTAATCCAGCAAGCTAACGTTTCAGCATCATTGAACACCTTAACAGGTGATACAACTATGGAAGTTGTAGACATTAGATTCGAAGACATTCAAGGCGTCCAAACCTTGGTTTATGAAATAGAAATCGAAGGCGATTTCACTTCTGGAAACAGTGGTGCTACGCTGCAGGGCCAAACTGGAAGATTGGATATTGAATATGACGGAACTGATATTCTCAGAGCTAGCGACCTTTCGATGTGGGATTCAGCATTCACATTGGATGTTACTTTCGCACTGTTCAACATAGGTTTGCTAACCACAACTTTGGCAGACATTACATTTGCAACCGTGTATGAGCCACCTAGAGAGAAGTATGATTTCCCGCTAAGAACCGGCGATCAGTGGGTAAGTTCCTATGAATCTGGAACAAATGTAACCGGCTCGTCTGACTATTTCGACCCAACATCCTTCGATACCCCCTACATCGAAGACAACACAACATACCAAGTCACAACTGACGGTGAGCCTACTGAAGATGGCTCTGGTATAGCTTACACTGGCTGCTCTGATTCATACAAAGTAAACAACTGGAACAACACCGGCTCTCCTGGTGGATTTGAGTGGTATTGCCCTGCAGTCAGGTCTTATGCATGGTACAGAATTGTAAATCCTGCTGGATTCCAAATCGATTGGAAACTGAAAACATACACACCTGCTGATTCGGGCGGAGTCTCCATTGGTTCATCTCCCGGAATAAGGAACATCAACATCGAAGTCACACCAGAGTTTGTCGCAATTTTACCTAATGCAACTGAGGAAGTTGTAGGTCACATGACGGTCAACGGAAATAATGAGGTGGGAACCAATCTACAGCTTCGTTACGAATCTGAAGGGACGATTATGAGTCTGACAACGGATAGTAACGGAGAGGTCACTCCCGACCTCGATGTGGGTTCTTTCCAAGATTCGTCTCCAGCCTCCGATGATTGGACTAGTAATGGTGTAATCATCTGGGACCCAGTAAACAAAATCGTTGGCGCTGCCACGATAGTGATGGATCTCTCCGTAGTCGGTGTAGATTTAATCGCACAGGCTGAATCGATGATTGTAACCAGAACCAGAGGGAACGATTCAACTGTTCTAAACCAAGCGAGTGGATACAATGCACTTCCCGGTGACAGCATACATTTCTCTGTCCCTGCTCAAAACAGAGGAGTATTGACTTCTCCGGCTACTGAAATGGAAATCACAACTCCAGATGGGGCAACAATCAGAGGAAACCTGCCTGCACTAGGGCCATATTCTGAAGGTAGAGTTGACGTCAATTGGACCGTCCCTACAGATGCATCAATCGGCATTCAAACCCTTTCATTTGTCGTTGACCCAGACGAGACCGTCACAGCAGATGCAAACAGAACCAACAATTACGCTTCTCTTGACATCTTCATCGGTAGAATGCCTGTGGCAGTCATGACACTTGCAGACAATGTATACACGTTTGAGAATGTATCCATAGACGCTTCAACGTCATATGACGTAGATGGAGGACCGGTCGAGTGTTACTTCGAGATACAAGATGGAATACGTACTGAATACATTGACTCTACATCATGTATGGCTAACTGGTCATGGGTTGATGATGGAGATTGGGAAGTCAAGGTAACCGTAGTGGATGATGAACTCGATGAGATCGAGATGGTAATGAATGCCACAATCCTAAACCGTGCCCCGTATGTGAACCTAACAACGGACACACCTGCCGTATATGCTGGGCAACCAATTACCTTCAATGCATCCGACAGTGGTGACATAGATACGATTTCTGAAGAAGGAGATTATGTAGACATAACATGGCCAAACAGCACGTGCAACCAAGGATTGTTCGGCCCTGAATGTACATTCACCCCCGAAGAAGAAGGTACTTTCACAGTAGAAGTTCTTGTCATTGATGATGACAATGCTACGACTTCTGATTTCTTCACCTATGAAGTGCTGAATGTAGCACCAACAATTGGAGAAATGAGATTCTCAATTGATGGGATTCCGTATCTTCCTGACGAAGATGGAACATGGAATATTGACGAAGATGTTGTAGCATCTCTTGAAATCGATGCAGACGATACTTTGTCTGACAGGGAAGACCTGTTGATTACATGGTATCCTGACGATTCAGACCAAAACTGGACGGTTACGACATCAGGACCCAATTCCGCAATAACTGCATCATGGGGCACTTCTGGATTGCATACCATCAGAGCATTCGCCATCGATGATGATGGTGAAACCAGCGAGGATATCCTTGGCTACGTGCGTGTGAACAATATCGCACCAGTTCTAGATACACTGCCTGCGCAGAAGGCCCTATTCGAGGACGAAGTACTCAATCTGAGTGCTTTTGCAACCGACGTTGCTGACCAAGATGAATTGATGTATTGCTGGGATTTGATCGTGTCAATAGATACTGATGAAAATGGAATTCCAACCGATGACTGTGATGTGCAAGGTCCCGACCTTGTATTTTCATGGACGTCTCCTGGACTGCGAACAATCACCGTCAATGTATGGGATGATGACAATGCAACAGATTCTTTCTCAATTGATGTAACTATTGTAAATCGGCCACCAGCTGCTAATATCTTTGTTCCAGAAGGTGGATTTTTGATTACAGAAGGTGAATCAATAACTTTCGATGGGACAAATTCATCTGATTCTCCTACCGACAGAAGTAGCCTACAATTCATTTGGGACGACCCTAACACTGAAGGTGCAACTCAAGATGGAGCAGGAGAAGAATTCACAATCAAGTTCGACAGGCCTGGAAAATACTTTGTCAACCTGACCGTTACTGATGATGACGGTAGGTCAAGCACAGCATCTGTACTAGTTGAAGTCAAAGAAAAGCCATCTGAAGGACTGTTTGGAATGACAACTTCTACCGCAGTAGGTGCTGCATTGGGAGTAATCATCGTCCTTCTAGTTGTAGTATTGCTACTTCGAGGGAGAGAATCTGATTCCGTTCCTTACGAGACCAAAGAAATGTCGGACACTATGTGGGGTGAAAGCCCGCCAGCAGTTGCAACAAGCGCTGATGTTCCTGAACCAGTTGCAGCAGCCCCAGAAGCTGCAAGTGCTGGCCCGCCAATTCCTGCAACCGGCCTGCCACAAGGCTGGACAATGGAACAGTGGGCATATTATGGTGAACAATACCTTGCGTCTCTTCCACCTGCTCCTGCTGAAACCTACGCTCAACCAGTACAACACGAATACCAGGCTCAACAGCCAGCCCCTGCATACAACCCGGAACCGGTTCAAACCATCGAAGAACCCGCTCCTTCACCACTCGACAGGACGATGGTTCAAGCACCAGCACCGTCAGCTGCATCACAGGCCCTAGCCGATCTGCAGGACGAATTGGACCTTGGAGTAGGGGTAAAAGATCTGGACGCTAAGGAAATATTTTGG
>JAKURJ010000041.1 GCA_022452125.1 Candidatus Poseidoniaceae archaeon
AGTGTAGATAACACACAAATCCTAAACAATAAAAAAAAAATACCGGCCCAACAACCAGCAGCTACACCCAATGCCTTGCCTGAATTAGATAGTGCTTGTTTTGCAACTTCGCTACCGACGCTAACACTGCTGAAAATTCTGGGCAAAATGAGCCCTGTAATTTCTCTAATAATTAGAATCAAAATTACTAAAATTGAGGCTGCGATTACGCTTTCCATGCTTAACCCATAAATTTCTTTGTCATGGCCTGGAATGGCTTCGATTACTCTCTGCATGTCGTCCTCTGTGATACTAAGGATGATGTTGTTTTCGTATGGATTTCTAGACAATAGCCCCCTAAAGGGGCTAATTCATTCACACGACGCTTTGAAGAGGGGGTGGGTGCTGGCCAAACCGGTAGCCATGCAATTTGAATCACGAAGGACTTCGCTAACGATTCTTTTACTACCCTTTTTACTTTCATTTTTGTCACCTGCTGTAAGTTCAGCTTACATGCAAGCAGATGACGATGAAGGTCTAGCGCCATGGGACCAATGGGACCAAGATGATGAAGGCAAGTACATCACTTGCGAATTCGATTCAGAAGGCAACCCTCAGTGTGAGTATATTTTCCCATGGGGTGGCGATGAAATGATGCAATTCAAGGAGTACTACACCTTTGAAACGATTAGAGCAAGGATGATGGAAATCGCTCGAGATAACCCTGAAATCATCCAATTCCATGAAGGACTAAACGGTGGCACTAACGCCAGAGGTGAAGAGACTACTGCTGATACTTACAAGGGATGGGAGTACAGACACCTTTCTCCATGGTTGAAGATTACCGGTGATGTTGAAGGTGGAGAATATAACGAATTTAATGGCGATACTGGAAATTACGAAGACCGTCCAGACATAATGATTGTTGGTAACCATCACGCAAGAGAATGGATGAGCCACACGACTCCGATGTTGTTCTTGGAAACTGTTGCTTACTACTACGATGGCGGACCGGTAGACAACGATGGAGACGGTCAGTTTGACGAGGACCCTTGGGGTGATGCAGATGGAGATGGCCATGTCGATGATGATGGAGATTGCCTTGCTCTTGAAGAAAAGTATCAGGATAGTAATGGCGATGGAAAACCATGCAACCCCGGAGACTTTGGAGTCGATGAAGACTTCAGCGAAGTCGAGTTGACCAACCTAATCAATAACCGTGAGATTTACCTTATTCCTCTACTGAATACTGATGGGTTCATCTACGACCAAACAGTATTTTGTCCCGCACCAGCTTGGGAATCTTGCCCAAGCGGCGGATGGAGAAAGAACTTGAGAAATAATGGACCTGAACCTCTTCCTGATCAGAATGAGGAAGTGGATGAGGATTGCGATGGTGTAGACCTAAACCGCAATTATCAATTTGAGTGGGGATGGCCGTTGGGAGCAACAGTCCCTCTAATTCCAGGTACATGCACTCCTGCCGAAGACGAAAGAGCGGGTATTACGAATAACGATGTATACACTGGTCCTTACGACACTACGGATAACGATGGAGACGGCCTTGTTAACGAGGACAACGTCGATGGCGAAGATGACGACAACGACGGGAAAACAGACGAAGATTGGGCTGGTGGCAACTCCGAACCCGAAACTAAGTTCATTCAAGATATGACAGAAATGAACGATGATGATGGTGACGGAGCGTCTGATTACAAAGCGACTCTAACATACCACTCCTACTCTGAATTGGTACTGTATCCATGGGGTCATTGCACAGGCTGTCAAACCGTTGACCATGACCAGCTTGTATACCACGGAGACCAGATGGCTGAGATGACCGATTACACAAACATGCAATCTTCTGACTTGTACCCAACTACCGGTGATTTTTGTGATTGGCATTACGGTGTTCACGACTCTTACTGTTACACTATGGAAATTGGAACGGCTTTCCACCAACATGAAGATGACATAGACCACATTGCAGTAAGAAACAATGGAGTCGCTTTCTACATGGCAAAGATTGCTGACAACCCTAGAGAAAGAGCAGATTTGGCAATGGCTAATGTTGTTCGAAACCAAATTCTAGAGAGTCCAAGCCAACTGAACATTCCTGCATCAGGAACTATCCCAGTAGCAATGTGTCTGGATAACTCATTCTCGATAGACCTTGAAATGCGTAATTCACACGTGATGTATCGAATGGTAAAACCAAGTAGACAACAGTCCGATTACGGCCCTAGAGAGTGGTACACAGAAAGTTGGTCAATGTCAGGATTCTCCGTTGCTAAGGGAGAGACTTGTGAACTTCTGAACGAGAGTGGACAGGGGTACAAGGTAGTAGCTAACCTTCCAATCGAAGACGACGAATCCGGATTTTTGCACTACAAAGCAATGGTATCCACGCTAGGGGGAACTCAGAAGATTGAATATCCTCCAAACTCCCAGTATCATGAGATAAAAATCGATTACAGAGCACCATATGGTACTGTTTTCGGCTCAATGGTTCTATTCGTTACAATCGCTGTATTCGTTTGGGGTGGCCTAGGTGTCTGTTTGAGAATGATGATGGATGACCAAGATGAAATGGATGCGGTTCTTGTTCCAGAATCGATTTTTATCGAAGCTGAGGAGATTAAGGAGGGCTCTTCATGAGCCAATCCTCTGATGAGTTCAGTGGCAGAATGGGGCTGATTTTCGCCGCAATTGGAGCTGCAATTGGAACTGGAAACATTTGGCGTTTCCCTAGGATGGTCGGTGCTAATGATGGTGGAACATTCCTAATTCCCTGGCTGTTTTTCCTATTCGTTTGGTCTATCCCATTGGTTATTGCGGAATTCGCACTTGGTAAGCGAAGTCGTACAGGAACAATCGGAACCTTCCGTATTTTCGCGGGTAAAGGGTATGCCTGGATGGGACTGTGGACAGCTTGGATTTCAACTGCAATCGGATTTTACTATGCGGTTGTCGCAGGTTGGTGTCTGAAATATTTCCAACTTGGAATAACCAATGGTTTGGTTGGTGAAAATGTCGATACTCAATTGGTGTGGAATGAATTCTTACAATCCTCAGGTTCGGTAATTTTCTTCCAATTTTTGGTTATTGCAATCACATTGTTGGCGATTTGGAAAGGGGCTAAAGCCATTGAAAAGGTCAACGTAATACTTATGTGTTCACTATTCGTTCTCTTATTCATGTCTCTCGGTCTATCGCTGTACATGGATATGGCTGATGGAACATTGGATGGCTTCTTGTTCATGTTTACTGTCAACTGGAGTTCATTGAGCGACCCTGCGATATGGATCAACGGTTTATCTCAATCTGCATGGTCTTGTTCTGCAGGTATGGGTATGGTTATCACTTACTCTGTTTACATGAGAAAAGATGAGGACACGACCCTGAACGCTTTCACAATGGGATTGGCTAACAACTCGATTTCAATCATTGCTGGATTGACAGTACTTTCTGCAATCTTCGCAGTATCTGCAAATCCTCTGGACACTGTTACAGGAGGCTCATCCGCTATCACTTTCCTAGCACTACCGGAAGTGTTCGCACAAGCTCCAGGTGGTGGAATAGGTGCATGGGTAATGATGTCAGGATTCTTCTTGGCGCTGTCCTTCGCTGCAATTACGTCGATGATTTCAACCGTCGAACTGTGTGTTAGAAATTTCGTAGACCATGGTTATGAGCGTGAGAAATCTGTTCTGCTAACTTCGGTTGCAATATTCATCTTCGGTCTACCTTCAGCGATGTTATGGATTACTATGGCAGATGATGGTACTGCTTTCCCTCAATTCCTGGAAGTTCAAGACCACATTTGGGGATACGGACTGATGTTCAGCGGTCTATTCATCGCATTTACGATTTGGAAATATGGTTACCAAAAGTGGCGCTCTCAAGTTGAAGCAGGTGAAGCAGCACCCGGACTTGGAGGCTATCTCGGAGTTGGTGTTTCTGCATTCCGTGATGATTTCATCAACACTGGTGATAATGACATCTGGATTGGACGCTGGTGGGATCTTCTGATGTACCTAGCATTCCCGTTCTTGTTCTCTGTACTAATCTTGTCATACTTTGGAGATATGATTGCGAATACTCCAAATGTTTGGGACCCTACAAACCCTTCAGGAATCACAATCATCCTGCTTTTCTGGGGAATCGTAGCAGTCGGATTCATTGCATTCAATCACAAGTTGGTAGAACGACCTCTCTTCAGAAATATTCCAGAAGGCGCAGAAGTCGATATTTCGATGCTACCTGGTGGCTCGGACGAACTTGTTGTCGAACTGGGCGAATACCCTGAAGGTTGGGAGCATCTAATGAGCAGAGAAGTTCATTGAGACTGAGACAATTTGTGGGGTGAAATTATGGCATTGGGCCTATTCCAAATGATAGGAATAGGTTTAGCGATTGCTCTTACTCTAATTCCAATAGTTAGATGGTTTTGGAAGAGATTCGACATGCCCAGTAAATTTGCTATGGAAGTACTCAGGCGCAAGGAAATCGAAGCTGAAGAAGCAGAGATGTGGGCTGGCATTGAAGCCCAAGTGGAAGCGGAAGAAACTGCAAGACGAGAGTTCGAAATGAGGCAGAAAGAGAAGCAAGAACGTGCAGGTAAATCCCTAGATGAGACACAATCTGCTGAAGTGTGGAACAAATTAGGAATTGACGTACCTATTCAGCCAGTCGAGAGAGAAATTGCTCCACCAATTGTGGAGGAGAAAGAAACTGAAGTAATCGAATTAACCTTGGATAATGCATTGAAGCCAAGCAACAGTCCCGATGAGCCAGATTGGGAACTTATCCAGAAAATGTCCAATCTAGACAAACCGACTGAAGGAGTTCCCGATGCTCCAGACCTTAACAGTCTGTCAGAAGAGGAATAATCTCCTGCTGAGTATTTTGTGCGGGTTCCAATACTCCCCTCTTGGCAAATTTTTAGCCGCTTATGTGAAATGCTGGATGCTTCCCCCTTGGGGCGATGGTGCAGAGGCCACGTGGAACTCGGGACTTCACCCCGGAGGTGATGAATAGGCGCTTAGCATTCGAGAATTTGCTTGAATCCATGGCACTATCACACGGTTTCAAGAGAGTCCAAACTCCAATCTTTGAATCTCTAGACTTGTTCACAGCAAAATCAGGACCTGGTGTTGTCAAGCAACTGTATGCCTTCCAAGACAAATCTGACAGAGCTCTAACTCTACGCCCAGAATTAACTGCACCGGTAATGCGAATGATCAGTGAAGAAATGAGAAGTTCTCCAAAACCACTACGTCTTTCCTACTTTGGACAATGTTTCCGATACGAAGAATCAAAGAAAGGCAGGTACCGCGAATTCTTCCAGTACGGTGTCGAGTTAATTGGGGCAAGTGGCCCGCTAGCAGAAGCCGAGGTTGTTTCTTTAGCAATCGATATGTTGGACTCATCTGGACTTGTAGACTACGAAGTTCGAATCGGTCATGTTGGTGTATTACGAGATATCCTAACCGGTCTAGGCCTATCAGAAGAAGGCGAACCAGAACCGCCAGTAGCCAGTGCAATGAGGCTACTGGACAAGGGAGATTGGGCTGGATTAGCAGATTTGTTTGCCGCTAATGGAATCTCATCTTCAGCACTTGACAACCTGCGCGATCTCTCAGAATTAGATGGAGGTTCAGAAACTCTTGATTCGGCTAGAGAGATTTTGACGGCATTGGAAGTATCGCACGACTCATTGGATGAGTTGGCTGAATTATTAGCAGCGCTAACCGCTCTTGCCCCAACACCGCCTTCGCTCAAGGTCAACTTGTGTGTTGCCCGTGGATTGGATTACTACACAGGCATGGTTTTCGAAGTCAATGTTGCAGAACTTGGTGGAGAAGGCCAAGTTCTTGGAGGCGGCTCATACAGGCTATTGCACTTATTCGGCTTAGAAGATTTAGACCCTTCATGTGGCTTCGGACTTGGGTTCGACCGTGTTTTACTTGCGCTTGAGGCTCAGGCAGAAAGAGCAGGTCGCAGCGAGGTAGTTCCTGGCGAGACACCAAAACCAAGTACGCTGGTAATGCCTTTCAAAATTGATGCACATGCAGTGCTTTCTATCGTCAAAGAATTACGTGACTTGGGTCACATTGTTGAATTGGACCTTAGAGGAAAGAACATCGGCAAGACTCTGGATTGGGCTTCAAAGAATGGTTTTACCAATGTTGTAATCGTTGGCCCTCAAGACCTAGAAAACTCTCGATGTAGTATCAAGAATCTAACAACTGGAGACCAGAATGAAGCGGGATTAGATTCCGCTTCAATTTCTTCTGTCTTGTGATTCTTCTTCTCTGCTTGGCAGATAAACAGCGGCAAGAGTCATTGTTGCAACCGCTGCCATGAATAGGAATCCTGGTTGTTCTTCTGCCTTAGGCATACCGTCATCACCAGCTTGGAATGCTTCATCCCAAGACGCAGGGTCGATTGGTAATTCGACACGGGTATTACCATCACCAGATAATCTCAATGAGAAATTTGCAATTTCACCGCTTACAGTAATCGGAGATGTTTGCTGCCTATCTCCCTTAACTTTCATTTCAATTTGAATAGATGGATTAGCAGTTGATGCATCCCAGAGTACTTGCTCTTGGGTTATTCTGTGGGTGATTGTGATCGGGTTCCAGCCGGTTGAGACTTGAGGAACATGCTGCCTAACGATTGCAGTTGCACCAGCCCAAAGGGTTACGTTTAGCTCTTCACAATCGTTTGTGCATGGACCTTGGTTGTCGTTATTTGTCCAATCCCCTTCAAGGTAGATATTCAGAACAATGCGTACTTCTCCGTCAAGAGTCATGTTCAACCTTTTACTCATTTGAGGATTCATCGAGAACCTTTGATCAATATTTATGACGCCTTGATTCTTTTCCTGGGAATAGAGATTGTCTGCAGCATTGTTAGTTTCATTTGCATTGAAGTGTGACCAAAATGTGGATTGGCCGTTCGACCATAGGTGCAAAACGGTCTGATTTTCGCAAGGCTGCTTAGGGTCTTCCATGCACGGGTCGGTTATTTCTTCATCTTGCATAGCAGATGTTGTCGAGCCTCCAACTACTGGTACGCTCACTAAAAGAGCCAACAAAATCGCCATCGCACTGCGTGCTCGCATAGATTGTCCTTAACACCGCATGGATTTGGACCTTGCTATGTTCTTGCATCAGTCAAAGCGCTGAAATCCGACCGAATTTCCGCTTTGAGATTTAGACCGAGTTAGTTTCAACATGTCTCCAAGTTTGTCAGGAGTCATTCTTGCAGTTCTCATCTCTGAACCACCAACTCCAGTGATAATTGCCATGACTTTGATTGTATCACCAAATCCAGGGTCTTGTCTAGCACCCCAGATGACATTTGCTTCGTCGCTAACATTTGCAGTCATCAAGTCAACAACCTGAGATGCGTTTTCAAGAGTCATGTATTTGCCACCTGTGACATGAATTAGTACACCGGTTGCACCTGAAATATCGACATCTAGCAATGGGTGGTTTAGCGCTTCATGAACAACTTCTTCAGGTCCACGGTCACTCTCACCATACAGCATCATAGTGACGCCGCCATTGTTCATTATCGCTCTTACGTCTGCGAAGTCGAGATTGATTAGAGAAGGCAGGGTGATTGTCTCAACAATTCCCTTAACGATTTCTGCAACCAGTTGGTCCATGATTGAGAAAGCCTCATCCAGAGGTAGGTTTGGAACGAAATGGAGTAATCTGTTGTTGTCCAAGACCAATACAGCATCTGCAACTTGGCGCAGGCTCTCCAAACCTTCCAATGCTCTGTTCATTCTCTGTCTTCTCTCGACATGGAATGGAGTGGTCACGATACCGACAACAAGCGCACCCGCTCTCTTTGCTTCATCAGCAACGATTGGACAGATACCGGTTCCTGAACCTCCACCTAATCCGCTAGCGATGAAAACTAAGTCCGCTCCAGTTACAATTTTCTGGATCATTTCACGGCCTGCTTCAGCACACCTGCGACCAGTTCCTGGGTCTCCTCCAGCTCCAAGTCCTCTTGTGATGTGCCTGCCAACCAATAATTTCTGCAAAGCACGAGTGTGATCTAAGTGCTGCTTATCGGTATTTATTGCAACCGTAACTGCTCCTTCAACACCAAGGTGAGTAATTCGATTTAGGGTCTTGTTTCCTGAACCTCCACAGCCTACAATCAATATGCGGGGATTTGGTACTCCAAAGCCACCCATGTCTTCATCTAGCAATGCAGTAGAGCCTTTTCCAATTGCCTCTTGTGCGAGTGAAGCCACCATATCATTCAACGATTGGTCTGCCGGCCTAGTTGTGCGTGTTGCATTGGGTCCCATCCCTTACGCCTCCGAGAAAAACAAGGCTGTTCATTTCACTATTAACCGTGATGCTCGCGAGCCTCAGTCGCGAGCCCATTTCGCGACCCTATTTTCGCTGCCATTTCACTCTGAAGTATTGATATACACGAGGCTGGTCGCAGACATTGCCTCGCTTAGCTCAGTTGGTAGAGCACCTGGCTGTAGTTGGAAAATCCAAACGTCTCAGCAGACACCAGGGTGTCCCCAGTTCAAGTCTGGGAGCGGGGACCAGATTTCACTGTATCACCAGAGGCATATACATGGCAGAATATCGTTTCAAAGTAGGAACAACCGTAATGTGCAACTTCGGTGAACAAGGTTGGAAGCTTGGAAGAATTGTTGCTCTAAACTACCGGGAAACAACTTGGGCTGAGGATATTTTTGTCCCATATCAGGTTCTTCTTGATGATAATTATACTCTAATTTACGTGCCTGAGGACAATGATAGGTATTGTAGAGAAGCAACTGTGGAGGATGTTAGGATTCTAAAACGAAAAGATGCTCTTGCAGATATTGAATCTGAGATTATTGATGTTGGACAGTCTAAACCCGATTCTAAAGAAAACAAACTTTCCTGCGATAACGACCCAAACGAAAGCACTTACGAACGATATCGTAAAGGAAGATGTCACTGTTGTAATGACTGTCCAAAAGATTGGTCATACGTTGAATTATACAGTGAGCACTATCGTTGCACCATCAGAAATGATCTCAAGATTACTCGCCATGAATTCAATTTGGGTAAGTTCAAGGTTGGGGATGAAATAAAATTCTCACTCAGTGAAGAATTAGCAGGAAAATCTGGGTTTATGCAAAATCCCACTCTTGTTAGGCTACCCCCTGGAATTATTTTTTCAGATGACGCAAGCCTAAGTGGCAAGGTACATTTTGATCCCCACAGGGAATCCGAATATTCTGTTGGTTTTGTTGCAGTATCCACTATTGATTGGAACAATCACGATGTAGGGATTCTCCGTCTTGAAATAAATTTTGAAATCGAAGGCAACAATCCTGGGAAAAATTTCGACATCAAGTCCTTTGAAAAAACCCAGACTAAAGCCCGTTCACAAGCTGTTAATTTATTGAAAAAATTAAACCGAACGTGGGATCTTTGGGAAAGTCAGAGCCTTAGTAATCGTGCTGTATGCGATGGGATGATAGCCGATCTGAAATTATTGAGAGAATTGTGCGAGAATCATCCCCGACTGGATAATGGCAGGTGGTGGGCTCACCTTGGCGGATTCCATATGAATGTGCACAAGTTACTAGAAAACACTCTATTTGAATGCGAATTGTATCTTGGGTATGCTCTTACATTTGGTGATGATTATGTCAGGTATTATGCTGAGCAGAATTTGAATGGATGCTATCAAAAGAGGCTTTTAGAGACTGCAAGATTCATGTGGTATGATGGTATTGAGTATATTCTTCAAAATGATTGGGAAAATGCAATTTCAACATTTAGGGAAGCAGCTCTCAAGAAAGACGGCTGGGGTTGGGCAGTAAATCACGGTGACATATGGTTAGCAGAAGCGGTTGCCACCATTTTGCAGGGAGTGGATAATGGTCCAAACTCTGGAAATCCAAAAGATTTGGATTGGATTGATGAAGCGGAGAAGTTGCTTGAAAAGGCATCTACACGAGCAAACGCTGCAGGTGTGTTCGATGCCGAAGGACACCCATGGATAAGCGAAGTCATTTCATCCCTAAAAAGCTACAAAGATCTAATCTCAAATAACAATGATACCACTGATTGGTTAAGTGAATTTATGATCAGAACAGTATTTTGGTGTTCCCAAGTGCTTGCTGGCGTTGCTCCATTCCCACCAAAGTGTAGAGAAAGATTGGCTGACGAATCGGCTTTGATTGAGAAATTGCCAGGTCACAACGCCTTGTATTAACTCCCGAGTAGTAGCCAATTTAGTCTGTCACTTTGTTTATTTTCATGTACAGTTTGTATTTCGATAGATGTCTGATTTGATGGAAAATTCGCTTGAAATCTAAAGTTAGAAACATCCATGCAAACATTGTGCTTCTGGTTAGAATTAGATTTAGCGTAGCAATAGATCCTGGAAATACAGCTCTTGAATAACCAGCCTTTGCCAATGCGGATTGCAATCTCGAATCTCTTGTGTAACAGAATAAACGGTTCTGCTTGAGTTTACTCAATAGGGCATGAGAAAGCCCTTCCCCTCTGTGTGCAGGGTCTACGAATAGGCTGTTTATTTCATACCCTTGCCACCTATTGCTAACGGTCATATGGGCAGTGGGTTTTCCCGAATCACTACGAATAATGATGCTATTTTTGCCAAATTGCGCAAGTGAAGGAGGGCGTAAGTCCAACTCCTGTTTCATCATCGACTTAATCCAAGCCAAATCATCTACATCTTCGGCTTTCATGTTCATCCATCCAGCAAAATCGGGCTAGTTTGCTAGCCTGTTTGCTAAATCCAGAAGTGATTCATTATTTTGTTTGAGCGACCTAATGTATCTCGGAATAGTGTGCTTGGATTTTGATAGATCATCAAGAGATCCTACCCATTCTAATTCGCTACTATTCTTCACTTCGACTTCAGAATCGCTTGAATGCACAGTCCATACTGAGCAACCGTCTCCGTCTTCAGACGCAGTTTGTAGGCACCATGTTTGAGGTAGAATTGAATCTTCGCAGTGTATGTCGTTAGTATTGCTGTTCACGACTATGCAATCATCAATTACATAGTCTGCACCCATTTCTTCCAATGCGGAAATTGCATCTCCGTCTTCCGCACCGTGCTGGAACCAAACCAACGGGAAGTTCTCAGAATCTTGATTGATAATCAGATTTCTAACAACGCCCCTGGCTCTCTCCGGTGCAAGAAATAGGACTACAATTTCTGGAGCGATTCCCTTGTCCAGGCCGGGCCTAATTGGAAATCCATTGATTGTTGAGCCTGCATCTCTAGGGTGGATTGGAGCAATTGCCCAGCCTCTGGCGCTCAATTCATGAACTGCTTTGTGAGCTGGTTTTTCGGGGTTTAACCCTGCCCCAAAAATGTGAATCACTTTCGCAGAGCGTACAACGCTGTGTAGTCTGTCTCCATCAACTAGTTGCACGATTGGTGCTTTGAGGACCACCTTATCAACGCTTGTTAGCAACTTTGAGTAGCGAGTACCTTAAGCGTGAGCTTCAGTATTTCTGCCTAGTTTTGCAACAGCCAAAATCAATCCAACAATTCCAACTGGGATTAGAATTATGAATGCTAATTCTTCGAAGACATCGAAAGTAAAAATGAAGAAATTAACCACGGAAACAATCACGAGCAACAAGCTGGTAAGGTATCGTGAAACTCCATGTTTTTCCTTTCTAATGAATGGGTTTCCTTTAGCAAATATAATCGCTAGAACAAGATAAAACGCAACAGCGAAAATATGGCCATCATCGAATAATGTGTAAGAATATGTTATTGGTAGCCAAGCAAAAAGAATCAAAGAAGCCGTAAGTCCAGGTAGAGAGTTATCATAGAATCTACTGACGCTTTTGGAACCATACTTTGCGTGCAATAATTCGCTAGAAATAAGCCAAATTACTATGGTTACAAAACATATGTTTAGCAGGACACTATCGAAGTTATCTCCAGTACTCCACAAATCTACGAAAGTGAAAATTGTATTCCAACCAAAACCTGCGGTTATTGCAGCCATCAAAACCCTTTGATTCAATACCGATCTTTGCGCAGAGTCATTTATCCAACCGTATATCAATTCAACAATCACAACTCCTGTAATTACAAAACTAGCAAAAGCCATTTCGTCTGTACTATTGACCATTAGTGATGCAATAAATACGTACACCAAAAGGACAGGGGAAATCATCATCGATACTATTGCATCTAGCTTCCTTGCCATGTAAGATGTAACTACAAACGAAATTAGCATGGGGAGCCAAAGAAACATGCCTTCAATCTCGAATTGGTCGATCATGAAGATACAACACAACAAGGAAGAAACCCCGAAAGTAATTACTGTAGATTCATCAATAAGAAATTGCGCACGGTTTCTTTCATCTACTGATGAATTCATTATC
>JAKURJ010000042.1 GCA_022452125.1 Candidatus Poseidoniaceae archaeon
CGAACATCTGACCAATCCCACGGAACTCCCCATTCTGCAGCTCCCCAAATACATCCTGAGGTGATGCACATCAATCCAGTGGCTAGACCTGCTTCACTACTTGCAACATGTAGTCGCCAAGCCCATTCGCTGCGTTTGAAGAACCAATAAATTGAACCGACGAAGAGCATGCCAAATGCGATCATTGCGGCCCATGCACTTGGCACGTGCCAGTAGAAAATTCGCTGTGCCTCTGGTGCTTTGAATGCATTGATTGAGACCGAGGGCGCCCATTCCATACATAGCCACAGAGTCAGTGCTGCTCCGGCGAAGCCGAGCATTGCTACAACCTCACCTTTGATTTTCATAATTAAAGCCCGTAAGGCGCACATCTTCAATGTTCATACTGCTAGAGTATCAACAACTAGCGCCCAAGGAAGAATCAGAATTGGTGTTAACAATCGAATCATTACCGCATTCGGCCTCGATAATCGTAGAGTTGCGTTGCTAAGAAGGCCAACAATAGACTCAGTTATTGCACCGAGCAATGCTCCGGCTACGATTAGTTGCCAATCAACCTCAGTAGTAATTGTTGACGCTAGTGCGGTCAGTCCACCACATATTACGAGAGAATGGATTAGTGCGTGCGGAGGAACTGCCGATTTGGTACTCCACCAAGCATAAGCACGATTTTCCATTGCCAACCGATGTACTGGATTTCCACACAGTCCAGCGGCTAGTGCAGGAGCTAGAATGAAGCCGGCCAGAGTTCTACCCTCCAGTTGTGCCGGGTCGAGCAAAGCCAACATCGCTCCTAGAGTGAGTAGGCCAGCAATACCATTGTTTGCCAAGCCAGATAGTGTTCGCAAATTCATACGGTGGCCGATGTATGGAGTTCTTTTCTCTCCCTTGTCGATTACCGAAAATTTGCCGGTTTTGGCATCATTGTTTTCTTTTGTGAACGGGAATGAAATGACCCTATCTGCTGCTGAAATTATCCTAGAATCGTGACTTGCGACCAAAACAGAGTGACCGCCTGCAGCCAGATTCCTCAGAGTTTTTGCCAATCTTTCAACCGAATCATCATCTAATCCACTGTCTGCTTCATCGAGCAGAATCGCAACTGACTCGGAAGAAATCATCGCAGGAATCAATCCGCTAAGAAGCGCAACTCTTCTTCGCTGTCCACCTGAAAGCATCGCAACCCTATCGTGTATTCGGTGATCCAGGCCCCAAATCTTCAGCAAAGGTGCGATATCAAAATCGTATCCAGCAGCATCGAGAATCCTTTCGCCAACCAATTCGTCGCCCATAACACAATCATCTTGCAAACAAAGGCCGAAATTGGTCCGGCCACGGCGACCTTCTGAATCGCGAATAAGTTGGCCAGAAATTGTAGAACTCCCATTTTCCAAAGGAATCAATCCAGCCGCGGCTTCAATCACGGTTGATTTACCGCATCCATTTTCCCCAGAAAGGACCACAACTTCGCCGCTGTTCACCGAAAGTGTCCACTTGTCCAAGACCTTGTTCCGTCCGCGGACGACGGAGATTTCGGATAAGTCGATGATGCCCATCAAACCGAGCGAGCAACCGCATTGCCTTCAAGCCGACGCCTCTTCCGCCTATACATGGAGGAGTTATTGTTCGCGCTTTGGGTGGCGGCAATCATCAGCCCTCTGGCATGGTCTTGGTATCATAAAGCATCAATCGCAATGGCGATGACTTTGTCATTACTTTTCGGATATATCGTTCAGTTATTCTGGGGTTGGACATTGGATTCCTCACAATTGACGGAGCTGTATTTGCGGGTGGTAATGGTGCCCGCTTTGGTTGAAAGCGGCCATGTTCACACTTTGGTAACAAGTGGATTTGTACACTCATGGAATAGTCCACTTCACGTTCTAGGAAATATCGTAATTATCGCACTGGTCGGCATACCTCTTGAGGATAGATTAGGCCGAGGCAAATGGCTGATTTCTTACGCATTCGGTTTGCTGGGTGGTTCAATCGCTTGGACAATTGCAAATGGGGGCTCCTATACTCCTGCTTTAGGGGCTTCAGGTGCAGCGTTTGGAATCCTTGGGGCTTACCTATGTGGATGGCCTCAAGATGAGGTATATTTCCCTATTATTTTGATAAGAAAATGGCCTGTTCAATTCATCGCTTTATTCTACTTTGGTTTTGAGATTTTCAAGGCTTGGCAAGTCTATGGTTTGTCACAGGTAAGTCACGTTGCTCACATAGCTCACTTTGGTGGTTTTATCTTGGCATATGCTACTTTGCCGATTTTGAAGAAAAATATCGAATGGGAGGGTGAAATAGAGTTGGGAGAAATCACTGCAGAAAATCCATTCGAAGGGGTTGACGAACTTGTCAAGAGGCTTCATGATGAAGGCGATGAAAAAGAAACACGTCAAGCCTGGTTAGAAGAAATCGCAGATCGAGCAAAATGTCCAGTTTGCGGAGGAAAATTGCATCTGAAAAAAATGCGAATCCGATGTGAATCCGATTCTTCCCATGTTGCTTGGCCTTGAGTCCCGTAGGGACTCGGATTCACCCAAGGTTCATGTGTTATGCAATCCGCCCGTAGGGCGGGTTGAGTCCGATGAGAGGATTAAAAGCACTACTTCTGGCTACAGTATTTCTCATTGCAGATATGTCTGCACTCGCTTCCGCAACGCCGCTTCAAGAGGCTCAAATTGGGGAAGAAATCGATGAAGAAATAGCAGACAGGATGCCATTCCGTGGAGATAAATTCTCAACCGAGGATTACGGTTGGTGGTTTGCTTATGGCCCCGATTCAAACTTTGATGGCATGGACGATCGCCTTGAGCAGGTGATTGCGGGAGAAGAATCTCAGTCCACAACAGCGATAATTGGGGCAGATGGCAGAAAGACTGTTGCAATCGTCGTCGATTATGCATGGCACCCGGGGCAAGAGGAGGTCGATGAGTTAGTCGCTTTACTGCGAAGCCACGGCTGGGAAGCTGAAGGTTCATGGTTCCAAGTTATGGATTCAATCGATTCGATTGTAGTCGACCACGTTCCAGTCAGCGCTCTTCTTGAGATCCATGCTATTGAATCAGTTGTTGTTGTCGAAATGCAGAATGTCATGTACCCAACACTGCAGAGCGCTAACCCTGCTAGCAGAATCCAACCGTCTGATGTTTACTCTGGTACGGTTTACGACAGAGGATACGATGGTGAAGGTGTTGTAATCGCAGTATTGGACAGTGGTGTCGACAATGAACATCGTTCACTGAATGACTTCGATGATGAAAATGATGACCCGGATTTGGACGCTAATTCCTATGACGACCAAAAGTGGGTAGCAGGTTATGATGCAACTAGCCAAGCATCCAACCCAGATGGTTCACAAGACCCTGACGATGGCCAAGGCCACGGGACTCACGTTGCTGGGATTGCTCTAGGTACCGGTGATTCAAGCAGAGTACACATCGGTGCTGCGCCCGGCGCTTTCCTTGTCGACATCAAGGTTCTAACCGATAGTGGTGGTACGAATTCACAAAACTCCATCAATGGAATTCAGTGGATGATAAACAACAAGGATACTGATTGGGGCAATGGTGCAAGAGGTATTCAGATTGGCCAAATGTCATTCGGTTCAATTGGTAATCCGATCAACCAAAATAATGGAGACAACGGAACAGGCGCTGAATCAAGATTGGTAAACAATGCAACATATGACCATGACATCGCTTGTATTGTAGCGGCTGGAAACGATGGAACACAAAGAATCGCATCCCCAGGAAGTGCAGATGGTGCGATTACAATCGGTTCAGCAGATAACTCCGATACAATCAACAGAACCGATGATTTCATGGCATCTTATTCCAATTCAGGTCCTCGTCTCAGTGACAATGATGATGACGACTGGGACGAATTAAAACCAGATTTGACAGCATATGGAAGTGGGATATATTCGGCCTCAGCAGCGACAGGCACATCATTCCCTGGTTCTCCAAGACCAGAGGCAGATAGTGGGTATGAGTCTAAAGATGGAACATCAATGGCAACTCCATTGGTATCCGGAGTTGTTGCACTGATGCTACAAGCAGATTCTAGCCTTAAACCAATGGAGGTCAAAGACATACTCCGCAATTCAAGCGAACAGAAAGGTTCAGCTTCCGAGCCTAGTGTTTCAGATAGATGGAACGATGAATGGGGCTTCGGATTGATGGATGCCTCATGCGCAGTTGATACCGTGCTGGGCAGGACCTGCTCTCCTCTAACCGGTGGTGGCGGAGGGGTCATAATTGACCCACCAAACGAATCCGATGAGGGTATTACGCTCACAGATCCTGAAAATGGCACATGGTGGTTAACAGGCAATATGCTGAGCATTCAAGGAGAATTACTCTCCGGAACTGGTCCTTGGAACAGCGTTAGTGTTCGAATGACTCAATATTATGAAGATAAGGACGAAGAAGTTCTGATGGATTGGACTCAGGCTACAATAAACAATGACAATTGGTCATTTACCGATATGATTCCTGAAGATTGGTATGACTCAGAAGAGACTGCAGTTGTCATTGAAGCACAAGCAGTCGGCGATGGCGATTTGATTTCCAATGCCGCCAACTGGGTTAGAATTGGTCGTATGATTGCATCTTTCGGCTCTCCTTCATCCGGTTCTGTTCTCAGTGATACCGTTACATTCTCAGGAACAGCACAAGGCATTGAGCCTAGTGAATTGCATTACAGAGTAGACTCTGAAGAGTGGGAACTAGCTCATACATTCGATGAGGAAGATTATGAAACCCAAGATTGGTCTTTCACATGGGATTCAACCGAGGTTGACGATGGTTCACACAAAATTTCAATCAAGTTGGTCAACAAGAGTGGTATCGAATCAGATATTGTGCGTCGTACATTTACAATCGACAATATGCCAGCAGCACCAGAATTGAGATTCCAAGGAACTGTACAGATTTTCGACCAAGACTTGCCGGCAAACAAGGCCGTCGCAGGAACAATTCTGGAGATTCACTTCAGCGTGGTAAACACAGGAGATTTGGATGCAACAGATTTGCATTTGAAACTCGATGCACCAGGTAGTGAATCAAACACTTACCCGAGTGAAGGCAAACTTCCGAGGCTTGAACAAGGTGAAACCATCTCGGTTATTCTATGGTGGTGGGCTACTTCTCCGGGCTTGCATGATGTAACCATTCAAATCGATCCAAACGGATTGATGAATGATGATACTAGTGACAACGAATACACATTCCAATTCGAAATTGAAGAAAGGCCACTCGAACCTACATTGAGATTCTTGACCAGCGCTGTAACTACATCTCCGAGTGTTCCTCAGCCAGGAAATCCGTATTCAGTGAATGTCAGAGTTGACAATTTGGGTAGAACAGAAGCAACCGATATCAAGGTGAGATTCCAAACCTGGGAAGATGATACCGAACCGTTTGGTTTCGTAGACAAAGGTGAAGTGACATTGCGCTTGATTCTTGGTTCAGACAGTTCCTCTGGTAGTGCAACAGCTCAGTTCTCATATACTCATGACTCGATTGGTGTAGTTAAACACAGAGTTATCCTAGAAGGCAATGGAGTAGATATTCAGCATTCAGAATTACGATTCAAAGTTGTAGTTGATGATTACTCAACAGGTTCCAAGACAGGACTTACTCTTTCAGATGGCGAAGCTGTTCTCGGGTTTGTTGGTATTCCTAATGGCGTTGAAAGTGATCAAGGTGGAGGATTACTATTCACTACAAAGAACGGAGAACTGCACGCAAGAACTCTAACCTCTGGCTTCTCTATGCCTGGAGACACGCTGGTCGAGTCAAATTGGGCGGGAGAATTCGCTTTCGTTTTGAGAGATGACAACCGTGTTCAGATGGCGTGGACCAAGAGATTCACTGACCAACAAGGATACACGATGACCGATATTGGTCTTGCAAGCATTGGCATGGCAGGTGACAAGAGTATCACAACCTCTCACCTAACGCCTCTCAAGCAATCCGAGGGTAGTTATTGGGGCTTCGACATGGCGGTCAATGGTGATGAAATTGTCTTGGCAGGATACCACAGAGATATCCTGACAGGCGGTTCATGGAACGATGTGACCAATATTTTCATGCTCCACAATAATGATGCGAAATCATCGAGTTGGACAACTAAGATGAATGTTCTTTCAGACATTGACATCAAGCCACAAGATGGCGACGCTATTGCTGTGGGAATCGGCGAAGAAATCCACATCCTGTACCAAGCAATGCGCGATGATGTAACCGGTATCGAGAGAGTTGGTCTGTTCTATGCTCATGGTGTAATTTCGCAGACACCATTCTCTTTCCAAGCACCGGCTGGGGATGATGCGAGTATGCCTGAAATGATGGTTGTAGAACACAAGGACAAGGATGTCCTGATATCAGCATGGATTGAAGGCAGCGGTCGCTCAGCAGAAATAATCAGCGTAGTACAAGACTCAATTTGGTCCGTAGACACATACAACAACAATTCCGCTCCAGGTGCTACAAACATTGTAATGATGCACATGTCAGAAGACGAAATCAAGGTCTTCCACGATGAAATTGGAGTTCTAGGCCCAGTTACCAGATACGGTATATACAGTGTGGGTGATTCAGAAATCTCCTTGTCTAATCTAATCGCTAAAGGAAATGTTGTCGGCGCCGGTAGCATCGGTGAAGATGCAATTGTGATCATGTCATCGCCTTCTGGCCTGATTAGTGGAATGAAGATTGCAAATATCAATCCAAACCAAGGTGGCGATGATGACGGTGGAATAATCGATTACATTTTGAGTCCTTTACCGGGAGATACTCGTGAAGACAAGATGATGGCATTAGGAGCAATAGGAGGGTTCCTGTTCATTCTATTCATATCGGTGGGCGTGGTACTTCGACGCTCACACCGTGAAGAAGAAGAATTGGAAGTCTCTGCAGAAACCGGTGACCTTGAGTTACTTATCGAAATAGAAGAGGACGATGGCCCTCTGGTCGCAATTGATTCTGATGGAGAATCCGAATTGGTTGTTTCAAGTGGCAGTATACCGACAGTCTACCTAGAAGACGAAGAAGAAGTCGAGCAGTCGTTGTCCGAAGAACTGGAAGCTAAGGTCGAGGCTGGAAATGCTTCCAAGCGTCTCGAGCGAAGAATGAAGAGAAAGAATGACAGAGAGGCTCAAGAGATATTCGATAACCTGTCTAAGAATCTACCACCTCTTCCTGCCCCGGGTGAATTACCTCCACCGGGAGAGATGCCTCCTCTGCCTAAGTTAGAGGATTTACCTCCATTACCAGCACCTGGTGAATTACCAATGCCACCAGCGCCTGGAGAACTACCGATGCCTCCAGCCCCAGGTATGTTACCTCCACTGCCAGGAGTTCCTGCGCCGCAAAAGACAGTTGTCTGTCCTTCGTGTAACGCTAGTATAACTGTGAAGGATATGACCCTACGTAAGATGGACTGTCCAGTCTGTTCTGAAGTAATCAACATGTGAGGGTTATTCATGTGCGGAATTTTTGGTTTCATCGGCAATAGGGCTGCAGCACCGTTGCTGGTTGAGGGACTTAGAAGACTGGAATACAGAGGGTATGATTCTTCAGGGATTGTCGTGAAAAATGGTAACCTGCAGGTTCACAAGAAGGTAGGAAAAGTTTCAGAATTATCGAAAATATTGCCTAACCACATTTCGGGGAACTCAGGTATTGCTCACACTCGATGGGCGACACACGGTGGGGTAACCGATGCAAACGCTCATCCTCATCTCTCAGAAAATGAAAGTATTGCAGTTGTTCATAACGGAATAATCAACAACTCTCGAGACCTTCGAAATCGCTTAGAACAGAGAGGATTCGAGTTGAAGTCAGAAACAGATTCTGAGGCTTTAGTTCACATGATCTCAATCGGAATTGAATCAGGGCAAGAACCTCTTGAAGCAGTAAGGCAAACCCTGAACAGAGCTACAGGAACTTGGGGACTGTGTGTTTTGTTCAAGGACCACGACCTTATCGTGTGTGCTAGAAATGGTTCACCGTTGATTCTTGGAAAAGGCGATGGTGAATCTTTCATCTCTTCAGACCCTCATGCTCTTTCTCAACACACTCAGAACTTCTATTTCCTTGAAGATGGTGATATGGCAGTTGTTACACGAGATGGAATTGACATCTCTCGACTAGAAGGAGGAATGTCTTCTACTAGCATGACAGTGATTGAAGATGAATGGGGAGAAGCAGATATGGCTGGATTCCCAACCTTCATGCTCAAGGAGATACATGAGCAACCTGAGGCATTACGCAGGTGTATTACAGGTCGACTTGACATGGCAAATGGAAGTGCAAAGTTAGGGGGGTTGCGTCTAGAACCTCTTAGGCTGAGAACTACACCTCACGTTCGTTTGATTGGCTGTGGTACTGCATTGAATGCTTGTAAGATAGGTCAATTGGCAATTGAAAGCCTTGCCCGTATTCCTGCAGTTGCTCATGTTGCTAGTGAGTTCAGATACAATGACCCCGTGATAAATCCGAATGCGATTCACTTCGCAGTATCTCAATCAGGGGAGACTGCAGACACACTATCTGCGGTCAAGGAGATACAACTCAAAGGTGGAGACGTTCACGGAATTGTGAATGTTGTCGGCTCAACTATTGCTCGTTTATGTGGTCAAGGTGTGTATATTCACAGTGGCCCCGAACAAGCGGTGGCATCAACAAAGGCATTCACAAACATGGTGGCATCACTTCTTTTGTTTGCGATTCGAATTGGTAGAACTCGTTCTTTCTCTCGAGAAAAGGGTCAATCAATAATCAAGGATTTCGAAAAGATTCCTGAACAGATGGAAAGATATCTTGCTAATCCAGGTCCGGTTGATGAAGCGGTTGAACTTGTGAAGAATGCGAAGAGTGTTCTTTTCTTGGGTAGAGGACTGTCAGCACCTGTAGCTAGTGAAGGTGCTCTCAAACTGATGGAGATAGCATACATTCCTTGTTTGGCATATCCGGCTGGTGAAATGAAGCACGGACCGATTGCTCTTCTCGAAGAAGGCAGCCCAGTAATTGTTATTCTTCCAAATGATAAACATCGTGAGAAGACCATTGCTTCAATGCACGAGTGCCGTGCACGAGGTGCTAAAATCATCTTGATTCACGAAGAAGGCGATGAAGAGGCTACCGAAGAAGCAGATGTTTCTATTCCAGTACCTGCATGTAATTATCTTCTAACCCCGTTACTTACTGTAATGCCGACTCAATTAATCGCTTACAGAACAGCATTGGCATTGGGATGCGATGTAGACAGGCCTCGTAATTTGGCCAAATCTGTTACAGTTGAATGAACTCAATTAATGGTGAATCTTTGGTCCTCAGGGCTCCAAAGAATCGGCGAATAACCTAGCCTGTGGTGGGTGTGACGCATTTTGATGACACCAAGTTTCCTCGTAATGTCGTCGCCGGTTCGCTCCATTGTCAGGTGCATAACACCGTCTGAAAGGTAATCTTCAACCCCATATTCTCCGAACTGCTTGTGGTCTTCCCCAGTCATTTCACAGATGAAGAATGAAGTCAAATCTAAGCGGCGGCAAGCCTCGAATAGTCTGAAAATTTCATCACGAGGATTCTCCATCTTTGTCAAAGTGAAGAATGCTCCAAGAGAATCGAACACCAGCAATTCAAATCCAATGGATTGCCTGTAAGATGTCAGTTGTTTGATCAACTGTCCCATCCAATCGATTCTGTTGCTCATCCCTTGCTCATCTAGTTGAACACGCAAATCAGAGAGATCGATGATTGCGATTCTGTTGCGAACTCTAGGGTCGTCAACATTCATTCCCATGTTAGACATGTGTGAGCGTAGGGAATCTTTTCCTTGTTCTAGAGTGACATAGATTCCACTGGTTTCGCCATACAGTACAGCGTTATACAATAGAGAGAAAGTAACTGAAGATTTCATTGCACCCGACTGTCCAGCCACAATACAAATGTGACCTTGAGGTATTCCACCTTGCATGTTTTCGTCCAATCCTGCGATGTGTGTTGGAATCCTTTCGACGTCACTCACGCTGTCTCACCACTCGGGTGTAACAGCGATGCTCTCTTCAAGGTGACCCCCAACCAGACTTTCATGGGAATCTGGTTGGCCAGCGCTTCACAGCGTCGCGCACAGATTCTCGATGACAGATTTGGACCCATTCACATCGAGGCTTTGCCAGATGTAGATGAGACTCCGCCATCCGGTTCAGTACCTTCACAAGTTCTAGCAATATGTCGCAGAAAAAGTGACGCAGTGCCTTCAAATCACGGATTTCAAGCTGTTGTTGTGGCGGATACCATGCTCGAGGACCCTGATGACCCAAATGTTGCCATTGGTAAAGCAGAGGATGAATTATCCGCAGCCTCGATGATTAAGCGTTTATCGGGTCGAAGGCATCAGGTCTGGTCTGCCACGGGAGTTCAGATATGTGGAGATTGGACTTTCTTTGTTGAAAGTGCTGTAGTACAAATCGACGAGTTAACCGTGGATGAAATAGCACATCTCATCAGAAGCGGTTCTTGGAAGGGGAAGGCAGGATCCTACGACCTAGCTGGCGAAATGGGAGAGCATGCCAAATTGGTTGATGGTGACGAACTTGCGGTTCTAGGCTTTGCACCTAGTGCCCTGAGATTACTCGATTAGTCTTCTTTGAACCCGGAACCTTGTTCAGGATATGCCAAGTATTGGTCGTAAAACATCGGTATTTTGTGCCATGTATACAAGCAAATGAATGTCTCTTTAATCCAGTAAACCAGGAGCGATAAATATGCCAAAGCGTATAATCCAATGGCTATGCGAGGGTATGATTCTATTGCCTCACCTTTCAGGTAACTCGCAATCATTGCGTAAATTGTAATTATCGTTCCCAAGTTGATCGCTGAAAATGTGAACCATTGCGTCTTTCTGGTTTGCATTGGAGTCTTTTTATGGTCTTCATGGAGGTAGGATGTGAAACCCCATAGTACCTGGAATGCAACTCCAAAGATTAGAATCCAGCGATAATAAGACATCATTGCATCAGTGGTTTCGACATAAGCCATCGTTTCATAGTATGCCGCTGTACCTATGAATGGTAGCCAAAATGTGGATGATAAAACCATTTTATTGTACGGATTACCTTGCCTAATTTTTGAAATGATTTTCTTAGGGTTTAGCATGATGAAAATATAGACATAAGGCAAGAATTGGAGTATGGCTGTTATTCGAACTGAAACATCCCCTCTCTCATGTAGCGGTTTGGAAATTAATGCTAGCAGCAGCAAAACTGCATAGATTGCAAAAACTCTCGATGTATTTTTTGAGCTGATAATTTCCCATTCCAATCGGCGATTAATATGAGAAATTATCAGCGCAGTTAGCGCAAGTGGCATGAAGAAATCATACACCAAACCTTCAGAAAAATCCAGTATGCCAGAATGCTCATCTCGAAGTATCCAAGACAATGTGGTTATGAGTCCGAGAAATGGCAAAAATGCTCCCAATGCATAGGAAAAAGGTCCAACTGTATCTCCGTTAGATGATTTGCTTCTGAAGATAGTCATCGATGGCGACATTAGCGAAATAATCGAAGCGCATAGCAATGTGATTCCAACGGTAGCAAATGAGTTGAACAGCGATGAATCATTACTCATAATTGCTGCTGCAATTGCAATCTGGCCTGTCACATTCATTCCCACATAAACTCGCATCAGGCTTTTTTCAAATCCTTGAACGTCGTAAATGAGGGGTAATACACTGAAACTGATTCCTGCAATTATGCACATCATCCAACCTAATGCGAGTTGCATCCTTAGTACATATTGGACTTCTCTGAGATTATCATTGTAGAATCCTGTACCAGAAGTACCTACCCAAAAAGTGGCTACGAAAAATAAGATTTGCATAACAACGGCGGCTATGACCAAATCGATGTAAGAACCAGCGGCCCAGTGGGGCTTGCGCTCTGTACTAACGTCCATGCCAACCGAGTTCAACTCATAGGCCTAATATAAAAAATTGAAACCTATATTCAAATCAATAATGGGGTTAGTCCCAAATCATTCTTTGAGACATCCATTGAAACATCGCTTCCCGGAAGAAGTAACAGTTTGTCGGATTCATCTAAAGCAAAAATATCGATATTCATCTCATCTCCAATTTGTTTCAGCGACCTTCGACAGGCATTGGTTTGAGTATCCATGTGAATCAGACCATTGAGGTCAACAATGATTGTATCTCCTCGCATTACTCTATCCTGTATCTGTCTAATCGGCAAACGATGCATCTGGTCTGGAACAACATAACGCAGCGCTCTGTCAGGGAAATCGGTAGGCTTCGCAGAATAATTTGACAGGTCATGGAATGCATCACCGTCGGGGGTGAGTGGGCCTGTCC